>JBFMAE010000135.1:0-32630 GCA_040756085.1 Thermodesulfobacteriota bacterium | reverse complement strand
ACTGGACGGTCAAGGGAGCAAACGGCATCATCGCCTTAAGATGCTGCATCCTTAGTGGCCGTTGGGAAGACTTCTGGGAATATCGCGCCACGGGCTAAAATTTACCCACAAATTTGTCGCACACCCCTCAAAACTTGATGTCTTGACAAAGTAAGTCATTGTGTTATAAAAACCTTGGTTGAAACATTGTATAAATAAAGCAACCACCTTTTAAATACCTAAACGTTTCGGATGGTTGAAGCTGTTTTTGATGACGCCTCAAAGAAAAATGATAGATTCAGAGACGACGGCATTTGATAGGCTAAGCATGAGTTTAGACAGCACTAACAGAATTCAGAGAAAGAACATCTTGATTATTGATGATGAGCCGGGGATATTGGATTCCATTGAAGAACTTTTTAATGACACCTTCGATGTATTTAAGGCCAAGGATGGCAAAGAGGGCTTAGACCTTTTTAAAAGCCTTCCTATAGATCTTATTATATTGGATCTAAAATTGCCTGAAATGGAAGGACTCGATGTATTAAAACACATTAGAGAGTTTTCAAAAACGGTCCCGGTGATCGTGCTCACGGCTTACAGCACAATTGAAAGGGCTGAGAGATGTGCTGATTTAATGGTTTACGGTTATATAAGAAAACCTTTCGACCCCTTTGATTTACTCGAAAGGGTAAGGGAGATACTAAACGAAAATACGAATATAGGAAATATTGAGATAAATCATTCAACATATGCCTCGGTGAATGAGCTAAGTAGCCCAATTAAGCAATCGATCAAATTTATTAATAATCATTTTACAAAACCAATAGGGTCTAAGGATGTTGCAGCCAGGATTTTAGTCTCAAGGGAGTATATAGGGAAAAAGTTCAAGAAAGAATTAGGTCATAGTATCAATGAATATATCAATAAGTTGAGAATTGAAAAATCAAAACAGCTTCTGTTTAAGAACAGGGATATAAAATTGTTTCAGGTATCGCACCAATTAGGTTTTAAAAGTGAATCACATTTTTTAAGAATCTTTAAAAAATATACGGGAATGACACCGAATGCTTTTAAGAAATCCCCCATTGAATGAAAAATTATCCGAAGCAACAAAGGTGGATTGAATAATGCCTCTCTTGAAAAGAGACTGTCCTGCGTGTTATTTTTAACCCACGATGAAACTTCGGGTGGGGGCCAATTGGGACATTGCCTTTCTTGACGCACTGAAGGGGACATCGGTAGATGGTCTCTTTGGAAAACTTCCTTTCGATATTGTGGGTGGGGCAAGACCCGGGTTTGTCCTGCCCCAGGTGGATCGAAATGATGTGAGGAACTATATCCAGGCCTGTCACGCCAGAGGATTGGAGTTCAGTTATCTGCTGAACGCCCCCTGTCTCGGTAATCTTCAGTATTCCAGAAAAGGTTACAAAAAACTGATCGATCTTCTCGAATGGATCGATCAATCCGGTGCGGATTCGGTCACGGTCGGCATCCCCTATCTCATCGATCTCGTAAGGAAACGCTTCCCTCGCCTTAAAGTAAAAGTTTCCACAACGGCCCGGGTCAATACCGTAAGGAAGGCCCTTCAATATGAAGAGATGGGCATCGAGGAGATTATCATCGATGAACATATCAATCGGGAATTTAAAACCCTCGAGGCAATCCGGAAGGCAGTGCGTTGCAACTTAGAACTGATCGTCAATAATATCTGTCTCTGGCAATGCCCTTATAATTTTGAGCATGTCAACCACGATGGCCATTCCTCGAGGGAGGGAGAAGAGGAGGAGTACTGCTATCTCCAGTATCCGGGTTATCTCTGCTTTTACCGAAAATTGATGGACCCTGTGGAGCTTTTAAAATCCCCCTGGATCAGGCCGGAGGATATCCGCCATTATGAGAACCTCGAGTACACACATTTTAAAATCACCGAGCGTTTCAAACGGACCCCTCTCCTTATCGAACATGTCAGGGCTTATGAAAATCGCCGTTATGATGGAAATCTTTTAGACCTTTTCACCCTTCCGAGGAAGGGAGCGTTTACCCCTGTCCATCTCGAATACTTCATCAAACCGGAACATGTGAACATCATGAAGGTCTCCGAACTGGAAAAGGTCTTCGACCTGGAGGTGCGGGAACTGATCTATCTGGATAACCGGAAGCTGGACGGTTTCCTTGAACATTTTAAAACCAAGGACTGCAATCAAACCTCCTGCTCCAGTTGCCAGTACTGTGAAAATGTCTTCACGAAGGTGGCAGTGGTGAAGGAACCGGAAGTGAAGAGGGCCGCCGAGAGAGTCAGAAATTTTTCCCAAAGGCTTCTCACCGGAGAGATTTTTAAAATCCCCTATTCCCATTTTATTTTTCGGATCCCGCTGGCCAAACCCCTGCTCAAACATCTCCTCAAATGGCGTCTGAGGAGAGAACAAACCCACTCCGATAAGAAGAAAGCATCACAATGAGATTTCTGCTGGTTGATCCCCCTCATAAGATCTGGACGATTCTCCGAGCCTGGGTCCCTTCGCCCGGATGTCTCCAGTTGCTGGCCTATTTAGAAAGGGATGGGTTCGATATCGATTTCATGGATTGTACGCTTAACGAAAACCCCTGGAGGGATCTCGAAGAGAAGATCCGGAGAGAAAAACCGGAGATCGTTGGCATCTCTGTCATCTGCACGGCCTTCATCTACGATGGGATCAATGCCGCCAATCTGATCAAAACGGTCAGCCCCCAATCGATCATCATCATGGGAGGAGAACATCCCTCCTTCATGGCGGAAGAGACGCTCAGGGATTGTCCGGCCATTGACTACATCTGCGTGGGAGAGGGAGAGATCACCCTGACTCAATTTCTCAGGACAGTTGAAAGGAAGGAAGATCTTTCGAAGGTTTTGGGGTTGGCCTATCTCAATGAGAAGGGTGAATTCGTCTATACCGGGGATCGTCCTTTCATCGAAGACCTGGATAGCCTTCCGATGCCGGCCTATCACCTCGCCAAAATGGAGCATCCCTATGTGAACATCCCTTCTGAAGGCCATCGAGGACTGGTCGTCAATTTTTCAAGGGGGTGTACCTGGGACTGCACCTTCTGTTCTGAATCGGCCTTTTATAAAAAGACCTGGAGGAAAAGAAGCCCCAGACTCATCGCCGATGAACTCCAACTCCTCAAAGAGAAATATAACCGGGATACCTTCTATGTGGGCGATAACACCTTCAATGTGACCCGGGATCAGGGCACCGGGTTTATTGAAGAGATGCTCCGTCGAAGGACAAACCAGCGGTTCTGGCTTCAGTCGCGGGCAGATCTGATTATCAGGGATGAAGACCTTCTGGACGGTTATCGGGAGGCAGGGGTCTATCAGTTCATGATGGGGCTCGAATATCATAAAGAGTCCATTCTCAAGGATATCCGGAAGCGCCATTCCGCAGACCATGCCCGCAATGCCATGGAGCTTTTGAAGAAACATAAACTGATGGTCATGGCGACCCTGCTCATCGGTCACTGGGAAGAGACAGAGGAAGATCGCAAGGCTTTTTTAAAATTCTTCGGGAAATATGTTGATCACTTCGGCCTCAACCTGATCACCCCTCTTCCAGGAACTCCGCTCTTTTATGAGATGAAGAAGATGGGAAGGATCATGGACTGGGACTACCGAAATTTCGACTATCTCCATGCTGTCATGCCCACCAAAGAGGCAGACCACTTGGAGCAGGTCAACCTCATCTACAAAGATATCATGAGGCGTTACTACTGGCGACCCAGGGAATTGATCAAACTGCTCTCACCCAACCCGATTCTGAGACATCACCATCGATTCTACATCACCAAGGTGGCCTTCAACATTATGATGCACGAGATCTTCGGGACGCCATTGTGGGTCCAATCCAACTATCAGGAATACAAGGATTATCTGGTGGAAAGGGGAGATGGGCTGCCCGGAGGGTTGACGGCCCTGGCCAAATAGTCGAACCATTCCTTCTGAAGGGCAATCCTCCTCCTTGGAATGAGGGCAACGGGAGCAAACCTCAGGGTGAAGGACTTCTCACTCTGATCTCGGAAGGTAAGGTTGAAGAGGGTGGTATCCGAACCGTAATAGTTGTCACGGGTGAGGAAGATCTCACCTATTCTTGAGAAAGGGATCTCCAGATCGATCCTTTCACCCCCCTTGCCTTCCGGAACCTGAAAGAAGAGCACCTCTTCCCTGACCCACAACCGGCCCTTCCGCCTTGTTCCTTTAAAAGGGAGCCCTCCATAATAGTAAGCATGGCAAGCCCTGGGAGGCATGTTTTAAAATATAGCACCGATATCTCCTCTTATCAATAGATGAAATCGTTGACAGGGAAAATGAAAATTTCCTCAATCGCTGTCCTTTAGGACTATTTTTCACCTACATTGGGCGATTCTACGATTGAAGCATTTAAGTTGTCATTCCCGCGCCTGCTTGCGGTAGGCAGGGAAGCGGGAATCCAGATGTTGTCCCTGCGGATGCAGGGAACCATTAAACTTGGATTCCCCGCATCAAGTGCGGGGCAAGCTCTGTCTTCACAGGAATGATATGGCTCTATTTCACTTATTGGGTGAATCCCCGATATGATTTGGAGGGTATTCTCTTGATGTTTTTCATCGTTTTGGTCCAAAGAATCGCTCAATTTAGGTTCCAGAAGGGATGAGGATGAAGCACGCTCGGGTTATCATTGCAAAGGGGAAAGACCCTTATCTCACGACACGGAGGGCCCTTCATCAATTTCCTCTTCCTGACATCAAGGGGAAAAGAGTCCTGATCAAACCTAATGCTGCCCGGCTGGCTCCTCCCGGAGCGGGCATCACAACGCATCCTTCCGTCGTTTCGGCCACCGTCGATCACCTGAGAAAGGAAAAAACGGGAGAGATCGTGATCGGAGAAAGCTGTATCTTCGGCGTCAATGCCAAAGAGGCTTTTCGAGTCACAGGATTGAAAGAGGTTTCTGAAAAGAAAGGGGTTGAACTGATCGATTTAGATCGAGCAGACCTAATAGAAATGACAATTCCAAGGGGAAAGGTTCTAAAGAAGATTAAAATTCCTGCCCTTCTCAAAGAGTTTGATTTTATCCTATCTCTCCCCGTTATGAAGACCCACATGCACACCCGTGTCACCCTGAGCATCAAAAATATGAAAGGCCTCTTATGGCGGAGAGAAAAAGTGCGACTTCATCAACTCCGGTCCCATAAAAAAATGACGAAGGGTGAGAAGGAATTGGATATCGCTATTTCGGAAATGGCTACCGTTCTCAATCCTCATCTCGTCATCATCGATGGCACTGTCGGAATGGAGGGAATGGGACCGGCCTATGGAAGGCCGAAAGAGATGGGAATCGTCCTGGTCAGTAACAATGCTCTCTCTGCAGATGCGGTGGCCTCGCGACTGATGGGCTTTGATCCTGAGGAAGTTCCTCACCTTCGATTATCAGCGGAAAAGGGGCTGGGGGAAATCCAGCTCCAAAAAATCTCCGTCGAACCGCAGGATTATCTGAAATGGGAAAAACCTTTTGACCCACCCCCTGCTCATCTCTCCATTCCTTTTCCTGATGTCGTGGTTTATGATGAGGGATCCTGCAGTGCCTGCCTTTCAACCCTGTTGGTCTTCCTCCAAGATTACTACTCACAACTTACTGATTGGCGTTTGCGGGATAAAAAAATTCATATCGGAATTGGGAAAAAATTGAATACCTGTCCGAATGGGACGATCCTGATCGGCAACTGTACTTCGAAAATGAAAAGTAAAGGGATATTCATTCAAGGGTGCCCACCGGTGGCTTCGCAGATCATGAATGCCCTGTATCCTCTTCCGTCCAGGTTCAACTCTCTCTGAAGGAGACGAGGGTCTTGCATTATCGGAAACAAGATGATAAGAAAATACAAAATTGGGCAAAAGGTTCTGGTCTTAGAGTTTAATAACAATGGAAAGGAGGTAACACAATGAAACAAAAAGTGATTTTAATGGGATTCGTGACTATCATCTTTATGATCTTTTCATTCGCCTCTTCCTGGGGGATCACCACTGTGAAGGTCGGTGTCCTCAGACTCTCCAGCACTGCCCCTTTCTTCATCGGGATGGATAAGGGGTTTTTCGAGCCCGAGGGAATCAAGATAGATCCCATCTGGTTTAAGGCCGCTCAGCCCATTGCCGTGGCGACGGCCAGCGGTGACGTGGATGTGGGTGCCACCGGCCTGACCGCTGGTCTTTACAATTCAATTGCCCAAGGGATGAAAATTGCCATTGTTGCGGATAAGGGCCGTGAGTGGCCCGGATATAAACTGACAGCCATTATCGTCGATACAGACCAATGGAAGTCGGGGCTGAAAGACCTCAAGGATTTGAAAGGGAAACGTGTTGGGGTGACACAGATTGGTTCAACCTTTCATTATATTCTGGGAAACCTTCTTGAGAAGAGGGGGATGTCGCTCAACGATGTGAAGGTCGTTCCCCTCGGAAGCGTCGCCAGCATGCGGGATACGGTCATCTCCCATCAGATTGAGTCCGCCTTCCTCGTCCAGCCCCATGTGACCGCTGTGGAGAAAGATGGAAAGGCGAACGTCCTCCTCTGGGCAGGAGATCATCTTCCCTATCAGATCGCCGGAAACTTTTACGGAGAGAAGTTTATGAAGAATCGAGCGCTGGCAGTCTCATTCATGAAAGGCTATATCCGGAGTTGCCGATACTACTATGACCATGCACTTGCGAAAAAGGAGGGCCCCCCATATCAGGAAATTCTTAACATTATTTCTAAATATACGGAACAGAAACCCGATGCCGTTGCATTGGCCCTCCCTTATATGGATCGAAATGGAGAGCTTTATGCCGAGGACATTCAGAAACAGTTAGACTGGTATCACCAGAACGGGATGGTTTCAAAGAAAATGTCCAGTTCTGAAATGGTGGATCTCTCCTTTTGGAAAGAAGCAATGCAACAACTTGGAAAATGATTTATAAAATCCGAAGCACGAAATCACCGCCTGCCATAGAACTTGCCTGCCTGCACGAAGCGTTTCGGCGAAGGCAGGTTCGGCGGGCAGGCGAAATTCGAAACAATTTCGAATTATCGAATTTCCAAAATTCAATAAATGAAAGGCAATAAAGTTTTAGAATTTTTGACATTTGGATTTAGGATTTGTTTCGGATTTCGATATTCGAATTTCTAATTTATTCATTTTATGCGTGTTCTCATCGATCATATTTCCAAAGTTTATACCGATCGACAGGGGGAGAGGACGGAGGCCCTCCGGGATATTCACTTTGCCATCGAAGAGAATGAATTTGTGGTTGTGGTGGGCCCCAGTGGCTGTGGAAAATCGACTCTACTCAATATCATTGCCGGACTCCTCAGCTCAACCTCAGGACATGTGATCTTCGAGGGCGCCCGGACAGATTCAAAGCCTCATACGGCAGTCGTCTTCCAGGATTTCGCCCTCTTCCCATGGAGAACAGTGCTGAAGAATATTGTTTATGGTCTGGAAGAACAGGGACTGAAATGGGCAGAGCAACTGGAGATTGCAAAAAAATACATCACCATGGTCGGGCTTCAGAGATTCGAAAACAGGTATCCTCATCAACTCTCCGGAGGAATGAAGCAGAGGGTCTCAATCGCCCGAGCCCTTGCCAATGACCCCCTGCTTCTCCTCATGGATGAACCCTTCTCCGCTCTCGATGCCCAGACCCGAACCCTGATGCAGTATGAGCTCTCCAGAATCTGGGAGGAGACACAGAAAAGTTTCCTTTACATCACCCATAATATCCAGGAAGCCGTTTTCTTAGGGGACCGCGTGGTGGTCTTATCGAGGAGACCGGGGAGGATACTGAACATTGTGAAGATCGATCTCCCCAGGCCGAGGAGTGAACATCTCACGATCGAGAAGCAATATTTAGAATATGTCGATGTGATCTGGAGATACATTAAAGAGCAGGCCAGGGAGGCTCTGGAGGAGTCGCCATGAGTCAAAGGAAATTCGTTTCAGGTGAAGGGAGAGAAACCTCCTTTGAACGACCCATGGCTGAGAAGGCCATTGTTCAGGATAAGACCTACTTTCTCCAGATGAAAGAACACCCCTGGCTCAGCATTGCCTCATTTATCGCGATCCTCCTGCTGTGGGAGATGGTGAGTCGGATGGAGTGGGTTCCTCCTCTGTTTCTCCCTGCTCCGAGCGGAATTCTTGTCGAAGGATGGACCATGGTGAAGACAGGCTTGATCTTTAAGCATATCTTCGCCAGTCTCAGCCGGATCCTCTGGGGATTTGCGATCGCCTGCACCTTCGGGGTAGCGGTCGGTATCTCCATCGGGTTCTTCAGCATCCCTGAAGCCGTAGGCAATCCCATCATTGCCGCAACCTTTCCCATCCCTAAAATTGCAATTCTCCCGCTCTTGATCCTCTGGCTGGGAATTGGAGAGGCATCGAAGGTCGCTGTCATTGCATTGGGTGTCTTCTTCCCGATGGTCATTAATGTTTATACCGGTGTAAAAAATGTGGACCCCCTTTTGATTAAGGCCGCATTGAGCCTGGGATCGAACAGGGCAAGGATTATCAGAAAGGTTATCCTTCCGAGTATCTTGCCTATGATCTTTGCCGGGATGAAACTTGGAATCGGGATTGCTTTACTTCTTGTCGTTGCCGCCGAGATGGTGGCTGCGGATGCGGGAATCGGGTTTATGATCCTGACTGCCGCGGATCTCATGCAGACCAAGAAATTGATGGTCGGCCTCATCCTCCTCTCCCTGCTCGGCATCTTCTTTAACTGGTTGTTTCAAAAATTGGAACGAGTCTTTATCCCGTGGAAGCAATGATCCTCAGATGAAAAGGAGGAGAATGGAATGAAATTTTTGGTTTCCCCTTCTAACCTTAAAGGTGAAGCCGCCATTCCTGGCTCCAAATCGAATACGACACGGGCTGTCATCATCGCCACACTGGCAGAAGGGACTTCTGTGATTAGAAATCCCGTGGCCAGCACAGACTGTCTCACCACGGTGGAGGTCTGCAAACAGATCGGGGCTGAAGTGGAACTGGGAGAAATCTGGAAGGTGACCGGCCATGGAAAGAGGCCAAAGATCCCTGACGATGTCCTTCATATGAGAAATTCCGGAACGACCTATTATATTATGACGGCCACGGCCTGCTTGATGAATGGCTACTCCCTGATCACCGGAGATTATCAAATCCGAAGAAGACCAGCCCAGCCCTTGATCGACGCCCTAAATCATTTCGGTGCCCAGGTCTTCTCAACAAGGAACACAGGCACTGCACCCCTCGTCGCGAAGGGAGTCCTGAAAGGTGGAAAGGCAAAGCTCCCTGGAATCAATTCCCAATGGCTCTCCCCTCTTCTCATCAACTGCCCTCTGGGGGAGGAAGATACAGAAATTGAGGTAGACAACCTTCAGGAGAGACCCTATATCGAATTGACATTAGGCTGGCTCTCCCGCCAGGGAATAGAATTTGAGAATGAAAACTTTGAGCGTTTTAAACTTCGGGGTGGTCAATCCTTCACACCTTTCGATGAAACCCTTCCAAGCGATTGGGAGTCTGCCTGCTTTCCACTGGTGGCAGCGGCGATCACCGATTCGGATATCACCTTGTTTGGAATGGATACTCAGGACTACCAGGGTGACAAGGTCATCATTGAAATCCTGAGAGAGATGGGAGCAGATATCGAAGTCCGGGATCATGGAAGGGGCGGGATTCGCGTTCGTGGGGGAAAGACACTTCGAGGTATGGAGATCGATTGTGGAAACATTCCGGATGCTCCCCCCATTCTCTCGGTCCTAGGATGCCGGGCTGAGGGGAAGATGGTTCTTAAAAACTTAGGGGCTTCCCGGCTGAAGGAGACCGATCGTGTAAAGAGCATCCATCAGGAATTGACGAAGATGGGGGCGAAGATGGAAGAAAAAAGCGATACCCTTACCATCTATCACAGCGACCTACATGGAACGCTGATTGACGGCCATCATGACCATCGCATTGTGATGGCAATGGCTGTGGCTGGCCTGATTGCCAAAGGCACCACACTCATTGACCATGCGGAATATGCAAAGATCTCCTTCCCCACTTTCTATGAAGTCCTGAAGGGGTTGGGAGTTCAGATTGAATTGATCGACCGGTTAGAAGAATGAAAAAAATTATTGGGCCGAATCTCCATCAAAAATTGATAGAGAAAAGGAAAGAGATCGATCTCATCGACCGGAAGCTATTAAGCCTTCTCAATCAACGGCTCCGCATCGCCCTTGGGATAGGAAAGATTAAAAGGGAAATGGGAGGGGAGATCTATAATCCGGAAAGGGAGAAAGAGGTTTTAGAAAGTTTAACAGTAAAAAATAGAGGCCCCCTGAAGGAAGGGGACATTAAGAAAATATTTAGAACGATCATGAAGGTATGCCGTAAATCTCAAACATAAATAAATTTTACATGATAAGTATATCACCACTGCCTACCGCAGGCAGGCATAAACAATGAAAATTTAACTTCCTTGTCTCCCCTCCCGCCAAGGGAGGAGAAGGTCATTTTCTAGGTAATCCCTTTATTCCCCCTTTATAAAAGGGGGAATCTTTACCCACCAGTTGTATAATAAATATTCCAAAAGGTAGTTGAGTGTGTTGGAAAACCTTTACAGCGGAACTTTTGAACGTTCGGCTGCCTTATGTCCAGACACATTCCAAAGGTCACATCGGATAACATCGCATATTACCCATAAAACATAGTAAAGACCCGCTTGGTAAAGGTTTGGAAGCACACTCAACGGCCTTTTCAATGCAACATCCGGGTTTACTCCTCCCTTGGACAAAGCCTGCCTGAGGTAGGCAGGGAGGCTGGGAGGGACTTTAAGAATTTTCAATGAAGGCATCTCGGAGGAGCTTGCTCTGTCTTGAGAAAGCCAGCCGTGGATTTTTTGTATCCTTCATTAATGAGATCTCCTGTGTGATGAGCCTTGTGACATTCAGGATATAAGTGTCTGGCTTCTTCGCCTCCCGTTGATAGAGGGGGTGCTGTTGGTTAATATAAATCACTGTGCCCTCTGTAAAGCATTCTGGTCCATCTACTCCAAAATCGTCCACGCAGACAGAAACCCCTGCCTCTCCAAATTTCATTCTCTGAACGATGGCATTGGGGGTCAATCGTTTGACTTTGGGTGATTTCTTCCTCGCTTTCTTCGTAGGTAAGGGTTGTTGAACCTCCTCACTTCCTTTTCCCTCTTCAGCAAGTTGAACCTCTTCCTCTCCCCTTTGATCCAATTTCTTTGGAACGACACCTGCACCCCCCATTCCTTCCCCTCCACCAGCTAAGGGAATAGCACCGAAAGGAGAGAGGTCCGGATTTAAGGCCAAAGCGCGGTGAATCCTGTGCAGAGCTTCTTTCAGCGCTTTACTAGCCTTTCGTTTTTCTTTACGGCCTGCTAACCGTTTGAGAATGTCATCCACTTCCCGAATAATCTTATCCATTACCATCCGGAAAGCCTGATACTGCGGACTGTCCAGAACAAACCCTGAACGGTCTGTGGTGACTGGCAGAAAATCGGCGTGTACCTCTCCATGAATTCTTGAAACAATCTTTCCCCAATGTTCCAATCCAAACAGTTCCCGTTTGATGGTTACCTGTTTCACTTTGACTTCAATCCCTAATTCCACAGGAGAAGCAGTGGAGGAAGGCATGACGATAATCTCTCCATGAATGGGGCCAAATTCTGTCCCTTCGAGAAAAGGGATACGATGTCCGCTCAGGCTCCTCGGAGTGATACGCATCCCATTCAATCTGACAACAAAATTTGGTACTTTTAATGGGGTCCCTTCTACGATCTTCCGGACCACTTCTTCTGATTCAAACTCCCTTGTCAACCGGAGGAGGGTTACCGTGGTACCATCCCCTCTCTCCTTGTCGGATGGTAGGATTTGAAGCGGCAGGTTCCATCGGTCTCCTTCTTTTTCCCATTCCATTTTATCAAAAGTCACCTTGGCTGCAAAATCACTTTTTTGAGTATAGACCTCAAAGCATTCGCAGGCAGAGAGGCTTGCAAATTTCCCGATACCGAACTGCCCGATACGATCCCGGTGGAAGAGAGGAGATTTCGATTTCAAAACCTTCTCAGGAGAACCTATATTAAAATATTGCCGCAGGCCTTCTCGATCCATCCCTGTACCATTGTCCTTGATCTCAATGAATTCTTTAGTCATTTTGATATCGACCTCTGTGGCATCCGCATCGTAGGCGTTGTTGACCAGCTCCCGGATGAGTTCAATGCTCTCCGAATAGAGCCTTTCTCCAATGGTAATCAGGTGACTCTTATCGACCGTGACAGGAAGGTATTCCATCGTTAAAAAGTGGCGTTCCCCAGGCGGACCTAATAGTTAGATATTAATTTAAGCCTTTTTCAAAACTTCGAAAACCTCCTTTGATTAATTTGAACCATGCCCTATCCTCTTCAATGTGACGATCAAGTTTTTTGATTAAAAGCTTTGTTCTTCAATCAGAATAGTAAGTTTTCCCCCGACACCTTCAAGAAAAAGTTTAAATTCGCAATTTTCCATTTTTCTGTCCTTAAAATACTTCAACTTTAATCTCTTTTACACTTTTGTCAAGAAATTTTATTGGAGATTTCTGAGAAGGTAATCAAAAGAGCATGTAATAATTTTTTAGAGCTCTTTATTGAAGAAGTCTTGTTGGATGTTGTTTTCTATTTCGATATTCCAATTTCAACTTTTAAAAAATCTCAAAGAACATCCCAAAATATCTGCATCATTCCTTCCTGAAGTCTTCACTTCCATAAATTTCGAAAAAGGTGTATATTACAACCCATATTTCACAAATGATAACCCTGATTCTAAGGGCTGGTTATTTTTTTCGATCATACATGGAAAGGTTGGGAGAGACTCGAAAATAACATGCACCATTTAATGGGTAAATCCCAAAGTGCATTATTTGATGATAGAATAAAAATGGAAACTAAAGATTTGAATTGGGACTTAATCATAGAGTTAAACGAGGCAGCAAATACAGCCTATGGTGCTGAGCATTATATTGAATCGGCAGCTATCTACTTCCAGTTGGTAGAAGTCTGTTTACGTGTAACTATATCCTATATGGGATTGAAAGCTGGTTTTGATTCATCAAAGACTGAAAAGCTCATGAGAGAGGATGATCGGTTTTCTCGTTTGGTGGAATATTTCCATTTTTTCCATGCAAATGAAAATTTTTATAAAAGGCTTAAAGAATTTAATAGGAAGAGAAACAAAATATTCCATGATTTATTTCTTAGATTTGAATCTCGAGAAGCTTTAACCAAAGAATTGAAAGAATTTATTGAAGAAGCTCGGGAGCTTTTTATAGGATTAGGAAAAATCTGTGGAGTAGAGAAAAGATGATCTCATAAAAGCTAAGAATGTCAGGTATAATTTGTTTGATTAAGGAGAAAAATTGTGAGTATTAAGAAAGGATGTGACAGGATATCACTCGTTTTGGCGATAATGGCTATTCCAATCCCTTTTTTGATATGGATAAATGCGGGAGAACATAAAGAAGATTTACATATTGCTTTCATTTTTATCCCGATTGCTTTTTGTGTTGTATTGTTCGGCCTTCGAGGAATAACACGGTTGGTGCTGTGGATTATTGAAGGGTTTAAATAGCGTTGAATTAACATAATTTCTCACAACAGCAAAAAGATGCAGCCGGATCGACCGCTCGAAGCTGTATCCCTTTTTAATTTTCCACTTAGAAAGAATAAGACATCAGAGCTATAACTTCATTGTAAATGTTTCTTGCAGTAATCGTTGACTCCAGCAATTGTAGTGGGCTGAAGAGTAGTAGGTGTAACAAACGACCTCTTTTTTACTCCCCTTTTTTATAATATTCTTTAAAATTTTGCATTGCATCCCACATGGCATTTAGAATTTTCCAGCACGGGTCAAGGTCAAGGGTTGGAATTTCAAGAAACTGCCCTCTTAGCACTTACCAAATCCCTCACATTATCGGATTTTCCCTCCATTTTACAATTTCCCTCAAAAATTCCCCCGTCCTGGATAACAAAGATAGGAGTAAAAATGGTCCCATAGAACTTCCCTTTCGAATGTATCTCCACTCGTTCCTTTGCTGTGACTTCCCCTTCCATCTTACCATTGATTATAAGGGCATCGACGCCAACTCTCCCCTTGATAATTGCCGTCTCACCTACAATTAATGTCCCACTATGGAAGATTTCCCCCTCCACTTTTCCATCGAGGCGAAATATCCCCTCAGAGGTTATTTTTCCCTCAAAAACGGAATTCTTATCCCAAAAAACATTCATTTCTTCTATGGTTGGCTTCATCGTTACCCAAATAAGTTATGAGCTTAAAGTCATTTAACCATGAGGTATATTATGAATATTAATTATTTCAGCAATATTAATGCCAAATATTTCTAAATTTTCAGATTTCAAAATTAATGAATTCGTAAAAAGTTGTCATTCTCGTGAAACCTGTTCCTGACATGTTCAGGAAACGGGAATCCAGAGGAATTCTAAATGCTTAAAAAGACTGGGTTCCTGCTGGAGTTTACCCCGTACCTGATACGGGGCAGGAATGACAGAAAATATCCTTTTCAGACTTTTTACGAGACCATCAAAATTAATTAGAATTTAAAGGCTTCCACGATTGATGGCCGAATCTCCGGTGTACAATTTATAGCCATAGGGTGCCATTTCTGTTCAAATTTTGTAACTGGGTCCAGATTTAGTCTCTTCTTTCTCAAATTTCTTTCTGAAAATCATTATTTGACAGGTCATCATTTAAGGTATAGATTTAAAAATGTATAAGTTTGAAATTTCAAAGAAATTTCAAACTTATACAAAGGATAACATAGAGAGGGTGTAACCTTTCTGAGGTCTTTCCCGTCTTATATGGGAAACATTTCGACCAAAGGAGGACATAAACCATGGAAGAGAGAACAAAGATTTTAATTTGCCTTGGAGCATCCACGGCCGCAAATTGCATACCCTGTTTTGAACACTATTCTGGGAAGGCAAAAGCTGTGGGCCTCTCTCCCGACGAGATTCGAGAGGCAGTGGATCTCGCCAGCCAGGTGAAAAAAGGGGCTCATCTGGCTATCAAAAATAGGATCAATGAAATCATGGGGCAAGAAAGGGAGTTTGATCTTCCCTGCAACCAGCCAGGTGGTAGCTCTTGCTGTCGATAGTCTCAATGGAGTTTTGAAATGGAATTTTGGGAGATCTACGACCAGTATTATTCCAGGGTAAGGAAGTTTATCCGGGTCCTGGTTAGAGATGACTGGGTTGCCAATGACCTGATCCAGGAAACATTTTTAAGGATTCAGAAACACTTAGGCAGCCTGAGAGATCCCTCGAAGCTATCTTCATGGATATTTCGTATTGCCTACAATCTTTGCCAGGATCATTTCCGCCAGTCGAAAATATCACAAAGAGAAGAGGAAATAGACCTGGGAGAGATAGAAGATTTCAAAAAAGATTTAATCCAAAAAGAATTGGAACAGCGCCAGATGGGAGAATGTGTTCAGAACCAGATGAGCCTTCTGCCTGAATCATTACGAACGGTCCTTTTTCTTTCGGACATCATGGACTTTAGCCATCAAGAGATCGCTGATACTTTGGGAATAACGATTAAGAATGTCAAAGTGAGGCTTCACAGGGCCCGAAAAAAGTTGAAACCCATTCTTGAAGAGAAATGCACCTTTGAAATGGATGAAAGAAATGTATTGATCTGTGAACCCAAAGAGCGCAAAACTTAACCCATAAGATACAATTCTAAAACTTGATAATATATCATGCCATGTTGACTAAATTGCTGCTTTCACCTTGAAAGGTTGCATTTTTGAATAAAATTTACATATGCAATGTGAGAAATTCTTTAGTTAGAAAGGAGTAAAGATATTTTTTTCACCAAAAATAATTTCCTTTTTATTAGGTTGTCTTCACACAATCCACAAAAAATGTTGAATACCTGTGGGAAAAAACTCTCCCGCTCTTGAAAATAGCTATCTTCATCGCTTTGCCTAAAGAATAGGCACATATAACCCCTTAAATTAATGGCTAAAACAAAAGAAATTTAGGAAAATTTGTTCATCTCCTAACTCTTCCACATTTCCATATCGTACTTGAAATTTTTTGACTACCTTTATCGGTTTTGATAAAGTCCTTAACAGGATAGATAATCTCGTCACCTTCTTAACAAAAAAATTAAAAATGTCTACCATTTATGGTCTTATTGAAAGGATAACTTACTACAACGAAGAGACTGGCTTTGTAGTGGCCAAACTCCAGGAGAAGGGGAAAAGAGAGTTGACAACAATCATTGGAAGCCTATCTGCGATCAATCAAGGGGAGTCACTAAAACTTGTGGGCAGGTGGGTTCATAGCAAGAAGTTTGGGGAGCAGTTCCAGGTTGATAATTACGAAGTTACAGTTCCTGCGACAGTCCATGGCATAAAGAGATATTTAGGTTCTGGATTGATCAAAGGCATTGGTCCGATCATGGCAGATCGGATTGTGAAAAAATTTGGACTAGATACTCTCGATATCATCGAGAAAGCGCCTGAGCGGCTTTCCGAAATATATGGGATCGGCCCCATAAGGATTGGCATGATTAAAAAAGCATGGGAGGAGCAGAGAGAAATCAAGGAGATTATGATCTTTCTTCAGGGACATGGTGTAAGTGCTGCTTATTCGGCCAAAATTTTCAAACAATATGGCAACCGTTCTATCGAATTGGTTAAGGGGAATCCCTATCGTCTTTCCCAGGATATTCGTGGCATTGGCTTCATTACGGCGGACAAAATCGCCAAAAACATCGGGATCGACCCAAATTCTCTCATCAGGGCGAAGGCTGGAGTTATCTATGTATTGAACGAGCTGACTGAAGAGGGCAATGTCTACTACCCCGAAAAGGGATTGGTTAAAAAATCGATGGAGGTATTGAAAGTTGATCAGGAGATTATTACCAAAGCAATTATGGAACTCTCCAGGGGAAAGGAGATTTTCCTTGAAGAGATAAATAATGGGCAGGTTCACAAAGCTGTCTATCTTACGCCTTTCTATCTTTCAGAAATGGGAATAGCCGAAGGATTAAGAAGGCTGAAAGATTCTCCAACAAACATCAGACCTATTCATCCTGAAAAGGCAGTTGAGTGGGTTCAACAGAAACTCCACATTGAGCTGGCCGAGAAGCAGAAGGAGGCGGTCCTCTCAGCAGCGAGCTCAAAGGTTTTGATTATTACTGGAGGTCCAGGCACAGGAAAGACCACCATCATCACGGCGATATCAAGGATCTTCTACCAGTTGAAACTGAGAATTCTACTTGCTGCCCCTACAGGCAGGGCTGCCAAGAGGATGACGGAGGCGACAGACTGGGAGGCCAAGACCATCCATCGTTTGCTTGAATACTCTCCTCAGAAGGGAGGCTTTAAAAAAGATCAGGATAATCCTTTGGAGGCGGATGTCATCATCATTGATGAGGCATCCATGGTGGATACGCTTTTGATGTATCACTTGCTCAAAGCCATTCCATCCCAGGCCCATTTGATATTGGTAGGTGACGTAGACCAGCTTCCATCGGTTGGACCGGGGAATGTTTTGAGGGATATGATCGATTCGGGCCTCTTTCCAGTAGTCAGGTTGACGGAGATCTTCCGCCAGACTCAAGAGAGTATGATTGTGGTGAATGCTCACCGGGTGAATCGGGGGGAGTTTCCCATTCTGAAGAATGGAGAGAAGAAAGAGCCGACCGATTTTTACTTCATTCAGGAAGAGTACCCTGAAAAGATCTTAAATAGGATCCTTTCACTCTGTAGTGAGAGAATCCCTGAACGGTTTGGCTTTCACCCGATTCGGGATATACAGGTCTTAACTCCGATGCATAAGGGATTGATTGGAGTGACGAATCTCAACATAGAATTGCAGAAAAAACTGAACCCTGACCAGTTTGGTATCACCTATGGAGGCAGGACGTTCAGGTTACATGATAAAGTCATGCAAGTGATTAATAATTATGATAAGGAAGTCTTTAATGGTGACATCGGGTGGGTTTCAAGGATTGATCAGGAAGATAAGGAGATGATCATTGACTTTGACGGGAGACTAATCACGTACGACTTTTCTGAGCTGGATGAGGTGGTGGTCGCCTATGCTATTTCCGTCCACAAGTCGCAGGGGAGTGAGTATCCGGTGGTGATCCTACCTGTGACCACGCAGCATTATCTTCTTCTTCAGAGGAATTTGATTTATACTGGTATTACCAGGGCCAAAAAACTGGTGGTGTTAATCGGAACCAAGAAGGCCTTGGCCATTGCCATAAAAAATAACAAACCTCAATTGAGGTTCACCCAACTCTCTCGTAGACTGGTGGCTTGATGACAGAACTAAAAAACGAATTCTCCTGGTCAAAAACCAGGGACGAGGTCTTTAAAACCTGCCCCAGACAATACTGGTTCGCCTATTATGGTTACTGGAACGGCTGGTTTGAGGATGCTCCTCCCAGAACCCGCCAGATATATATCTTGAAGAACCTCAAAAACCGACATATCTGGGCGGGAGAAAAAGTCCATGAGTGTATCCAGAGAAGTCTAAATAATATTAGAAGAGGAATTAAAGTTCTTTCTGTAGATGAAATTGTTTCGATCACCCTTGATCAGATGAGAGCTGAGTTTCGATCTTCAAAATCGAAAAATTATTGGAAAAACCCCAGGAGCTGTGCCCTCTTTGAGCATGAATATGAAATAGAATTGACCGACGATCAGTGGAAAGAAGTAGCAAATAATGTGGAGACTTGTCTGAGAAACTTTTATGCCTCTGATATCTATGACGGCTTAAAATCCCATCCGAGAGATGGGTGGCTTGAAGTTGAGGAATTTTCCTATTTCCATCTGGATCATATCAGAATCAACTTAGCCATCGACTGTGCGATAAGGGAAGGAGATGAAGTTTACATCTATGACTGGAAGACAGGAAAGAGCCTCTCTGAAGATCTTACCATCCAACTATGCTGTTATGCACTTTATGCTATGGAAAAATGGCACATTCATCCCGAATCACTCACGATCATCGAGTATAATCTCTCTTTTGACAAGTCTAATTGGTTTCCAATAACTCGTGGTGAGGTTGAAGATATCAAGGGATACATCAGGGGAAGCATTAAGGATATGCAATCTCTTTTAATAGATGCCGGTAATAACATCCCAATGCAGGAAGAACGGTTCAGCAAGGTAAAGGATGAATCAGTAACCCTCAGATGTAATTTTAGAAAAGTTTGCAAGGCATAGAACCAATAATAGGTGTCAGGCAATTGTAATAAAGTATTTCCTCCTAGCCTTCTTTATCAGCTCCCCCTTCAACTTCTCAATTAACTTATAAAGCCCCTTGTCCTTACCCATCTCTCTTTCAATTCTAATGATTCCCTGGCTGATTACCATCGGACTCCGTCCAAAATGCCAGGCCGTATCTTTAACCTTGTTTTCCGATAGGACTCTTGCCAAATAAGCAACTATGCTCCTCCCCCAAGCTCCCTCACGATTCCGCGTCGAACTGTATAGAATTTCTTTTGTGATCCCCACTACCCTACTCACCTCTTGTGCAATGACTTCTATCGGAATATCAAAAACCGCGTTTTCGGCCTCTCCCTTCTTGCTTTTGATACGATCAATAAAACTATCTTCTCCGAGGTAACGCTGATCCTTTACTTCATAATATTTATCCTCATGCCCCCCATCAAGTCTCTCCAAAACAAATTGCTGGTACTTCTGCCTCGCAATAGATTTATACTCTCCAAATTGACCCAGTAGGAAATCTTCTTCCATAAGACTATCCTTCATCTTCCCGAGATAGCCCAAGTGGCCTGTCCACAGATATTTTTCGGGATCTCTTACCACCTTCGCCCGTACCGGATTAAGATGAATATATCTGACTAACTCCAATAGATATGAATCCTTATCGCATATGATAGCCCTGTAACGACCTTGAAAAAGATGCCCTGTCTTCCCATATCGCCTGTTGAAATAACGCGTATACCGATACAAAAGGGGTTGCATAATTTTACTCAAAGGGATCTTTCCCACCTCCAGTAGAAGATGAAAGTGATTCCTCATAAGGGCATAAGCATAAAGATGAAAATCGTATCTGTCTCTGTACTCAGAAAGATAGGAAAGGAATGTCTTGAAGTCTTTTTCGGCAGGATACAAATCTTGTCTTTGATTTCCTCTTGAAATAACGTGATATAAAGCTCCTGGAAAATGTATACGTGGCTTACGACCCATGAAAACCGTCTATCATAAAAAGACACGACAAGTCAATTACTTTATTTCGATTGCCTGACACCTTATGACTAAAAAAAGGTTGGTGGTCCCAACGGGGTTCGAACCCGTGTTACCGACGTGAGAGGCCGGTGTCCTAGGCCACTAGACGATGGGACCGCTTAGAAAGGTTAAAGAGAACCTTTACGTTGGACTGACAAAACCGAAACTATTTAACCTAAAACTTACTAAAAAGCAAAGAGTAAATCAAGTTTAAATAAGGCCAACTTCTCCCCCCCTACTACCCACCCCTGAACCATGTGAGGTTCAGGGCTTTGCCCTGCACCCAATGTGGTGCAGGGCCCCCCCTCCCCCATCAATGGGGAGAGGTTAAGCCAGGGAGGCTAAAGTCTCCCCTACCCTCTCAGGCGGTCTATGGACGGCTGCACCCCCTTAGCAAAGAGGGGATGGGGGGATTTGAAAGTACATGGCGGATTTGATAAATCAACCCCCTACCTATCTGCCGACAGCCAGGCATTTTGTGATGGATATTGGATAATTTATTTTCTAAGGAATTGCGAAACCTTCTTGTATTCAAAACCGAGACAAATTATATTTAATAGTGAGATACCATGATCCCAATTCGAGATACAATTCGTTCTGATCATTTTCCGGTGGTCAACACCCTTATCATCGGCCTCAATATCCTTGCCTTTCTGTGGGAGCTCACCCAGGGTCCCCATCTAATGGAGGCGTTTTTCCTCTACGGAATTGTTCCTTTCCGATATTCCAACCCGGAGATCTCTGTCCAATTTACAATAGTCCAGCAAATGATCCCCTTTTTGACCTCGATGTTTCTTCACGGTGGATTCCTTCACATTCTCGGAAACATGTGGTTTCTCTATATCTTCGGAGATAACATCGAAGACAGACTCGGACACATCCGGTATATTCTTTTCTATCTCCTCTGCGGTGTGGGGGCCGGCCTCATTCACCTCGTCACAAACTGGAATTCCAAAATCCCCACCATTGGGGCGAGCGGCGCAATTGCCGGTGTCATGGGAGCTTATCTCTTCCTCCATCCCCGTGCAAGGATCCTGACCCTGATACCGATCTTTTTCTTTTTCCAATTTGTTGAGCTCCCGGCTTTCATCTTTCTCGGATACTGGTTTCTTATTCAGCTATTTTCTGCAGGCCTCACCCCGAGCAATGTGGGAGGAATTGCCTTCTGGGCCCATATCGGTGGCTTCATTGTTGGTCTCATTTTGATAAAAATATTTGATGTGATTCCCCGGATCGGCTTGGATGGAAGCCTCCGCCATTATACGGAAAGGCAAAGAACACCTCGGATTCAATCCATCTCTCCTCAGTATCTTCCTGATGAGTTGGATCTTTATGGAGTGATCCGAATCACTCCGAGAGAAGCCCATTATGGCACCCGGAAACTGATTTCCATCCCGCAGGGATTGAGAAAGAGAACCCTCATTGTTACGGTTCCCCCCGGGGTTGAGGAAGGAACGCGCTTGAGATTGAAGGGCTTAGGTCAGTTGGATCGCGATGGCCATCGAGGAGACTTATTCCTCGAAGTGAGAATGATCGATTAGCAGATTAGACTATCTTATGTATAAGTCTTGATCACCCTCTGGGCCTTAAAGAGAGAACGACCTAAAGAACCTATGGGAACCAATTCAACTTCGCTATCGAGACCCAAATCCTTCAGGATAGTCTCTTCTAATTTTTTCTTCACAGCCTCAGGATTTCGACTCTCAGGACGAATTTCTGCTTTTACCTTTAGCCGGCTGAGCTCCCCTGGACGATCCAAAATGATCTGATACTCATCTCCAAGCCCAGGCGTGAGGGCGACCACCTCTTCAATATCCATGGGAAGGATTCGTTTTCCATTCACTTTGATGAATTGAGAGATCCTTCCCCTTACAATGGAAATCTTTTGATGGGTATTTCCACATTTGCAGGGTTCATAAGGGATAAGCGATCCCACATCCCCTGTTCGATATCGGAGAAGAGGCATGGCGATATTATTCAGGGGAGTGATCACCAGTTCTCCTTCCTCTCCAGGCATCAGGTTCTCTCCGGTCTCAGGGTCAATCACTTCGATGATAAAATTATCCATCACCATGTGCATCCCTCCTCCTTCCCCACATTCCCCTGCAACGACACTCGTTTCCACAAGCCCGTAAGCACTCCGAAATGGAACCCCATACTCTTTCTCCACTTTTCCTTTATAAGCCTCTGCCCATCCTTCACCCACACCCACGACCATTCTCAGTTTGGTTTGACGGATATCAATCCCCAACTGCTTTGCCCTTTCAAAATAGAGAAGGACATGACTGGGGAGATGCTCTAACACCGTCACACCCATCACCTGTGTCAGACGGATTTGATGATCGATATTTCTTCTTCCAGCATGATCCATCAAAACCATTGAGCCTAGAGTATAATATCCATTCCTGCAACACTCAAAACCGGTAAGCACTTGAACAACATCCAAGGGGGTCACCCCGCAAATCGCCCTCACCCGGGCCTCAGTCCGATAGTAGGCCTTTGCCTCCTTCTTCGTAAGCATGAAGGGCTGGGTGAACCCCGAAAGAGTACCCGAGGTGGAGCTCACCTCTTTTACTTCCTTCATGGGCACGGCCAATTTATCTGGAGTAGGAGTCTTAACAAAATCCTCCAAATATCGTGTGAGAGGTGCCTTCTTTAAATCCTCCATTTTTCTGACATCCTTTGGTTTTAATCCGATCTCGTCCCATTTTCGGCGGTAGAGTTCTGTTCTCTCATAAGCCCATCTGACCAGATGCCGGATTTTTGTTTCCTGAATCTTCTTTAACTGTGATAAGGACACCTTTTCCATCTCTCTTTTCCGAGACATCTTCTTCTCCTTTCGTAAATTCTTTTCTCTCTATTGGTTCATATTTTGATACTAAAGACGGTTAATTTGTCAAGGTACAATTATGGAAGAATCTGGAAAATCTAAAAAATTACTCAGAGTGTAAATGAAGATGTTTTCGTTTACCATTCTCAACAAAGCGAAACGACTTCAAATTAAATTTTTGAACCAGAAAGGACAAGTTTTGATTTACAATGAAAGCAAGCTTTAGATCGGTACTCTTTTTCCTGGTACCCTCCTGATTTTTCCGGGTGCTGCTTTCCAAATACTAAGACAAGCAAAAAAGGCACTGACTGCCATCATGATAAAAACAGGGACATAACTTCCTACCTGGTCATAAATGAAACCAGCGAACCAAGCTCCGAAAGCCCCTCCTGCCCCTACGAAGATCATGAGCGATCCAAAGATGCCTCCATAGGACCTCCCTTCAAAAAAATCAGCCGTGATGAGGGGAGGAAGGGCGGCGGTCACAGCGTATCCCATACCGAAAAAGACGGAATAAAAGTATGTGAGATCCCGGGAAGGAAAGAAATTGAATACGATAAGGATGATCATCCCGAATATAGAAAAAATAATTCCTATCGTGTAGGTAATCTCTCTTCCGATGATATCGGATAATACGCCCCAGAGGATTTTACTCCCCAGACTGACAATGCCTACAATACCGGCGATATAAGAAGCAAACAGGGGGTCTAAATGATAATCGACGAAGAAGGCCACCTGGTGTGTAAAGATGGATTGAGTGATCATAGTTCCTAAGAAAAAGGAGAGACCCAGTAGCCAGAATGGTTTCGTACGGATTACCCGCCGGACCGTCCAGGGCTGCGAAACCCATTCTTCATCGACGACCAAAGGATCTTTCATGATCAAAGCGGAAATTCCCGTTTCAATAAGATGAGAAGGTAGGGGTTGTGGAGGTTCCTTCAGGAATGGAATGGCCATGGAGATGACGATGAGAGGGATAAAGAAAGCCATGATTTGATAAGTTACCCGCCATCCCACCTGGATGATCAAATATTGAGCAAAAGGAACACAGACCAAAATTCCAATGCCTATTCCGGAGGAGATGATCCCGACGGGTAACCCTCTCTTCTCTTTGAACCAAATCTGTATGATGGTGATATTCGGTACCCATCCGGCGACTCCTAATCCTACACCGGTGATAACACTGAAAAAGAGATAGAATTGCCACCAGGTCTGGGGCAAACTGCATAGGGCGAGCCCAACTCCCAGAATCAACGATCCCAGGACGATCACCCTTTTTGGTCCAATGGAATAGACCATGTTCCCTGCAAAAGGACTGATGAAACTGCTCATGATGATAAAAAATGAGAATGCACCAGCACTGATAGAGCGGCTCCAGCCAAACTCTTTCAAAAGAGCCACAAAAAAGACAGAAAAGGAATACCATATCCCATAACCGAGGGCGAGGGTGATGAAACTGATGCCAACGATCATCCAGCCAGAGTTAAAGATGCCTTTCCCCTTCACCATACTAATTTCCCATGACCGGTTCGTCATCATCAAACTATCGAAATAATTTTTGTGTTAGGGTCACGAAACCCGTTTGCCTGCCTGCCGCAGGCAGAGTTTAGGGGAAATGGGGGAAGGCTAAAGATTTAAAGTCCCCTGCCTACCGCAGGCAGGAATGACATAACCTGTCAACCAAACTGGCATCCTCACCCTATCCCTTTAAACCAAAGACTATTACTCTATATCTAATGATATATTATTTGGAAAATATTTTGCCAGTATTTTTTAGAAAATGTTGAAATTATCAGACAAAATTGTTAATTTTAAAAACGTCTCTTCTCCCCCGAGGAGAGGGGATCGTCAGCTTTACCGGAGGGATAGGTGTTTTAGCCACAGACGAAGGGGCAAAATACGGCTTATCCATAACCAGGTTATCTCCTGAAACAACCACGAAGTTAAACACGATCTTCCCTGGCCTGGGGGAGACGATTGTTGATATCGGTCCGGTCATGGTCGTCGTTGGCAATTATATGTCTATCTATCAGGATGTTCTGAAAGCCGTTCTGTCGGATGATCACATTGATTGCCTTTTCAATGTCCTCTGGGCAGGGCCGGTTGAAGGGTTGATAGAAAACTATGTAACATTTTATAAAGAGTTGAAGGAGGTTTGTCGAAAACCTGTCGCTACCTGGATATATGGCCCAAGATCACCGATGATCAATAACCTGACCTATCATCTTGAAGATCTTGGCTTCCCAGTATTTTCAGACCTTGAGATGGCCATTAAGGCGCTGGGCATTGCCTATCGATATGGATCAGGAAGAAAGGGAAAGAAGGATGGGGAAGTTTCAAATATTCAATAAGGCAATCAAGGAAGGCAGGTCCATACTCACTGAATTTGAATCGAAAGAAATTCTTAAACAGGCAGGCATTCCCGTCATAGAAACCAGACTGGCTAAGACGGAAGAAGAAGCGGTCTATCTTAGCCAGGAGATCGGCTTCCCCGTAGCGCTAAAAATAGCTTCCCCGGATGTGATTCACAAAAGTGACTCTGGCGGGGTGAAGTTGGCCTTAAATCATGCGGACGAGGTAAAAACGGCTTATAACGAAATCATAGAAAGTGTGAGCCAGCAATATCCCGGCATTCTCATCCAGGGGGTATCCGTACAAAAAATGGCCCGTCCGGGAACTGAGGTCATTGTTGGTACTAATAAAGATCCTCAATTTGGACCGGTCATCATGTTTGGCCTGGGGGGCATCTTTGTAGAAATACTTAAAGATGTTTCTTTCAGGATCATTCCTGTGGACCGAAGAGACGCGCTGGAGATGATTAAAGAAATAAAAGGATATCCCTTGTTGCAGGGATACAGGGGAAAAGAACCAGCCAACATATCCGTATTAGTGGAAATCATCCTTAAGCTATCCAGCCTGATAGAGAAAAATCCTCAGATTAAAGAACTGGAGCTAAACCCCATCGTTGCTTACGGAGACGGCGCGGCAGCTGTCGATGCCAGGATCATCCTGGAAAAAGATGAATGAAATGATCGTTCAAAAGGAAAGAAATCCCCAAATGGGCTATTCGGAAAGGAGCTCTTATGAAAAACAAAATACCCGAAAACGTCCTTAAAGAAATTTTTCAGAGGAAATTAAAGAGGCACTACATGGATGGGGAGGTTTATCAAAAACTGAAGAAGAGGATCCTCTCCGGCAAGTTGAAGAAAGGAAATCGATTAGTCCAAGAGAAGCTTGCCCTTCAGTTCAATGTAAGCAGACAGACCATCCGTTCGGCATTCCATCAATTGGGTAAGGACGGATTGATTATCTGGAAATATAAAAAGGGAACGTTTGTTAAATGATGGTTGCAATGGATTTAGGAGCTTAATTTTTTACACAGCTCTGCGACTTGCCTTCCCCATTTAAGGAGAGGAAGGGGTTACTGTGAAAGGCTTATTAAAAAATTCTTCAACTTCGTCCTATCCTCTGGAGAGATATCAACAAATCTTACTCCACACCGATAATCCCCCCAGCCTTTACCTAAATGGATATCCATCCAGACCAGCTCAGCCAGCACTTCGATGGTATTTAGATCAGCCCCTGAAGCAAAAAAAAGTTTTATCTTTAGATGTTGACCGATCTCCATCTGCTCAGGAAAATAAATCAATAAACCACCTTCGCTGGCATTGAGGGCTCGGCCGGCATGGCCGATGGGGGAGTTAATTTTATGATATTCTACCGGTAAATCGACATTAAATCGGGGATACTTTCTTCTCTCAAAATTGACAATCCCGATATGGTGTTTGGTTTCTTTTCCTTCTGATTCCATCAGACCTTTTGATTAGAAATGGAGGCTAAATTCATTCCACCCATCTATTTCCCTTTCAGTTAGAAAGGGTTAAAGGGATGTTGAGCTTTTGATACAACTATACTAAATTTCTCCACAGGGGTCAACAAGAATTTTGAGGTAAATGGGACTCTAAATTTCAGTGTCATCCATTGAGTCTTTTAGAAATGAAGAGGATGGACGGTTCAAGTACCAATTTATAAATACTCTCGCTCTCTACTTTTTTAACCGACTTGTCCACAAACAACCTTAGGGAG
This sequence comes from Thermodesulfobacteriota bacterium, assembly GCA_040756085.1. Lineage (GTDB taxonomy): Bacteria > Desulfobacterota > BSN033 > BSN033 > UBA1163 > JBFMAE01. The sequence continues at coordinate 5,425 of JBFMAE010000135.1, read as the reverse complement.
GAAAGAGGGGCGTGAGGATTTGCTAAAATTTAGACAACTCCTATGGTGAAATATAATAAAATAGAGCCGTTGTCCCATTTATTACGATCGCTTCCATTGACCTCTTTGAATTCACTCTTGATTGTTGTTCTATTCTTAAAGATGGTAATTACCAAATTTTTGTCTCCCTGTAACAAGACAAGAAGTGTCGCTTTTGCCCAAGCCCAAGTCGAAAAACAGATCCAAATCTTCCTGGACATCATAAAAAGTAAGGAGGCATGCCTTTTAATCCAGCAACACTTTACACTTTAAACTTATACCAAAATTGTCGGAAATATTAACAACTTCACTTTTTATTTTTATTTTTTATAACCTATCATTTTTACTATTTTTTTCTTAACATTTAGCACTAACCACTGATCACTTTTTCAAATCGTCGGAATTCTTTACAATTTTGCTCTGAGGAGAACCAAGGAGAAAAAGGTTAATAAATATTTTTGTATATAAATTCAATAGCTTACAATTAGTTGTTAATCAAGTAATTTCTGGCATAAAATTTGCTCATTATTAGTATCGAAAATATAAATTCGTTAAAAATTTATAAACTGAGGTGTAAAAATGAAAAAAATAATGATGGTATTAGTTATTTGTTTGTTAAGCATTTTTACAATCCTATGCAGCTTCGTTTCTACTCCATACGCTACTCCCCTAATTAGCAGTACAGGACTACCGAATGCGCCGGTAATAATCACGTTTGATGAACTCGTATTTGCTGAAGGTACCGAAATTACGAATCAATATGCGCCTTTCGGGGTAACATTTTCTCCTTCCGTGTATTATGACTCCCAAGGTCCAGTGACAGGAATTCCGGGAATCACGGGTATCAGCGGACATTACGTTGGGAACTTTTATTTAGATAATATTAATGATCCGTTTTCTATCAATTTCATATTTCCCACCCCTCAGACGGAAGCCGCATTCGGTCTAGCCACCAATCCTGGTTACACGACCTTAACTGCTTTATTAAACGGTACAGTCGTTGAAGAATTCTCTCTGAGGACGACTTACGATAACCCGGAAACGGCTTTTCTGGGGTTCACTAACATTATATTCAATGAAATTAGGATATCCGTAACTGATGATTGGGGGACCCACTATGCCTTGGTGGATACCATTCAGGACTGCCCTGTCCCTGTGCCTGAACCTGCCACCATATTCCTTTTAGGAAGTGGATTGTTGGGTGTGGCAGCTTTGATGAGGAGACGTCGGACATAACCGAAAACATAAATATTGGAAGACTTAAGGGCGAGCTTTGGCTCGCCCTTTTTATTTTAGCCAGACGGCACACCTTATAATATACTCCATCCTGTCGTGGGGAGATGAGTAAACCCCGACCGCACGTTAAAACGTGGGGCATTGGGCCCCTTCGGATTTATAGCATTCATCCCCGTGATAAATCACGGGGCTTTCTGCGGGGCGGGGTAAACGGCCTACCTGGTTTTTTTCCACAATAACCACATAAGTAAGGATAAAAAGCAGGGATTACGGGATAAACAAAGAAAATCCTTGACAAAAGGATTTTTTTTAACTATTTGTATTTACAGGTTTTTGGGGGTAAACAGGCTTTTCATTAATAATTTAATCAAGGAGGTGCTTTATGAAAAAAATAGTATTTTTAGCTTTAATAATTCTTTTTTACTCACCTTTGGCTACTTATGCTGCAAGCATTGGTGATGCTGAAACACAAGGGCAGTTTAAATTTGGTATTGGTATAGATCAGGAATATGTATTTAAGCGGGATTTGGAATTTAAATCGTCAAGCCCTACACTCTTCCCTGGCGTAGGGATAACAAACATTGAAGTTAAAAAGATATATCGTACAATGATTAAGGGGAGCTTTGGAGTGTTTGATTTTCTGGATATTTATGTAAAACTCGGAGCGGCTGATTATAAATTTAAAAGTGATATAGAATATTTAGGAGCAATTGTAGAGGATTTTAAATACAATACAAAATGGGCCTTTGCTTACGGAGGGGGATTAAAAGGTACGTATGCTTTCAAGAATGGTTTTTTAATAGGCGGAGACTTACAATATCTAAGGCATAAGAATAAAATTCGAGGGCTATACACGGATCCCGCAACTGGAGCTGATATACTTTCAATTACAGGGAAGACTACTTTTCAGGAATGGCAGGTTGCTCCTTATATTGGTATGAAAATCGGAAACTTTACTCCTTATTTAGGAGCAAAATATTCAGATGTTAGAATAAAGGCGAAACATGATGAGGAAGGATACACATTGAAGTATAAAGCCGATGACAATGTTGGCGCATTTGTGGGCATAAGTTATAAAATTATGGAGAAGTTAAAACTGAATCTTGAAGGTAGGTTTATTGATGAGACAGCGTTGAGTTTTGGGGTAACATACAAATTTTGATGAATTTTTTGCTGCGTTAACCTTAGGAAAAGCGTCTCTCATGAGGCGGTTTTCTTTTCTCCAAATCAATCGAATTTTTTTGTTAATTCTATATCCTGTGCTTCGCACAAGGTGCGGAAACGTCCATTTTCTTTGGTAATAAGTTCACCCCAGGTTCCGGATTCGATCAATCGGCCTCCTTCCACCATATGAATAACATCCGCGCCTCGTATAGTGGAGAGTCTATGGGATATGACCAATATTGTCATCTGACCATGAAGTTTCTCTATTGCATTCTGGATACGTTTCTCATTTTCGGAATCTAAAGAACTTGTGGCTTCATCAAGAATTAATAAGGATGGTTTCCTCAACAATGCTCTAGCCAATGCTAAACGCTGTCTTTCCCCTCCGGATATAAGTACTCCCCTGTCTCCGAGAATGGTTTCTAAACCATTTGGAAGCCTTAGAATGAATTCCTCTAGTGCTGCGAATTTCAGTGATTGCTTAATTTCTTTTTCATCGGCATCAGGTTTTGCCCAGAGGAGGTTAGCCCTGAGTGTATCGTGAAACAGAAATGTATCCTGAGGTACATACCCAATCTGTTCCCGCCAACTCTTCATCACCTCCGGACTTAATAACTTACCATCCGCGAGCACCTTCCCCTGATCAGGATTAATCAAGCCCATCACCAGATCAGCTATTGTACTTTTGCCAGCGCCGGATGGACCAACAATAGCTGTCGTTTCTCCAACATTAATGGTCAAATTGAGATCTATGATGGCAGGACTTTTCCCCATGTTGTAACTAAAAAAGACCCGCTCAAATCGAATGCTATGCTGAAGTTTGAATTTGTCTGTGCCATCGATTTTAGAGTCTGCTGCCTCTTCGCAACGATTTTGTATATCCATGATTCTGTTGAACGACGGCATCATATTGATGAAAGAATGGAAGTTCTGTTGAATGCTGGAAAACTTAGGCATGATTCGAGCAAAAAGGTAAAGGAGCAAAAGGACTCCAGCAGTAGGGATGGATAATACCTTAAAAGAAACATACAGGATGATGCTAAGGATTATCACAGACCCAACATTAAACCAATAATTCACCTCCGCCTGATTCTGGACTGCATAGGTATACATGTGACGAACCTGCTCGGTTAGTCTCCCAAAGATCTCAGCGTGTCGGTCTTCAGATCCATAGCTTTTAGCAATTTTCATTCCGCCAAGGTGTTCTGATACAGCGTTATAAAGGCTACTCATCGCTTCTGAGAGTCCTTCACCAGTTTCTTGAGCTGTTTTTGTCTTCCTTCTAAGCATAAACACTAACGCGCTACCACAAAGAAAGACCATTCCTGTCATTGTTGCAGAAAGCTTTAATGCAAAAAGAATATAAACAATCGTAACAATACCCGTGGCAAGGAGGTTCAAAATATAATAGGTCGCTGCCCCTATCCGTTCCATTTCAATGGTCAATGCATGGGTGAAATCGGATAACCTTTGACGAACGAAAAAAAGCCAATTGGTATTAGCAATGGCTCGATATAACTTCAGCCTTAGACGAACCACAAATTCGTGCTGGAGTTTAAGGCTTACAGAATTTTCCAAGCGTTTAAGTATTGAATGTAAGATGACAATGAGCACATACAAGCAAAGAACCACGATTAATGTAGGTCGAATCCCAATAACTGAAAATAGGGATGATATAAATTCAGCAATCCGTCCCAAGGTGCCCTGTTGAACATCTAAACCCACCATTTGCAGAAGTGGAACCAGTATCAGCAAACTAACACCTTCCATCAGGCCAAGACAAACCATCAACCCAAGTGTCAATGCAACTCTCCAGGACATGACGTTGATAAGAGTAAATAGGTATTTTTTAAAAGGGCTTTTTATCATTGGAGTAAACATTCGGTTTCTCCTCACCCCATCCCTCTCCCAATAGGGGGGAGAGGGGAAGGGTGAGGGAGGTCAGATGCGCGCAACACTCACCCTAACCTTGTCCTCTGTTACACGATATCTATAAGTCACTGCAAATTGATCTCCGGTATTCAAGGATAGGGGTTCTATAAAAACCCAAACAGGAGAACGCCAATGATTATCTGCATTCACATGGGATGGGTGTGTTGACAACCGTGTTTTTAGCCCAAGCTCCAGTTCGAAATACTCAAAAAGACCATTCAACTGTCCTAAAGCATTGGTGGTAGCAGTTATTGTATTGTCAATAGTCAATTGACTAACATTCTTTAGATCTATACTTGCCAGCAGGATAGGCTCGCTGAGAATTTTCCAGTCACGTGCCGAAAACGAATTAATAAAAAAAGCATGGGGGGAATTCCGTATAGCATCGCTCAAAGGATTAAAATCGATGCCATACCAGGATTTCCAATTTTGCAGGGTTTCGGTTATGAATGTGTGTTTCATAAGTTCGGCGGTGGGGATAGTAACCGGTAAGCCAAATATTTTGACGTTATTAGGTACCAGACGCCCATCCGGTTTGAGTAGTCTTTTTACAGCATCAGTGGTTATCTCAAGAACATTTTCCGCTAATGGCTCATTGCCAATCATTTCACTAATCAGCACATCTGCTTGTTCAGGCAGGTTTATTTGTGTGGACCATCCCTCCAAGAGGGTGATCCTGTCGGCCACTCCGTTGGATTCAAAAAGTGCTTTAGCCAATCTCCAGATGCCGCTGGCTTCAATTGCATAAACATGTCGAGCTCCAGCACGTGCTGCGGCAATCGCTAAAATACCTGTCCCGGTTCCAATATCCACAACAATATCCCCAGGGCGAACTACTTCATAAATGCCAGCAAGGAAACTTGATGTACGTACTCTATCATTTAACATAGCAACATGAATTGGCGCTGAGTCATATCCAGAGGGATCCGCCCTGAAGGTCGGTTTATTTTGTGTTTCATCTCGGAGGACTCCAGCTTCATAAAGGTGAACAATTGTGCTCACCAGGTCCATCCAGTCCTGCGCACCTTTGACCTTTGTTCGTAACTTCTCAAGCGCCCCGGACAGTGAGCTGGGC
>JBFMAE010000134.1:0-3864 GCA_040756085.1 Thermodesulfobacteriota bacterium | reverse complement strand
ATCCTGGCGATTAAACAATACATTGAAGCTCATAATCAAAACCCTAAAGTATTTGTTTGGACAGCTTCGGTTGAAAGCATTATGAAAAAGATTTCAAATGTCAAGAACTGTTAGCGCCACTACACTATATACTTCCCATAACCGATAGGGTCATTGAAGGGTTCGGTAAAGGTATTGGAAACGAGAATGGCAAAATTTGTATTTTCGGTTCTTTTCCCCGCATAACTATGTCCATTGACGGTGACGATCTCATCAATCGTTTCAGTCACGACCTCCCCGAATGGGTTCATACAGAATGTTCGGAGCCTGTCATCAAACGTTTTGGAGTAATAGATAAACTTTGCTTCGTAGGCAAGATCGGTCAGTTTCTGGAGGATGGACGCAGGGGCCTCTACACGGACTCCAATATCCACCGGGCTTGAAATAGAGGGGATACCCAAGCGTTGTACTTCGTTTTTGATCCATTCGGCTCCTACGCGACCCGGGCCACAAATCACATAGTCAGCGTTGACGTGGTCACCATTCTGCAAGAGAACGCCTATGACTTTTCCCTTGTCAGTGAGTATTTCTTTAACCGGGGTTTCAAAAAAGATTTCTATCTTCCTATCCATGGCTTCCCGTATCCTCTTCAGCAGAGAAACGCAGTTCTCAGTTCCCAGATGTCTGATTTCCATGGGAATGAATTCTAAACCTGCCAGTTTTGCTTCCTGGTAAAGGGCTTCAGTTTTATCCGAGGATTGGCCAAGGATTTCTTTTGGTGCACCGAATGAAAGATAAATCTCATCGGCCTTTCTGAGAAGGTTCGTCAATTCGTTTTGAGGAATAAATTCACTTAAGAATCCACCTACCTTGGAGGAGAGGGTGAGCTTTCCGTCACTGAAGGCACCGGCTCCTCCCCACCCGCACAAGAGTTCCATCCCTCGTCCTCTTTTTCTCTCAGCGATATCCTTTCCTCTCTCGAAGATGGCGATATCCTCCAGACCACCCGACGACAAGGTGAGGGCAGCAAAAATGGCTGAAGGGCCTGCTCCTACGATCACCACTCGATATTGATTGCTCATCTTTGGGTCATCTCCTTCGTTCAATGACTGAGAAAAAAGGGCACTTTTATCTCTTCTCTCTCAAACCCCCATCGAGGCAAGGTCTATTTAATTTTTATTTATCACCTCACTTCTTTTCCAAGATCCCCAAAGCTTCCTTAACCAGGTTCTTCTCGTGTTCATAATCAACCACTCTCTGAATCATAATCTTTTGTGCCATCACCGGTCCTGCTCCATGCCAGGTGCCGACTCCATGTTGCCCCGCTGTCCAATTCTGAAGAAGTTTCGTTACTCTCATGATATGTTCCGTCGGAAAGTCGGAACCGAATCCAAGAAACTCCTCAACATATTTCTTCGTCTCCGGATTTTTCAGTTCTTTTAAAGAGGGTAGGGTAACCGTAAGTCCTCCACCGATATCTCCAGCCAGAGCCATCACACGCCAGAAAGCATTACAGATGTTTAGCTTAGAAACATTTCCCATGAGTTCGTCAGGAAGGAATACTCCCGAATCCTCTGGTTCCTCCCTCCCCAGATTGGCTGAGGCCAGACCGCAGGCCCTTCCCGTTTCCCTGAGTACGACCATCTCCATCAATTCCTCATTAATGTGTTGAGCCTTTTCCAATCCTTTATATTCCTGAAGGAGTTTACAGGCTCCGATGATGAGGTTCATAAAACCGACCTTACACGTTCCTCCGCAAGTCATCCGATGGGTTTTGGCAAAGCGTTCAACGAATTTAATGGAGTAATCAGTTTCTCCACAATGAAAGACCCTTTCCCAGGGAACAAAGACATTGTCAAAGACCACGATGGAGGTCTCTCGCTGCCCGAAGAGAGGATTCCCTAATTCATAGATATCATCGGCCATCTCCCTTTCCGCAGAATAGGGGGAGTATTGACAGATATAGGTAATCCCCTCTGTATCCGTTGGAATGGCAAAGGAAAGGGCGTAATCCTCTTCTCCTTTCCTCTTCGCAGACTGGGGTAAGACAACCAATTCGTGAGCGACAAAAGCCCCGCTGATATTGATTTTTGCTCCCCTGACAACGATTCCATCCGATTTCTTTTCGACAACCTTAACGGAGAGAAATGGGTCAGGCCAATCAAGGGCCCGTTTCTTTCGATCCCCTCTCGGTTCTGTTAAAGCACCGGCAACGGCAAGGTCATTCTCCTGAACCCATTTTAGATATTTGGTGAACCGATCATGATATTCCGTTCCAAGATTCTTATCCAGCTCCCAACTGGTACTGGCAAGGGTATGGAAGGCATCCAGTCCGGGGCATCGGTAGATGCAGGTTCCCAGTCTCTCAGCAGTAAAAGTCCCAGCGATAGCCTTGGCCACCAGATCTTCCCTGCTTCGGCAGACATAGACATAGCGGTTTACCCGATCGTTGGTCAGGGGAGAGACGGCTGTCATGATCTCTTGATACTCAGGGTCTAAAGCCCATCTATAACTGGCCTTGTTCGCCTCGATCACCGTTCGAATGTTTGGATTATCGAAGACGTCTTTTACCTTCTTCCCATTCATAAATATTTTCGGTTTCCTTTTTTTCAAACTCTGTTCATATTGTTCCGGTGTTATGAGGGCCATTTGCCATCCTCCTTTTATGATTATTACTTTTTTGTTTTTTATCAAAATTTCTTCAAAAATGCAGATGGGTTCGATAGATCCATGCGCTTCATGACAGATCAATTAGCATTAAACTAAATTTCTGGAAAAAAGAAGTATGAAAAAATTGTTTAAAGACCGTCTTTCTGAATTTTTTCAGGTTATACCCCAATTAATTCTTTAACTTCTTTTTTACCTTCTTCTAACTCTTTTTCTTGCTCCTTATCTTCCATCAATAGAAGAGCCTGGAATTCTCCCATATGGGTCTTTTCTTCTTTGGCAATGTCCAGTAAAATATTTCTTATATTTTTATTTTCCGTTAAACTGGCCATCTGTTCATAAAGATTTATGGCATCCAATTCAGCGATGATTCCTGCCCTCAGTATTTCCTTATCAATATCCTCTTTTGCTATTTTTTCTAGATTTAATGGTATTTTAGACAGCATATTTGTTACCTCCTCTACAATTTAATTAAAAGACTTACAATTATAGCTCATTTCCCTTTCCTCTGACTCCCTTTAGCCCATCCATGTATCAATTTAAACCCAAAGTGCTTCCCCTTCATATTTTTATGGATGGAACGATACGTATCATTTTACTTTATCATTGTTTTGTCAGCAACCCTAATTTATTTATAATAATATAGATTCCTCATTTCGTATATAATAAATTTCATCGCCCAAGACCCGAAGGTGTGTCAGACAGATAAGCGTGCTTTCCGCTTGCCTGTACTCATTATTATTATCTTTTTCATGACACGATTTAGTTTGGATAGAGTCGGTAAGGGGAAAAGGTTGGATTATCTGATCTGCTATGACAAAGTCCGAAGAAAAAAGGACGAAATCCCACTATATCAGTGCTCCTCCCAGTTTATGAAAGGCTCTCTTGAATCGACCAAAGCATTTGCCATCAATTCGACTAAGCCGCCGTAAGAGATACTTGACTTCCTCCAAACATTATAATAATTGAACAACTCTCTTATTTGTCCTTTGCAATTGGAACAAGGGGCGCACACATACTTCATAGTTTCAGGCGTTATGACATCTTGAAAAGTCTCCAAGATCTGTTTAAGTTTGATTCTCCCCGAAATGGCTGATCGCCAATCAGGAAAATTCCCTGAAGACATGATGGCAAATCCACTACCACCTCCGCAGCAATAATTCTCCACGCCGTGGGGCTGCATCTCCCTAAATTGGGGACAAATCTTCCTCAGGATTC
>JBFMAE010000133.1:0-14877 GCA_040756085.1 Thermodesulfobacteriota bacterium | reverse complement strand
TTGCTTCTTGAATTGTTCTGACTCCGATCAATTCAATGCCTTTTGCCCTCTTTATCTTCTCCTGATTTTGCTTTGGCAGGAGGCACCGCTTAAATCCCAATCTTGCTGCTTCCTTTATTCTAACTTCCGATCGGCTCACCCCTCTTACTTCGCCTCCCAACCCCACTTCTCCCAAGACCACCATTTCTGGATCAATCAATTTATCCTTAAAATTTGAGGCAATGGCGGCAATCATACCTAAATCAGCAGCAGGTTCCTCCACCCTCATCCCGCCAGCGATATTGAGAAAGATATCCTGATTGTTAAGGTGGATCCCCAATCTCTTTTCCATCACCGCAACGAGAAGCGAAACTCGGTTAGCATCCACCCCCTGGGTTGTTCTCCGCGGGACACCAAAGTTGGTGGGAACAACCAAAGCCTGAAGTTCAATGAGGATGGGCCTTGACCCTTCAATGCTCGGCATGACCACTGAACCAGAGGCGGGTTGGGTCCGCTCGGATAGAAAGAATTCTGAAGGGCTGAGCACCTCCTCCAATCCAGAATCCTTCATCTCAAAAACTCCGATTTCGTTGGTAGAACCAAAACGGTTTTTCACTGCCCTCAGGATGCGGAAGGCGTGATTGGCTTCTCCTTCAATGTACAGAACGGTATCCACCATGTGCTCCAAGACCTTTGGTCCGGCAATGAAACCTTCTTTCGTCACATGGCCGACAAGGAAGACGGGGATGGAGAGATGCTTCGCCAGATAGAGTAACCGACTCGATGCCTCCCTCACCTGACTGATCGACCCCGGTGTGGAAGGAAGGTCAGAGGAATAGATGGTCTGGATTGAATCGACGACCACGGTCGAAGGTCTGAGCGTCTGAATATCCTGAAGGATCTTCTCCAAGGATGTCTCTGAGACCACAAAGAGGTGTTCTGAGGAAATTCCCAGCCGATCCCCCCTCATCTTCGTCTGCTGAAGAGATTCTTCTCCAGAAACATAAAGAACTTTTTTCCCTTTTGATGCTAACCGGTTCATCACCTGAAGAAGAAGGGTTGACTTACCAATGCCCGGATCGCCTCCGACCAGGATCACCGATCCGAAAACGATCCCTCCTCCCAGGACCCGATCAAATTCTCCGATACCAATCTGGAGTCTGTCTTTTTCCTCACTGACAATTTCAGTGAGGGCCGTTGGAACGGCCTCCACGTCAAATCCGAACAGGTCTCGTTCAGGAATTTTCTCTTCGATCACCCGCTCTTCAACGAAGGTGTTCCAATCCTGACATCCCGGACACCTCCCCAACCATTTGGGAGCCTGATATCCGCAAGATTGACATACAAAATGGGTTTTTGCTTTGGTCATAAAATATTTCTCGTTCACCCTTCCCTGCAATGGAAAAGGATGAGGGTTGATTTGAATCAGAAAAGTTGAATTGGGGGCATTGTAACAGAAAGAGTTTATGAGGTCAAAAAAGAAATGTTTGGATGAGGAAGTTTACATAAAAGAGGGGAGAGGGAGTAAGTGAATTTTATCCGGATTTGATTCTTTCCTCTAATAAAGGAATGATTTCAGGCTGAAGGAGGAAACGCTCTATCTTAACTCCGATATTAACAAGTGTTTTTTTCGGCAGGAGTTGGGTTTTAATATCTTCTGCAATTTTCTCTTTTTTGATGGTGAAATCCATATCCGACATCCCGCGCACATCATCCATCGCCTTAAGAAGTTGGGATTTTAATTTTTCTTCTTCAAGGATATACCCTGGTGGTACCTTCGTCTTGACTTTGTCTATGGCTTCTTGTGCAATCCTATCTCTTCTTAAATGGTACTGTTCTTTGGGCATCGCGTGGATATGTTCCAGAACCCTAACAAAACTACTGGCGTCTCCAATCTGGCCAATCTTACCTTTCTTAACCGGAGGAATGATACAGGGTTTATAATCATCCAAGACATAAATTTGATGTGGCTTTAAGTTATTCTTTATCTTTAAGGTTAAAGCAGCCAACTTTTCGTGCTCAACTTTTTTTATCTTATCCATCTCTTGATTCACCTTATGAACCCTGAAAGCTATATCTTGAGGGATCACTAAAGAACCAGATTTAGCAACCCTTAAGACATCTTGATATGCCTGGGTTATCTCTTCTTTTTGCGATATTGCCTCCTTAGCTTTAAGGCGAATCTCCTGTGCCTCTTTGGCAGCACCTAAAATCAATTGCATCTGCTGGTTATTCAACTCTAGGCCATTTAATAAATTCAGGATGTGAATCTGGGTTTTGATTTTCTCTAATTTATTGTCCGCATCCTGAGCAAAGGCATTGGAACATAAAATTAAAGATAGGATTAGTGTTATCATAAACCCCATTAGAGATATTCTATTTTGATTTTTCAGATTAACTTCTAATGGAATAAAAAGGCATTCTCTTTTCATGTTCTCCTCCCCTTCACTTTTCTTCTACCTTTCTTTCTTCCCTGATGCTCAGATACTCAGTAGTTTTCGTAATTTTATATTATCATAAAAGAGCATTTGAGGGAATTTAAATACATTAAAAAACATTCAGGTAGAGCAATTCAAATAATACAACTATAACTCAGGATAGTAAATTTAGGTCTCTGGATAGATAAATGACAAAGGCGATACCCACCTTTTCTCTGTTCTTGACATTTTGTGGTAATATTTGTACAATTTGATCAAATTGTATCAACTAAAGGAGTTGTCTATGAAAAACATTGTCTCTATCAGCAACGCAAGAAAGGATCTTCCCAAGATGATTCGAGAGATACAGAAGAATCCTGAAACTGTTTTTAAAATTACGGTTCGTGATGAAGCTGTGGCTGAAATCCGGTCAGCCAAGGTGATGGTGCAACCAGGAGAGGCAGTCCAAAAGTTGATTCATCTCAGGCAAAAGTTGTCATTCCCTCTCAGGGGAAAATCCAAAGAGCCGATTTCACAAAGAGTTAAAGACTATCTCTATGTCCAGGGAAATCGATGATAGAATTTCCAGGCCATCGAACCTTTTGCAACACTTCCTTTTTCTTCGCCTCTCTCTATCCAAAGGATATTAATTATGAACGAGCAGGTCAAATTCTAAAGGAAGCGTTAGACCAGAAGATCTCCCTCTGGACAACATGGGACATCATCAGTGAGACAGCCACCCTTCTGCTTTATCGTTTTAACTCAAAAGCAGCTATTCGGTTTCTTGATGAGATTAAGCCGGTTCTTAATGTCATTTACTATGACGACTCCGTTCGCAAAGAGGCTGAACATATCTTTCGCCTTTTCAGTAAAGATAAGAGGCTTTCTTTTTGTGATGCCATCTCTTATGTGGTCGCAAAGACAATTCTTGAGGATATCGTCTGCCTGAGTTTCGATGAAGATTTCTGCCAGCTTGGCCTCACTGTGATTAGTTGATACAGGAAAAAACATGGAAACTGAAAATAGAAACCTCCTCATCGAAGGGGCAAAGACCTTCCGCATCCATTTAAATGAAAAGACCTTAGAGGCCTTCGACCTTTATCTCAGGGAGCTCATCAAGTGGAACCAAAAGATCAATCTTACCTCCATCCGATCGGAGAGAGGGATCGTTCTGAAACATTTTCTCGATTCCCTCTCTGCTTACCCTTATCTTCCCGCTGCCTCCTCCGTCTTAGATATCGGGTCAGGCGCAGGCTTCCCTGGAATTCCTTTAAAAATCGTCCAATCTCCTCTTGAGGTCACCTTGATCGACTCCGTCCGCAAGAAGGTTGATTTCCAGAAGCATATCATTCGAACGCTCGGTCTAAAAGGGATTGAAGCGGTCTATGGCCGTGTTCAAGAAAAGCAGATTCTCCAGGGTATGGGGGAACGATTCGATATCGTCATCTCAAGAGCTTTCTCCGATCTCCAGACCCTTCTCATCCTCAGTTTCCCCTTCCTGAAAGAAGGGGGGATCGTATTGGCGATGAAAGGCGAAATGGAAAGTGAAGAAATTCGACCTCTTTCTGAAATTGAAGAAACCCGATACCGATGGTTGAAGACCATTCCTTTCTTTCTCCCTTTCAGCTCTTTTAAAAGATCGATCCTCCTGTTTGAAAAAAGATGACTTTTGTCTTTCCATCCTTCCCATTTTTATGCTATAAAGATCTTTGATAGAGGTCAGAGGAGCGTCCGCAGAAGGGCTTAAGGAGCGTTCTCCTTCGGAGAACTTGAGGTTAAAGGATGGAGGCAAAAAGCCTCAAACCTCAAACAAAGTGCTCCTCAAGCGAAGCGATCTTTTAATTGCGAAGCGCTCCCCTCCAGATTTCCCATCATGGCAAGAGTGATTTGTATTGCCAATCAAAAGGGAGGGGTGGGAAAGACGACCACAGCTGTCAATCTTGCTGCTTCCATTGCTGTGGCCGAGAAGAGGGTTCTGCTCATCGACATCGACCCCCAGGGAAACTCAACGAGCGGTGTGGGTTTAAGCAAAGAGGAATCCAATGGGACCATCTATCAAGCTCTGCTTCGGGGTTCAGGGCTGAAGGAGATGATCCAGAAGACCGCACTGGCCTACCTGGATGTGATCATTTCCAATACCGATCTGATCGGTGCAGAGGTGGAATTGATTCAGGAGAAGGATCGTGAGAGGAGGCTGGATCGATTGATTAAAGAAGTGGAGGCTGACTACGAGTATATTTTCATCGACTGCCCTCCCTCCCTGGGCCTGCTGACCATCAATTCCCTGACAGCCGCCCATTCCGTCATCATCCCTCTCCAATGTGAATACTATGCCCTGGAGGGACTGGGCCAGCTTCTCAAAACGATCCGGCTGATTAAACAGGCCTTCAATCCAAAGCTGGAGATCGAGGGAATCCTGCTCACCATGTTCGACGGCCGGAATAACCTCTCCCATCAGGTAGCCCACGAGGTAAGAAGTCACTTCAAAGATAAAGTGTTCAAGACGATCATCCCGCGAAACATTCGACTGAGCGAAGCCCCCAGCCATGGGAAACCGGTTCTCCTATACGATATTCATTCAAGGGGTGCTGAAAGTTATTTAATCCTGGCCAGAGAAATGATGGGCAATGGAAAGATCGATGGCAACTAAGAGAATGGCTTTAGGAAAGGGTCTGGGAGCACTGATCCCGGAATTTGGACAAGAGGAACCCAAGACTCTCCTTTATTGCGGAATCGAGGAGATCATTCCCAATCGGTTTCAGCCCAGAAAACATTTCGATGAATCGAAACTTCAGGAGTTGGCAGAATCCATTAAGGAAAAGGGGATTCTGGAACCCCTGATCGTCAGAAGAATGGATCAGGGTTATGAACTGATCGTTGGAGAACGTCGATGGCGGGCGGCTCAAAAGGCAGGACTGAAGGAAATCCCTGTGCTGGTGAAAGATGCCAAAGGACGAGAGGCTCTGGAGATCTCTCTTATCGAAAACCTGCAGAGGGATGATCTGAACCCGATTGAGGAATCTGAGGCTTTCAAGCGTCTGATAGAGGAGTTCAACCTCAGCCAAGAAGAATTGGCTAAACGGATCGGAAAAGATCGGACGACCATTACCAATGCCCTCCGCCTGCTGAAACTTCCTCTGGAAGTGAAAAACCAACTTCTCCAGAATCGCATCACTTCAGGACATGCCAGGGCCATCCTCATCCTCGAGACCAAAGAGAGGCAGAAGGAGCTTTGCGCCCTGATCATCAAGAAAGGCCTTTCTGTAAGGGAAGCCGAAACCCTGGCAAAGCGATGGTCGGAGAAACCGAAAAAGGTGGTGACTCCCGTCAAGAGAAGGGGGGACCTGGAGAGCCAGCTGAACACACTTCAGGACTCCCTGCAGCGATACCTGGGAACGAAAGTGAAGATCACACAAAAAGGAAAAAGAGGGAAGGTTGAGATCGAATACTATTCTCCTGAGGATCTGGAGAGAATCGTAGAAACAATCCTTGGAAAATAGATTAAAAGAAATACCCCTCACCCCCTCCCTCTCCCCTGGGGGAGAGGGCGCCGCCGTCCAAAGCCAGACTTTGGCGCCGGACGGGAAGGGTGAGGGGGCGAAAGGAGCAATCCATGTCAGGAGGAAAATTTATGTTCACTAAGGACAGCCCCAAACCCCCTTCTCCTTCGGAAGAGATCAGTGCCTTTCTGGGAAAGGAGACCGTTTTTGAAGGAAAGATGACCTTTGAAGGTGTGTTTCGATTAGAGGGGAAGTTCGAAGGGGAGATCTTCGAGAGCGGGACACTCATCGTTGGTGAAACGGCAGTCGTCAAAGGCGAGATTGGAATCCACTCGATCATCATCAATGGCCTTGTCGAGGGAGACGTTCATGCCAAGGCCCGGGTGGAGATCCATTCCACCGGGAAGGTCTATGGAAACCTGCTCACCCCTATCCTTACCATCAATGAGGGTGGAATCCTTCAAGGTCATTGCAAAATGGAGGGGGCGCCCGATCAAAAGAGGGATGACCTAGCCCTCCCATCTCAAAAAGCGGACGATCTTTTATCTTCTTGAAATCAGTAAACAAAAAAATGATTGACAACCTTTTTTTTATATGTTAACTAATTCACATTTTATTGCTTCCCTCTTCTAACTGGTACAAGGAGGTTTTTCTGAAAGAGTGGGTAAGGCCACTTCAATTCTTACTTACAGTAGGTTGGTACGTGGCGTTGAGCTTAATCATCCCAGTAGGGATAGGTTATTGGCTCGATCGTCCTGAGATGTTTGATAAACGCCCTTTATTTACTCTTATCGGTCTGGGTCTCGGAACAGTCATTGCTTTCTTCGGTTTATTTCGCATGCTCATCCGTTATCAGGCGGAGCAAGAGAAAAAAAGAGAAAATAAAGACAAGGAATAAAGCAGAGACAGCCATAATGGGTAGCGGCCGTATTAAAGTTCTCATCTTTTTCTTTATCCCTGTTCTGATCCTCTTCGGAGTTGGCTTGATCTTCGGTCCTCTCGGGTCCAGCTTTTTGGGCAAGGAACCCCCCGGCATTCTCAAAGTCCCTCGGCCCCATGTCTCCCTTCCCGCAGAGACCGTCTTTCATGTCGGCCACTTTTCGATCACGAACACGCTCATTGCCTCCTGGTTCACGATCATTGTGCTGGTCAGTCTCTCCTACCTCTGCACTCGTAAAATGAAACTTATCCCCAGCAGACGTCAAGGGATGGCGGAGGCAATTGTAGAGGGATTATTGAATTTTGTTGAAAGCGTGGCTGGTAAAAAACATGCCCGGATGCTCTTCCAAGGGGTAGCCACTATTTTTATCTACGTCATATCTAATGCCTACCTTGCGCTTTTGCCTTTTTTCGGCACCATTGGAATCTACGAGCATGAAGGCGAATTTGTGGGTTTATTGCGGGCAGCGAATACAGATGTCAATGTGCCCCTCTCCATTGCCATCATGTCCTTCTTCTTTGTTGAATCCTGGGGAATGAGGTCAGTGGGGGTAATCCACTACCTCAGCGAGTTTATTAATGTTCGCCAGCTGGGGCAAGGGCTTAAAGAACTTCTTACCGGGAAGATACGCCCAGCCATCATGAACATAGCTTTCGGGTTTATTAGTCTCTTTGTAGGTGTTCTGGAGATATTCAGTCATATGATCCGCATGCTGAGCTTCACCTTTCGTCTCTTTGGCAATATGACGGCTGGTGAAATATTAATTTTAGTCTCCTGTTTTCTCATTCCTCTTGTATTTACTATTCCCTTTTATGGTTTAGAATTATTGATCGGTATGATTCAAGCTATCATCTTTTCCGGTTTAACTCTCGTTTTTGGCACGATCGCGGTATCTCCACATGAAGAGACAGAATAAAAAGATGAAAGGAGGGCTATAAATGACACCGGAAGTAATGAAGATGTTAGTGATCGGATTAGCTGCAGGTTTGGGGTTCTTTGGGCCAGCATTAGCTTTGGGGCTGATCGGTTTTTCAGCCATGCAATCCCTGGGACGAAACCCTGAAGCCAGAGGGGCAATCCTGACCAACATGATTTTGATTGGTGCTCTTGCCGAGGCGATAGGGATTTACGTCCTGATCGTATGTATCATCTTAGCTATGGTCGTCAAGTAAGGAGGTGTAACCATGGACAATGGAAGTGGGTTACCCATTAGTTTGGCACTCATTATGATCACAATAGTACTATTAGTTTTCTTTATGGCGGGGCTGGTTACTTTTTTGGTCCTGCGAGGTTAGACTTCCAGGGGGCGCTTCGTCTCCTGTGAATCAATTATTGAAGAGGGCACCATGGAAGGTTTCGCCAGTCTTGGTATCAATTTACCATTGTTGGTCGTTTTTATCATCAACTTCATTATCCTTTTTGTTCTCTTACGTATCTTTTTGTACAAACCGGTACTGAAGATGCTTGACGAGAGGGAGAAAAGGACGAAGGAAGGGATGGAACTGGCTGAGGCGACAAAGCGAGAATATGAGCAAGCGAAGGGTGAGGTTCAAAATCAGATTGAGAAAGGACGCCAAGAGGGACAGGCTATCATCTCTCAGGCGATGCAAGTGGGTGAAAGACTGAAGGAAGAATCGAGGCAAGAGGCCACAAAGCAGGCAGAAATGATCGTTGACCGGACTCGAGCTGAATTAGAAGCAGAACGCAATAAGATCATTGAGAATTTGCGCCGCGAATTCGTCGATATTTCCATAGCAGCGGCTGAAAAGGTGATTAAAGAGACCCTGGATAAGGAAAAACATCGCAAGCTCATTGAGGAAACACTTCAGGAAAGTGTTATTCTTAAGAAAAGTTAAATAAAACGTAATACTTTAGCTCTTTGAAAAAGCTTCCCTATCTTGTCATTCCCGCATGCCTACCGCAGGCAGGCGCAGGAATGACTTGTTATTGTATAATTTTTTGTTTAATCTTTTTTTTCAAAGAACTAAATTGATACGCCGCATTTAATTTGAGAGATGCCTAAAATAAGTTTCGGTAAACGCTATGCCCAGGCTGCTTTTGAGCTGGCCATAGAAAAAAACGAGTTGGAGAGCTGGCAGGAGGGCTTGGGGAAAATAGCCGAATTAACATCGGATCAAGAGCTGATGTCTTTGCTGCAGAACCCCCGGCTCCTCTTAGCTGCCAAAAAAAGTCTTTTGAAGGAGCGATTGGGGGAGATCAATCCTCTTGCCTTCAACTTAGCCATTCTTTTAGTCAGTAAGGATGCGTTAAGACTCGCTGGCAATATCTCGCAACAGTATAATGAGTTGCTCGATGTTCATCGCGGCATTGAACGTGCGAAAGTGACTGCTGCATCGCCTTTGGATGACGAAGATAGGGAGGCAATTTCCAGCCGCCTTGGAGAAATCGTTAAGCGTAAGGTAGCTATTGACGCTCAAGTAGATCCCTCGATCATCGGGGGATTCATCGCCAGAATAGGTGATACGCTTATTGACGGCAGCATACGTCAGAAATTAGAAACCTTAAGAAGAAGTCTGGTTGAAGTGAGAAAATAATAAGGAGGATAGAGGAGCGTCCAGGCAAGCTGGACTTGAGGGAAGAGGCTATTATACCTTTTGCCTAAATCCTCAAGCAGAGCGATCCTTAAACATTATATAGAAGAGAGGGGTTAAAATGGCAACCCGCGAACAAGAAATTGTTTCTGTTATTAAAGAGCAAATTGAACGTTTTGGTGCCGCTGTGACTGTCACAAACGTGGGTACAGTGATAGAAGTGGGAGACGGCATCGCCCGGGTCCATGGGTTAGGGGAGGCAGCTTACAATGAATTGCTCCAATTCCCCCATGGGATTACTGGTCTGGCTTTAAACTTGGAGGAGGATAATGTGGGTGCTGTTATCCTTGGAGAATGCAGCCAGATCAAGGAGGGGGATGAGGTCAAAGCGACCGGGAGGGTCGTAGAGGTTCCTGTTGGTGAGGCTCTGATAGGCAGGGTCGTTGACCCTCTGGGACGCCCCCTTGACGGAAAAGGACCCATTAAGGCAGAGAAGACCCGTCCCATAGAGAGAGTGGCACCGGACGTGACGAAAAGAAGACCGGTCGATACACCCGTGATGACCGGCATCAAGGCAATAGACAGTATGATCCCTATTGGGCGGGGACAGCGCGAGCTGATTATCGGTGACCGTTTCACCGGGAAGTCGGCGATTGTCCTTGATAGCATCATCGCTCAGAAGGGTCAAGATTTGATTTGTATCTACGTCGCCATTGGACAAAAAACATCCAAGGTGGCGCAGGCCATCGCTACTCTGGAGAAGTATGGAGCGATGGAATATACGATTATCGTAGAAGCGGATGCCTCTGACCCGGCTCCACTCCAGTATATCGCCCCTTATTCTGGCTGTGCGATAGGTGAGGAGTTCATGGAGCAGGGGAAAGATGCATTAATTCTCTACGACGACCTTTATAAGCATGCCTGGGCCTATCGCCAACTTTCTCTGTTGTTACGCCGTCCACCAGGAAGAGAAGCTTATCCAGGAGATATTTTTTATCTTCATAGCCGGCTTCTGGAGAGGGCTGCCAAGTTATCTCAAGATCACGGCGGTGGTTCGCTGACGGCCTTGCCTATTATTGAAACCCAACTGGGAGATATTTCAGCTTATATCCCAACCAATGTCATCTCCATCACGGATGGGCAGATTTATCTCGAACCCGATTTATTCAATGCCGGAATTCGTCCGGCGATCAATGTGGGATTGTCTGTCTCCCGGGTAGGTGGTTCGGCTCAAAGGAAAGCTATGAGACAGGTAGCCGGAAGGCTCAGATTGGAGCTCGCCCAGTTTCGCGAGTTAGAAGCCTTTGCGAAGTTTGGGAGTGAGGAATTAGATAAAGCAACCAGGGACCAGTTGGAGCGAGGTCGCCGCATTACCGAGATATTGAAGCAACCACAACAGTCCCCGATGTCCCTCGGGAAGCAGTCGAGCATTCTTTATGCGGTAACGAATGGCTATCTGGATAATGTCCCCGTGGAAAAAATCCTCTCTTGGGAAGAGAATTTTCACCGATTTATGTAGACGAATCACCCTGAGATAGAGAAGAAAATCAATACAGAGCATGAAATAAAACCCGAAACAGAAGAACGCCTGAAAGCAGCGATCACAGAGTTCAAGCAAGGAAGCACTTTTTAAATGGCCAGCATTCAAGCCTTACGCCGCCGCATCCGGAGTATCCAGGGTACCACAAAGATCGTCCGTGCTATGGAGATGGTGGCCACCGCTAAGATGAGGAGAACCCAACAACGGGCACTCGCGGGGCGACCTTACACTGAAAAAATACGGCAGGTGATTGCTGACCTGGCCATTGAACCTCGGATCAAGGGGAAGATTCTTCCATTACTACAAAAACGTGAAGTGAAAAAAATCGCTATTATTCACATCGGTACCGACCGAGGCTTATGTGGTGGATTGAATACGAACTTGAATCGGCATTTGGCCGAGTTTGTCTTGGGACAAACTATTCCCGTAACTCTCATTACGATTGGTCGTAAGGCTAGGGCTTTCGCTCGCATTGCCAAACTGGATGTCCGTGCAGAATTCACTGGCATCAGCGACCGAGTGACCATGCAGGAAACCATGCCGATCTCAAGAGTCGTTATTGATGATTATAGTCAGGGTGTAGTTGATTTAGTCTATCTTGCCTATCCTCGTTTTATCAGTACCATGGTGCAGAAACCGACGATGGAAGTTTTGCTCCCTGTGGAGCCAGCAAAACTTCCTCCGGGACAGGTGGCGGAATATATTTATGAGCCTGATCCTTTTACGGTTTTAAATGAATTGTTACCCAGATTTGTAGAGATGGAGGTTTATCACGCTCTTCTTGAGCTGATTGCTAGTGAGCAATCTGCCCGGATGGTCGCCATGCGTAATGCGGGCGATAATGCTGAAGACCTGATCAAAGATTTAACACTGTCTTTGAATAAAGCAAGACAGGAGATGATCACAAAGGAGATCTGTGACATCAGCGGAGGAGCTGAGGCTTTAACCATATAAGCCTTCAACCTTCCCCTCTCCCCTCGGAGGCTGTGTCACAATCGCAAGCAAAGGGGGAGAGGCAGTCAGGTTCCAAAGCTTTAGAATGCGGGTCTTTTAGATTATGGAAAATCGTCACTTGTATAAAATCGAACGTTTTAATACGCTTGGCACGCCTGAATCCGAACGGTTAAAGGTTACCGCTCTAAATCTTTTCCACCCGACCGCCTCTCCCTTCTTCAAAAAGTCGGGTTTTTTATATTACGATACAGCCTCTCGGCGGGAGAGGAGAAGGGTGAGGGGGAATTTGAGAGGCTATTTTCGAGTTAAGGAGCGAAGGAGATGACCAAAGGGAAAGTGGTACAAGTGATAGGAACCGTGGTGGATATGGAATTTCCTCAAGATGAGTTGCCGGCAATCTATAATGGCATCGTCATCCCCATGAACGGCACCAAAGTGATTGTGGAGGCACAGGCTCACATTGGCAACAACTGGGTGCGTGGAGTTTCCTTGACCTCTACGGACGGTTTGCCAAGGGGAGCGGAGGCGATTGATATGGGGACTCCTATCAGTGTGCCTGTGGGACGAGCAACCCTTGGGCGGCTGTTTAATGTCTTTGGCGAAGCGATCGATGGGTTGGGGGAGGTAAAAGCAGACCAACGATGGCCTATTCATCGTCCGCCTCCTCCCCTGACAGAGCAGGAGACCGTTCCTCAAATGCTCGAGACTGGGCTGAAGGTGATGGACCTGGTCACTCCCTTTACAAGGGGTGGCAAGATTGGTGCATATGGCGGGGCCGGGGTCGGCAAGACCGTTATCATTATGGAACTCATTCGAAATATTGCTGCGGAGCATGGAGGGTTTTCCGTCTTTGCGGGTGTGGGTGAAAGGTCCCGGGAAGGCAATGATCTGTGGTTAGAAATGCAACGATCCGGCGTTATGGATAAAACGGTGATGGTCTTCGGTCAGATGAATGAAAGCCCAGGGGTTCGCTCCCGTGTGGCCCTTACTGGAGTCACCTTAGCAGAATTTTTTCGTGATATTGAAGGTCAGGATGTCCTCCTGTTCGTCGATAATATTTATCGCTATGTCCTGGCGAATATGGAACTGTCCGCCCTTCTGGGACGCATGCCCTCTGCCGTCGGATATCAGCCTACTTTGGGAACAGACGTAGGGGAATTGGAAGAGAGGATTACCACAACGAAGAAAGGTTCCATCACTTCCTTTCAAGCGATCTATGTCCCGGCTGATGATTACAGCGATCCAGGCATCGTAGCGACTTACGGTCATCTGGATGCTGTGGTTGCCTTAGAGCGTTCCATCGCTGAGTTAGGGATTTATCCGGCGGTCGATCCCTTGGCTTCTACCTCTCGAATCCTTGATCCTGCGATCGTCGGTGAGGAACACTATCGAGTGGCCCGGGGTGTGCAAGCGACCTTGCAGAGATATAAAGAATTGCAGGACATCATCGCCATTCTGGGCATTGAGGAATTGAGCCAGGAAGATAAACTTACCGTAGCCAGGGCCAGGAAGATCCAGAGGTTCTGTTCCCAGCCCTTCCATGTGGCCGAACATTTCACAGGTTCCCCGGGCAGGTATGTCCCGATCAAGGAGACCGTACGAGGTTATAAGGAAATCTTGGAAGGGAAACACGATGATCTTCCTGAAGCTGCTTTCTATATGGTTGGCCCTATTGATGAAGCAGTAGAAAAGGCTAAACAGATAAGAGGATAATTGTATTAAGGTTAAGGTTGAGGGAAAGGTTAAGAAGCCCGTCTGGTTTAGGGTAAAGGGGTTAAGTAGCAAAGATTTAAGGACCAACAACCTAACCCTTGGACGAAACTGGCATCCTAACCTTAACCCTTGAACCAAAGACCTCTATTTTGTAAGCAGAAGGAAGATATGGCAGCATTCAAATTAGAGATTGTCACCGCAGAAAGAATGGTTTACTCCGACGAGGTCAGCGTGCTGGTAGCCTGGGGTGTGGAGGGACAATTGGGTATACTTCCCCACCATGCCCCTTTGATGACCATGCTCCAGCCTGGGGATCTCTTGATAAGGAAGGATAAAGAAGAAGAATACCTCGCCATCACCGGTGGTTTTCTTGAAGTTCGTCCTGACAAAGTGATTGTCTTAGCCGATGCCTGTGAACGGGTGGACGAAATTGATATCGCCCGCGCGGAGGAAGCGAAGAGACGGGCTCAAGAAACGATGAAGGCTGCCCCTCTTAGCGCGGAGGCTGCTGCCGCTGAGGCCGCCCTGCGCCGTTCTTTAGCCAGACTGAAGGTGGCCGAGAGGAAGCGCCGCAAACCCGAACTCAAATAAAACCAACCTTTGTTAAAACTCCCTCATCTCTGTTAAACCGTAAAGTAATCCTTTCCCCTTTCACTTTTCACCCTCTACTATATACTTTCCACTTACCAATTTAGTTGACTCCTTCCTAAGGGTTTTATAGACTTTATTACATCAACACGGACACGGTTCATGGTCACGGACACGTTCTTAAATAAATCATGAACAAAATCACCCGTCCCATCCTCACCGGGGTTTTCCCCCGAAAGCGGCTGTTTAGCCTCTTGGATCGAATGCGAAAGCAGCCGGTGATCTGGATCTCTGGACCACCCGGCTGTGGAAAAACAACTCTTGTTGCAAGCTACCTCGAAACCCGTAAGATTCCTTGCCTCTGGTATCAAATGGACGAGGGCGATGCCGATCCAGCAACCTTTTTTTATTACATGGGGCAGGCAGCCCAGAAGGCTGCACCACGAATCCGAAAGCCACTTCCCCTTCTTACCCCAGAATATCTCCAGGATGTCCCAACATTTACCTATAGATATTTTGAAGAGCTATCCAATCGACTTAATCCCACTCTACCCCCCTTCAAGAAAATAATCTCCCCTCACCCCCCTTTAGAAAAGGGGGGATTAAGGGGGGATTTGAAAAAAGGGGACAAAGGGGGATTTATCATTGTTTTTGATAACTATCAAGAAGTCCCGTCTGAATCATCTTTTCATGG
>JBFMAE010000132.1:0-8884 GCA_040756085.1 Thermodesulfobacteriota bacterium | reverse complement strand
TTTCTTTGAAGAGAGAAGTTGAAACTTCGCTCATTAACGCTCACGGTTTTGGAGGGAGGATTACAACTTTAGCGATTAGAAAGCATTAATAAAAAAAATTTTAACATGGTATTATTGAATATATCAAATATACTATTATCCTTTGCTTTTTTGGTTAATTTGGGGTTAGGTTTTTTAGTTTACTTGAAGAAATCCCCAAAAAGGAGGATAAATTTATCCTTTGCCATACTTTCTTGGGCCTCCGCAGGTTGGGTGCTCAGTGTTTTAATGATCTATCTCTTTAGAGAAGAGATATTAAAACTTTTTTTTGTTAGATTGAGCTTTGTTTTTTCAGCCATTATTCCTGCAGCTTTCTTTTATTTTTCATTGGTATTTCCGAAAGAGCAACGCTTAATTAATATATTCAAATTATTTCTCATTTGTTTCCTTCCATTCATTTTTATAATTTTATCTTTTACCAAATTTATGGTTCATTCAGTCAAATGGGAAATAATGGCAGCGAATTATGGAATAGCCCATCTTTTCTTTGCAATCTATTTAATTATTTTTTTATTGGGAGGGTTATTTCATCTTACAAAAAATTATAAACACTCTATTGGGATAAATCATTTGCAAATTAAATACTGTTTTTTAGGTATGTTATTTACTTCGACCTTTGCTGTTACAACAAATTTGATACTACCCATTTTAGGAACCTCAAAATATAGTGCAATCGGCCCTTCTTTCACAATGATTATGGTTGGTTTTACAACTTATTCAATACTTAAGCACCGATTAATGGATATTAATATTGTCCTAAAGAAGGGTACCACCTATATTCTTTTAATGTTGCTCTTATTCGTTCCTTCCTTTATTTTAATTGTACTCGGTCAAAAGATCTTCTTTGGGAAGATTGATTATTTGTTTTCTGCCCTTATCTTCTCGGTCCTTTTTTTAGTGACTGTATTCTTTCACAAAATTAAACCAGGGACAGAAAAGGCCGTAGAGCAGCTTCTCTTTAAAAATCGTTATGATTATCGTGAAACATTAGGAAAATTTAGCAAGGCCATGGTGACTATCCTCGATTTACAATCCCTATCAAAAAGGATCATCGAAACAATTACTCAGACTATGGGAGTTGAGAAGGCTTCGTTATTTTTATTCAACGAAGAAAAAGGGGGGTATTATCTCCTCGAATCAAAAAATATAAATGACGCCCCTTCTTCCCTCCCGAAGAAGGATCCCCTACCCCTTTATTTACAAAAAATCGGAGAAATTATTATCCGTGAAGAAATGCTTAAGGGAGCCAATATTCCGGAATTAAACAGTGTCATTCATCAAATGTCTCAATTGGAAGCAGAGGTGAGCATTCCCCTCATTTCAAAGAGGCAACTTATCGGAATGATGAATCTCAGCCATAAGTTAAATAAAGATATTTATTCTCATGAGGATGTTGAACTGCTTAGCACCCTGGCTAACCAGACGGCCATCGCCATTGAAAATGCAAGGCTTTACGAAGACTTGAAGAAATCAAAATCGTACATGCGGAGGGCAGACCGTCTGGCTTCTCTGGGAACCCTTACAGCAGGGCTAGCTCATGAAATCCGTAACCCCCTGGTTGCCATCAAGACCTTCACTCAACTTTTGCCGCAACGCCTTGAAGACGAAGAATTTCGAAATCATTTTCTTAATATTGCCTCCGGGGAGGTGGACCGAATCTCCTCGTTGATTACTGAACTCCTGGAGTTTGCCAGACCCTCTAACCCAAAGTTGGAGTTTGAAGATATTAACAGTATTTTAGATGGAATGATCCTTTTGGTTTCAACAGAATCTAAGAAGAAATATATTCAAATTGTAAAATCATATGCCCAGGATTTGCCCTCCATCAGCATTGACGGAGAGCAAATCAAGCAGGTTTTTTTAAATATTTTATTGAATGCGGTCGAGGCCACACCGGAAAAAGGGGAGATTACTATCAAGACCCGATCTTTTGTGAAACCCGGAGGTAAACCCTATATTCAGATTGAATTTACAGATACCGGATGTGGAATCCCTACCGAATATTTAGAAGAAATATTTACCCCTTTCTTCTCGACCAAAGATAAAGGGAGCGGATTAGGATTAGCCATTTCCAATCAGATCGTTCAGGAGCATAGAGGATATATTTTTGTGGAGAGTCAGTTGAACCAAGGGTCTTCCTTTTTTATAAATTTGCCACTCGATCAGGAACATCTGAAAAGAAGAAAGAGTGATTTGGAGGATAATCCAAATATTTTTAATTCTTTTGAGCGGCTATGAACTATCAAGAATTGCTTAAATCTCCCATTCTTCCATCTCAGATTGTCACGTTGACGCAGAAGGCTGCCAACAATAATGCTCCTGTTCTAATCCAGGGTGAACAGGGAACGGAAAAGGAGTTGGTCGCAAAGATCATCCACCATACAGGAAACTGGAAATACTACCGCTTTTATAAGATAGATTGTAAAATTTTAACCGAGGAGGCATTCGGTAAACAGCTTTACCTCCTATTTAAAGAAATCAATGACGGAGCGGTCCCCGCTACTCTCTATTTAAAAGAGGTTGGTTATTTAGGGCAGGCCAACCAGCTCAAACTGTTGGAACTGATCGAAGAAGGAGTATTTCAAAATGGCCATGAGAAAAAGACCATAAAGAATCTCAGATTCATTTCATCTTCCTCGGAGAATGTAAGAGAGAAAGTTGCACAGGGGAAATTTTCAGAAGATTTATACTACCGATTAAGCACTCTGTCCATATCCATTCCGCCATTGAGAGACCGGGCCAAGGAAATTCCGACGATTGCCCAATATATTCTGACCGAACATTCCAAAAAGATGAAAATAAAAAAGGTGGGGATCTCCAATAATGTCCTGATGTTATTACAGAATTATTGGTGGCCTGGAAACCTGAGAGAGATGGAGCATGTCATTATCCGGAGTGCTATTTTTTCAGAAGGTGAAAGACTCATGGAAAAGGACCTTTTTTTTGAGACAGAAAATGAAAAGAGTTCATTTAACTCCTTTCTAAAGAAGGCTGAGATAAAACCGTCTACATTCCAGAAGAATAGCTTTCCGGATGAAAAAAATGCCCACTCCTTATCGCTCTTTTTTATTGAATTGGTTCATCGTATCAAAAACCCCCTCGTCTCGATCAAAACCTTTACTCAACTTTTGCGGGAAAAATTTGGCGATATGGAATTTAGAGAGTATTTTTATAAAATTGTTACGGAGGATATCGAGAAGATTGATGGCGTGCTGAACGGCCTTCTCAATTATATCAAGATCAATACACCGATTGAAAAAACGAACACCATTCATTCCATCCTGGAAGAAGTCTTGAAGAAACATGAAGTTCAGCTTGAAGATAAAAGGATAAAACTATTTAAGAAGTATGAAAAGGACCTTCCCGAGACAGTCGTTCACGACGAACAATTGAGGTATATCTTAAATTCCCTCCTTCAATACGCTATCCCTTCGATCCCTCCCAACGGGAGTATCGGATTACTGACAAAATCATTCGATATTCAAAAGGAGACAGGAAACGATAGGATCTTGGTGCAGAAGGATGGAAGATATATTGAGATCCTGATTGTCTTTACCGGTTATAAAAAGCCGATGGAACCCTTTGAAACCGTATTGGGAATCCCCGCCACTCAAAAAGAGAGTATGATTGAGCTGGAGTTGCGATTAATTAAAGAAATTATTCAGAAGAACCGGGGGATGATGAAATTTGAAGTCAATGAAAAGAAACCGAGGACACTCATCTCTCTAAGATTTCCCATTGAGAGAAGAAAGGTGATTTATTACCAGTTGACTAATACCTGAAAAAAAAGAGACATTGAGGAGTAAGCGATGAAAAGTGTCTTAATTGTTGATGATGAAGTAGGAGCAAGAGAATCTATCAGGATGATTTTAAAGAATGATTACGAGGTGTTCTTAGCCAAGAATGCTGAGGAGGCATTTCTCCAGATCAAGGAGCACTCCCCGGATACTATCCTCCTCGATATCATTCTCCCCGATCTGGATGGATTAAAGGTTTTAGAGAAGATAAAACAGACCGAGCCTGAGATGATAGTAATTATGATCACCGCTACGAAGACCGTCAAAACAGCAGTTGAAGCGATGAAACTGGGGGCCTATGATTATGTCACAAAACCCTTTGATATCGATGAACTCAGGTTGATTATCAACCGGGCCCTCTCGACGAAGTCTCTGAAAGAGGAGAATAAACGCCTCCGGGAGGAGATTAATAAGAGTCTCGGTTTTGGAAATATTATCGGGAAAAGCAAGGAAATGAGAGAGATTTTTAAGGTGGTCCGCCAAATCGCAGATTCAAAATCCACCGTTTTGATCATGGGGGAAAGCGGGACAGGAAAAGAGCTCATCTCTCGGGCCATCCATTATAATAGCAGCCGGAAGAGTTATCCCTTCATCACCATCAACTGTGCTGCCATCCCAGAAACATTGATTGAGAGTGAACTGTTTGGCCATGAAAAGGGAGCCTTCACAGATGCCATTAAGACCAAAAAGGGGCTGTTTGAAGAAGCCGATGGGGGGACGCTCTTTCTCGATGAGATCGGTGAATTGAGTTTAACCACTCAGGCTAAAATCCTCCGGTTCTTAGAAGAGAGGGAGTTTAATCGTGTGGGAGGATCGAAGACGATCAAAGTGGATGTCAGATTGATCACGGCAACGAATAAGGATTTGAGTCAAATGATAAAAAAAGGAGGGTTTCGGGAAGACCTTTATTATCGGATTAATGTTGTCCCCATCCTTCTTCCTCCCTTAAGGGAGAGAAGAGAAGATATCCCTCTATTCTTAGAACATTTCATAAAAAAATTTAACGACGAAAATAATAAAAATGTGAAGGGGGTCAGTAAAGAGGCCTTGGAGTTGATGATGAACTATGAATGGCCGGGGAATGTCCGAGAACTGGAGAATTTAATCGAGCGCGTGATTGCCTTGACCTCAAGTGAATATATTCAGCCTTATGAACTCCCTTTTTCTTTAATAAATATATCTAAAATCAATGGGTTAAAAGAATCTATCTTAAACGGCAAAGTCTCCATTCTAAAGGCGGAGGAAGAGTTTGAAAGGGAAATCATTCTCGATGCCTTAAAGAGAACCAATTGCGTCCAATCTCATGCCGCTGAAATGCTGGGAATTAGCCGACGGATTTTAAAATATAAAATGGACAAATTAGGAATTACTCAGGATGTCATTAAAAATCTATAGAATTATCACAAAATTGTTAATAGGTGTTCGCTTTTGTACGATACTAATTTCAATCTTTATTTACAATTAGTTAGAATACAAAACCTTTGAAAAATATTAAAATTATTTAGGAGCCATAAAAATTCTACTGATTTCTTCATCCCCATACCCTTCTCTTCCCTTCCTCACATCAATATTCTTATTAAATATCAGATAATTACCAGCTATTTTTAATTACATATTTTATTCCAACATGGCAAACTTTTTGCTTATTTTTGTCAGAATCAAATTCTAATCTTGTGAAAGGGAAGAGTATGGAAACCAAAGCCAATGCACCCAATATACTCATCGTAGATGATGAGATTGGCCCCAGAGAATCTTTAAGAATGATCTTAAAACCAAATTACAATGTATTTACCGTTGAAAATGGAAATGCAGCCATTCAGATGATTCAGCAAACTGAAATGGATGTCGTTACTCTGGACCTCAAGATGCCGGGAATTTCGGGAATTGATACGCTCAAAGAGATACGAGTAATTGATCCGGATGTGATGGTAATCATCATCACCGGGTACGGGACCTTGAAAAGTGCAATCGAAGCCATCCGGTATGGCGTTTTTGATTATATCCCCAAACCCTTTAATGTCCCTGAGATCATGTGCATCATCGATAAATCGATCCAGCGAAGGAAGCTCAATTTAAAGGTGAAGGAAGTTCTGAACAGGTTTTTCGATCATCATCATTTTAAAGAGCCTGTAGCAGATTCTGGGTTCTTTCTTCAAAACGAGATTAAGGGGATCACCCATTACAAATGGGATAATGGGAGCTTCACAGACAACCAAAACTGTTTGGAATTTGCCAAGGTCCTGGCCTATACCCTCGAGGAGAAGGACCCTTACACCTCCGGACACTCAGAACGGGTCTGTTATTATTCTGACTTCCTCTCCAAGCGACTCTCCCTTCCACCCAAAGAAAGGAGTGAACTTCAGATCGCCTCCTATCTCCATGATATCGGAAAGATTGGCATCAGCAACCGGTTCATCAACAAAAAAGGAATCCTCTCCTCAACGGATTGGGCTATTATTAAACAGCACACTAAAAAATCAATTGAACTTTTAGTTCCTTTAAACCTCTCTCCGAACATCATCTCATATATTCAACATCATCATGAACGTTTTGACGGAACCGGTTATCCAGATGGGTTGGCGGGAGATCAGATTCCTTTAGGGGCAAGGATCATAGCGATCTCCGACTCCTATGACAGCATGACTTCAGACCGACCCTATCGGAAACCACTTTCAAACGGAGAGGCAAAGAATGAGTTGTTGAAATGTTCGGGAAAACAATTTGATACCCATTTGGTCTCAATTTTCCTGGATGTTTTGAAGGAAATGGAAGAAGTCTTTCTGGTCAAAGATCATCTGAAAGCCCCCTCTATCTCCTATTGAGGAGTCAAGGAGTTTTTATGAACCAGCTGATCCGTTGCATCAATTGCGATGAAATTTTTATGCGAACCCCCTTTGATCAATGGCCAGAGTACGAATTGGACTCCAATCGTATCTCTGAAGCGATCCGGAGCACTGAAAGGGATGATTTTCAGGATTTTCTGATCCATCATCAGGGACATCGGTTGGAAAATTTGAAGATCGTCGAAGATTCTTTCGTCAGTGAAAAGGACTACCTCGAACCGGTCAAAACCTCCTATTTTAAGGCCACCAATGGAAAAAAAAGGTTTGTGGTTAAAAAATTCCGGGAGAAAATTGACGAACCGCTAAAATATCAGTTAATTAATGGGGACTATTCCTTAAAATGTATCCATGTCGGGATTCAATCGGAAGAGATCGTAAAGCAATTGGAAAAAGAATTTAAAACAGCCCCTTTCCCCAAGAGCAAAGTGTACGCTTTTCTTAAACTATATCAGAAGATTGCGGATACCATCGATATTAATAATTTGGAAAGGATAACCGAGGAATCTCCCCATCCTCTGGAGATTTACTATAAACTGGATGATGTCAGTCTGGCCTATCTGTTGAGGAACTGCCGAAACCTATTCAAAGGCCGAGAATATCTCGATATCGAAGAGTTCATCCTTCGACACAAAGAGGATGGTGTTTTGCTATTGAAGGCCACCTATAAAATTCAAATCACTGAAATGGCAAAATCGAAAAAGAGGGCTGTCGTTCCTCCCGTTCCTCTGGAAAAGAGAAAGAGCGTCAAGAAAGAATAATATCGATCCCTCCTCAACCCCCTCCCCAGCCGTAGGAATTGACATATTTCTTTAAGTCTGTTAATTTTATATCAAAAAGCCATCTTCCAAGCGATGGAGTGAATCATGGGTTCTCCCTTTTCAAGCCAAATATTATTTAATATCTCAATGGGTATTTATCTCATCAGCTTCTTGGGTTATCTCGTCTTTGCGACCTCGCAAAAAAAAACACTCGGAACTCTAACCACTTATCTGTTAACCTTCGGGTTGACTCTTCACTCTGGGGGCCTGATTATCCGTTGGCTGGAAACGCACCAGACAGGATATGGGTATGTCCCCTTATCCAATATGTATGAGTCCCTTATCTTCTTTTCATGGACGATTATCCTGGTCTATCTGATTCTTGAATTTAAATACCGACAGAAGATCATCGGCGTCTTTGTCACGCCCATCGCTTTTCTGGCCATTGCTCTCAGCTCCATCATCCCTGGTATTGACGCAAAGATCAACCCCCTGGTGCCAGCCCTTCAGAGCAATTGGCTGACCATCCATGTCACCACCTGTTTCTTTGGATATGCCTCATTTGCTGTCTCCTTCGGAATTAGCATCCTCTATTTAATACGGGAAAGAAGGGAAGCTCAAGAGGAAGTCGTTTCGAAATGGTTGCCTACCGCATCCCTGCTCGATGAAATTAATTATAAATCCATTATGATCGGATTTCCGATGTTGACACTGGGAATTATTACCGGTGCGGCATGGGCCAACTATGCCTGGGGAAGCTACTGGGGCTGGGACCCAAAAGAGACATGGTCTCTCATCACCTGGTTCATCTATGCGGCATTTTTACATGCCCGATTTACAAGGGATTGGAGGGGGAGGAAGGCAGCAATCCTTTCCGTCATTGGATTCAGTGCCGTTCTGTTCACCTATTTTGGTGTCAATTATCTCATCTCAGGTCTGCATAGTTATCTTTAATTCTTTGCAGGAATGGCGGCGGGGAGTTTTATAATTTATAAAGCTCTTCATTGTACATATGCACCCAATTCTTTTTTAAAACCTCGATTGCCTCTGCCATCTTATCAACGCCCATGATGAGGACCGTCTTCTCTCCTGTTCCGAGACAGGTATAAAGATAATTGACATTGATAGAGACTTCTTTTAAGGGTTTTAATACAGCGTTTAACCCTCCTGGATGATTGGGGGCTTCCACAGCTAACACCTCGGTCATCATTACTGAATAACCGTGGCTTTTTAAAACATTGGATGCTTTTTCTGGATTGTTGGCTACGAATCGTATCGCGCTGATATCCGCTGTATCAGCCACACTGAGGGCAATGATATTGATTCCATTTTCACCTAAATAGTCGCTCACTTCAGAGAGTTTCCCGGGAACATTTTCCAGGCTGACAGAAATCTGTTTTACAGGCATTGAATCTCTCCTCCTCTCATTCCAGATAATCATATCCCA
>JBFMAE010000131.1:0-11119 GCA_040756085.1 Thermodesulfobacteriota bacterium | reverse complement strand
GATCCGCCCTCCTACCATGACTTTCCCTGTCATGATCAGGGCCCTCGCTCTTTCGCGGCTTTGAACGATCCCCCTTTCCATCAGGAGCTTGTCAATCCGCTCTTTTCTCACTCGCTTACCCCGTTACAAATCCCAGCGGGCCTTCGCCGCGCCAAAGTGGCTCCGGCCACGCAGGCGGGGCATTAAACCCCACAGAAATTATTCTAAAATGTAACCCTGCCGCAGCCGCCGGCCCAGAGGGCCTCTGGCCCGGAGGGAGCAGCGGGACATTATTTCTAACGGGGCGAACATGGGGTTTAAAGCACCGCTTGCCCTGTTAGAGACTTTCTCTAACGGGGTTTACCCTTTTCAGGTAACCTCTTTTAAGTTAGGCAGTACCCTTCTCACAGAGGATGGTGCCTGACCTGGGTAAATGGACAATGACCGTTCTCCCTCAACCATCTCCTTCGCACTACTGAAAATTCCATTCTTATCAATCCCATATTTTTCCCTGAGGATAGGTTGAGGGCCATGTTCGACAAAGAGGTCAGGTATGCCCAAGCGCTTTATCTGGACTGAAAACAGGCCTCTCTCCTGAAAAAGTTCGAGCACCGAACTCCCGAAGCCTCCCTGAAGCATATTTTCCTCAACGGTAAGGACTCTCCCAGTCCTTTCGGCCCATTCGCATATGAGGTCGCCATCGAGGGGCTTAAGAAACCGGCTGTTGATGACTGCCGCGTGGATACCCGCACCCTCCAATCTCTCTGCGGCATGGAGCGAAGGATAGACGGTGGAACCGATTGCCAAGATGAGCGCATCCTCACCCTCCCTCAGCACTTCTGCCTTTCCGATTTCGATGGATTTGAGCGTCTTTTCTCTCTTCACCCCCACCCCCTTCCCCCTGGGGTATCGGAATGCTGTAGGGGAAGGGCATTCGATGGCGGTTTTGATCATATGCTGAAATTCATCTTCATCTTTGGGTACCATAATGACAAGATTCGGGATGTGACGGAGATAAGAGAAATCGAAAAGCCCGTGGTGAGTGGGACCATCTTCTCCCACAATCCCTGCCCGGTCTAACGCAAATACCACTGGAAGATTCTGCAGACAAACATCCTGAAGGATTTGGTCATAGGCCCTTTGCAAAAAAGTCGAGTAGATGGCGACGACGGGTTTCATGCCTTCGAGAGCAAGGCCTGCAGCAAATGTGACCGCATGTTGTTCTGCAATGCCAATGTCATAAAACCGGTCAGGAAATTCTCTTGAAAATTCCTCCAACCCTGTCCCGCTCTGCATAGCCGCTGTAATAGCAATCAAACGTTTATTTTCCCTTGCCAACCGGCAGAGCGTTTCTCCAAAGACTTCCGTAAAGGTAGGAGGGTTCTTTGTATTCGGGTACAGGGGTTCCCCGGTCTCGATGATAAAGGGAGGCACACTATGAAAACGGGCAGGGTCCTTTTCGGCAGGAGAGTATCCTTTCCCCTTTTTGGTGAGCACATGAACCAGGATCGGTCCTCTCAGTTTCTTGATGTTTTGAAAGTTTTCGATCAGATAATCCAAACGATGTCCATCGATGGGCCCGATATATTTAAGCCCAAGCTCCTCAAAGAGGAGGCCTGGCATGAGGAGGCCCTTCAAGGATTCCTCTGCCTGTTTGGCAAAACGGAGGACCGACTTGCCAATCCCTGGAAGGGTTTCAAGGAAGGCCTTCATTTCGTTCCGGAACCGGTTGACGAACTGTCCAGTCATTAAACGGTTGAGGTAAGAAGAGAGCGCTCCGACATTGGGAGAAATGGACATTTCGTTATCGTTCAGGACGACGATCATGTCCTGATCGATATGTCCTGTCTGGTTAAGACCCTCAAAGGCGAGGCCTGCGGTCATCGATCCATCTCCGATGACCGCAATCACCCGCCCCTCTTCTCCTTTATGCCTTCGGGCCTCCGCCATTCCCAGGGCGGAGGAGATGGAGGTCCCGCTGTGTCCCGAATCGAAGGCATCAAAAGGACTTTCATCCCTTTTGGGAAAACCGCTGATCCCTTCATACTGTCTCAGAGTATGAAACCGTTCTCTCCTTCCTGTTAAAAGCTTATGGGCATAACTTTGGTGGCCGACATCCCATATCAATTTGTCTTTTGAAAGATCGAAGACATAGTGTAGGGCAAGGGTCAATTCCACCACACCCAGGTTGGAAGCGAGGTGTCCTCCGTTTTTCGAGACAGTGGAGATGATCTCCTTTCGTATCTCGCCGCAGAGCCTTCTCAGTTCCTCGGCGTCTAATTTCTTCACATCGTTAGGGGTTTGAATTTGATCCAATATTTCGGTCATTGATTTATCCCGCTGTTTAAAAAGATGTTTGCAACCAAGCCATTCACATTCTTTTATTTATAGCAACCCATCTACATCTTCACAATAAGAGTAACGATGGGATCAATTCTCTCTCGAAATAATGAACCAGGCGATCTCCCGGAGTGGATCAGTTTCAGGCCCAAAGGGGGTGAGGGCGTTAACGGCCAATTCAACCAATTCCTTAGCTCTCCTCTTTGATTCGCCGATTCCCAGCAGAGAGGGATAGGTGGCCTTCCGTTTGGAGAGATCGCTACCTGTGTTTTTACCGAGTAAATGGGCTTTCCCCTCGACATTCAAAATATCATCGACAATCTGAAAGGCAAGCCCAACCCTTTCCCCATAGCGGGTAAACGCTTTGAGGGTTTCTTCGTCATCGGTTCCTAACTTTGTTCCTACTCGAACCGAAGCGAGGATCAATGCACCGGTTTTACGAGTATGAATATATTGAATCGTGGGAAGGTCCACCTCCTTCCCTTCCGATTCAATGTCAACGACCTGCCCACCCACCATTCCCAACATCCCTGCAGCCTGAGCCACTTCATTGATCAAGTCGAGAACCTGACCTTCACCCCCTGAGATCCCATTCCGTACAGGACGGTTTGTCATCAATTTGAACGCCTCTGTCAGGAGGGCATCTCCAGCCAAAATACCGATCGCTTCCCCAAATACCTTATGACAGGTTGGTTTTCCCCGGCGATAGTCGTCATTATCTAAGGCTGGAAGATCGTCGTGGATGAGGGAATAGGTATGGATCATCTCGATGGCACAGGCAAAGGGGAGAATCCCATCTCCTGTTCCTCCTGCCGCTTCAAAGGAAGCGATCGATAAAATTGGACGAATTCGTTTACCTCCTGCAAAGAGACTGTGTCGGATTGCCCTGTGAAGAGAGATCGGAAACCCCTCCTCTCTGTCAGCAACGGGTTGGCTCGGGAAATATCTCTCAAGAGCCGAATCCACAATCTCCTTTTTTTCTTGCAGGTATTTTTTAATATCCATCTAAAACTATTCTTCCTCCTCGGCGAGAGCTTGCCCTGAGCCTGTCGAAGGAGCCTGCCCTGAGCTTGTCGAAGGGTCGAATGGCTGTGGTTTCAGAATACCTTCCTTTCCTTTCACGAGGATCTCCACTCTCTTCTCTGCCTCATCCAATTTCAGGTTACAAAAACGCGAAAGTCTGATCCCTTCTTCAAAGAGTTTCAAGGATTCTTCCAGAGGGATGTCCCCATCCTCCAGTTTCGAAACGACCTTTTCCAATTTATTCAATGCCTCTTCGAACTTTTCCTTTGCCATCCTCCCCCTCCCTGCCTGAGCCTGCCTTTCGGAGGATAAGGTAGTCAGGCATTTCAATTTCTACTATAAAGTTTAATTTTAAATTGTTAAAACCATAAACGTCAAGACTTTTCCGTCCTTTCCACACCACAAAATAAGGTCCCCCGGTAAAGTCTCACCTCCACCTTATCCCCTTCTTGAACATCGACCGAATCCCTTAATATCCGAAGAGAAGGGATTTTCCGAGTGATACTATACCCCCTCTGGAGGATGGAGAGGGGGCTCAATGAATCCAGCTTTCCTAAAACCCCCCTTACATTCTTTCTCTGCATCTCAATAACATGTCGGATATACTGTCCCAGACGCTTTTCATTTTTTAAAATCAATAGTCTAAGGTTTCCTATTCTTTGGACAGGATTTCGAAAATAAAGACTTTCCTGCAGATGCAGAGCCTTTTCTCTTTTCCTTTTCAGGGTCCATGAGAATAGGATGCGGAGATGGTTGGCGAGGTCATCCATCCTCAAAAAGTATTCCTCTATCTTCTTTCTCGGGTCGATTAATATTTTTCTGAGATGAGATAAATCTGTCCGATACTTTTGAAGAGTCTGTAATATCTGGTTTTCTAATCGGCCGCTTAAATAATGAAGGGTGTTTTCTATTTCCCGTTTGTCTTTAACCACCAATTCTGCAGCGGCGGAGGGTGTGGGTGCCCTCAAGTCTGCAACGAAGTCCGAAACGGTATAATCGGTCTCATGGCCCACCGCAGAGATGATGGGGATTTTGGAATGGTAAATCGCCCTCGCCACCACCTCTTCATTAAAAGCCCACAAATCCTCCAGCGATCCTCCGCCTCTTCCTACAATGATGACATCCACATTCATCCGGCTATTGAAATATTCTATCGCGTTGGCAATCTCCAGTGAGGCCCCTTCCCCCTGAACCCTAACCGGATAGAATAAGATATGGATATTTTCAAAACGCCGATCTATGATGTGGAGCATATCTTTGATCACGGCCCCAATGGGAGAGGTGATAATTCCAATGGTCTGAGGAAGCACGGGGATGGGTTTTTTATGGGCGGCATCAAAAAGCCCTTCCTTTTCGAGCCGATCCTTCAATTGGAGAAAGGCGAGCTGAAGCGCACCGATCCCCTTGGGGTCCATCATTTCTAAAACCAATTGATATTCCCCTCTCTTTTCATAGAGGCTCACCTTCCCACGACAGATGACATGAAGGCCATCCTCAGGAGCAAAACGGAGGGTTCGGGCCTGCATTTTGAAGAGGACGGCCCGGATCTGGCTGAAATCATCTTTCAAAGTGAAGTAGATGTGTCCGGAGGGGGGAATTCTTAGGTTTGAAATCTCACCTTCAACCCAGATATCAGGAAACTTATCCTCGAGAATTTCTTTAATCTCTTGAGTAAGTTCTGAAACGGTAAGGATGTATCGAAAACGAAGCTCCAGGTTCTTCTTCATAACCAGACTTAATATAACAGAAAGGATTTAAAGTGTAAAACGGAAGAGTTGACTAAAGAAAGATTTAGTTATAAAATTCACATATTCAAAACTCAGGAGCGTAATTTGAAAAATTTTTCTCTGGACGAGATGAGAAAGATGGCGGAGGCCATCTTTCTCAAGGCTATTTCAGCTGTTAATCCTTCTGAAGCGCTGAAGGAATTCCTCCGCATTCAAAATGGGCTCCTGTCGGTCAGAATCTCCGAAGACTCGGAAAAATGTTTTGATTTGAACACGTTTGATAGGCTCTTTCTCATCGGTACTGGAAAGGCTTCCGCATCCATGTCTCAAGCGATTGAAGAGATCTTTGGAGATCGCCTCACTCTCGGGCTGATCACAACAAAGTACGGTCACGGTCTGCCCTTAAAGAAAACGGAGGTGATAGAGTCCGGACACCCCCTTCCGAATCAGAAGGGTCTTGAAGGAGCAAAAAAGATTCAGGCTCTTCTCAAAGAATCGGGACCGAAGGATCTCGTCATCTTCCTTCTCTCCGGTGGCGGGTCAGCGCTGCTCCCATTTCCTGCGGGTGAAATCCGTCTAGAAGAAAAACAGGAAGTCACTCAGCTTCTTCTTGATTGTGGCGCGGACATCAAGGAGTTCAATACTGTCAGGAAGCACATTTCGCAGATAAAAGGAGGTTGGCTTGCCAGGTGGGCCTATCCCTCCACAATGCTCAGCTTCATACTTTCCGATGTCGTTGGGGACCCTCTCGATGTGATCGCTTCGGGCCCCACTGTCCCCGATCCTTCCACATTCGAAGAAGCTTGGGAAATCCTGGAAAAGTATAGTCTATTCAAGGAGATCGCCCCTTCGATTCAAAAATATCTCTTGTCAGGAAGAAAAGGTAAGGTTGAAGAGACACCTAAACCTGGGGATGTAGTGTTTGAAAGGGTTTTTAATACCCTCATTGGTTCAAACATCATTGCCCTCCGCGCAGCTGAAAAGGAAGCCTCATCCCTCGGCCTTAACACCCTCATCCTCTCTTCTTTGATTGTGGGCGAAACGCGTGAGGCTGCTCGATTTCATTCCGCTATTGCAAAAGAAGTGATCTCCAGCGGGAATCCCATCCCGAAACCTGCCTGTATCATTTCCGGAGGGGAGACCACGGTGACCATCAAAGGCCATGGTCTTGGAGGAAGAAATCAGGAATTTGCCTTAGCGGCGGCATTAGAAATCAGCGGTGTCGAAAAAGTGGTCCTCCTGAGCGGAGGAACGGATGGAACGGATGGCCCCACTGATGCCGCTGGGGCAATTGCCGATAATACGACCTTGAAGAGGGCACAATCCTTAGGTCTGGGTTCAAAGGCCCATCTTGAGAACAACGACGCCTACCCATTTTTTCAGAAACTGGGAGATCTCTTGATTACCGGACCCACCCATACCAATGTGATGGATGTCCGTATTCTATTGGTGGATTAAGGATTAAGATTAAGTAGGGAACGCATATATGCGTTCCCTACAGGAGTCGTCTATCCCCCATTACATTTATAGAAAGGTAAACATCTATGTATGAACTTACTGTCCTCTCCCACTTCTCAGGAGCACACCGATTGCGTTACCTTCATGGTAAATGTGAAGAACTCCATGGCCATAACTGGAAGATCGAGGTCTCTTTCGTCTCGGATCGATTGAACAATGAAGGAGTGGTCATCGACTTCGGCATATTAAAACATAAATTAGAAAAAGTCTTAAAATCCTTGGATCATACCTATCTCAATGACCTTCCCTATTTTTTGGGAAAGGAACCCTCTTCTGAAAATATTGCCAGATATATCTTTGATAAGCTAAAGGCAGAGTTGAAAGGAAATCGTGCGATTCTCAAAAGGGTGACCGCATGGGAATCTGAGACAGCTTGCGCCACCTATTTCAGGAGATAAGAATGAACGACATCCAAAACCAGAAAGATCATCGAAATATTGAGATCCATAAAGTCGGGGTGAAGAATATTCGCTACCCGATCACCGTATTGGATAAGGCCAAAGGATTTCAACCCACGGTGGCCACGGTCAATATGTATGTAGACCTTCCCCATCGTTTTAAGGGCACCCATATGAGCCGTTTTGTGGAGGTCCTCAATAAATATAAAGGGGATATTGCCATCAAAAACTTCTCAAAGATTCTGAGAGAGGTTAAACTGAAATTGAAAGCAAAGACTGCCCATCTGGAAGTCGAGTTCCCTTATTTTATTGAGAAGGAAGCTCCCATCACTAAATCGAAGAGCCTCATGGAGTACGTCTGCCGTTTCTGTGGCTCGAGCAATGAACGAGATGATTTTTATGTTGGGATTGTTATTCCAATCACTACCGTCTGTCCCTGCTCAAAAGAGATCAGCCAGTTTGGGGCACACAATCAGAGGTCTATCGTCACCGTGAACCTGCGATTTAAAAAATTCATATGGATTGAAGACATCATCCAGATGGTGGAGGAATGCGCCTCCTGTGATCTCTATTCCATCCTGAAAAGACCGGATGAAAAGTTTGTCACTGAAAAAGCTTATAAAAACCCGATGTTTGTCGAGGATGTGGTCAGAGAGATTGCGAAACACTTAAAAAAGGACAAGAACATTACCTGGTTTACTGTGGAGTCTGAAAACTTCGAGTCGATTCATAATCACAGTGCTTATGCTTTTGTGGAGAGGAGTTTTGATGAGTAGTTAAATGAGGATTCTATCTTCGATATCCGTGCATTCCCCTTTAAAGTCTCAAAACCTTTTTGGCAATGTTGAGTCTTTGAATTTCTGAAGTCCCATCCAGAATCTCTTCAAATTTCACCTCACGCCAGTAGCGGGAGATGGGGTATTCGTCCATCAGTCCATATCCTCCATGGATTTGAACTCCTCTATCAGCACATCGTTTAGCCGTCTCCGAAGCAAAGATCTTTGCATAGGTGGAGGTATCAAAATAGT
Source organism: Thermodesulfobacteriota bacterium (assembly GCA_040756085.1). Lineage (GTDB taxonomy): Bacteria > Desulfobacterota > BSN033 > BSN033 > UBA1163 > JBFMAE01. The sequence continues at coordinate 3,106 of JBFMAE010000131.1, read as the reverse complement.
TCTCCCCCTGATCCTTCTGACAGGCAGCTTTATAAACCATCAAACGTGCGAGTTCGATCTCCATTAACATGTCAGTCAACTTAAACTGTATGACCTGAAATTTACTGATACTCCGCCCAAACTGTTCCCTCTCTTTCGCATAGGATAATGAGACATCGAAGATGGCCTGGGCCAGTCCCACGGAATGGGCAGCAAAACCAATTCTACTGGTCTGAAGCGCCATTAAAAATTGGGCATACCCCTTCTCCGGATTACCTAAAATATTTTCCTTTGGAACCCTGCAATCATCGAAGATCAACTCTCTGGTTTCTGAGGCCTTCCATCCCATTTTATGATATTTCTGTCCAAAATAATAACCGGCCACCCCTGTTGGTACGATGATATTCGAAATCTTCTTTCTCGAACTTTCCTTCTCACCGGTAACGGCAGCGATGATGACCAAGCTGTTGTGTTTAAGGCCTGCGTTGGTAATAAATTGTTTTGTCCCGTTGATCACCCATTCCTCCCCTTCCAGAACAGCCTTCGTCTGGATGGAACCTGCATCCGAACCGGCCTGAGGTTCGGTTAAACCGAAAGAGCCTATTTTCTCTCCAGAGGCCAAAGGGACGAGCCATTTCTGTTTCTGTTCCTCTGTCCCGAAGGTATAGATGAGATTCATCGGAAGGGTGACTGAGACTAAAAGCGAGGTCCCTAATGAGGAATCTCCACGGCTGATCTCTTCGATGGCGATGATCGTCGAAAGCCAATCCATACTTCCTCCCCCATATTCTTCAGGGATAGGAATGCCGACGATCCCCAGGTTCCCCATCTTTTTCCATACCTCATAAGGAAATTCGCCGGTCTGATCCATTTCCTCGGTAATGGGTGCGATCTCATTCTTCACAAAGTTTCTGCATAAATCCTGAATCATCTTTTGTTCAGTTGAAAGGGTATAGTCCATTCCTGATTCTCCTTAACGAAGAGGACTGAAAACCGTACCATTTATTCTACAATGATTTATTCGAAATAGAAAAAAATAACCCTCTAGGGAACGAAACGTGTTCTATTTTCTTCTAGTTCTTGTCTTTGCTATGTCCCAGCAGTAATCGTAGAGATGGAGTCCCTTACTGGACGTAATGATCTCTCCATCCTCCACGCCGATTTCCTTTGCCATATATTCCTTCAACAGTTGAAGGCCAGCAAGGTTCGATGGAAATCCAGCCCATAAATCCCACGAACGGAATTAAAAATTCTTAACCCAATTCTCCAGAAATTGTCAACCCTTCGACTCCCCGGCCTGAAGCCCGGGCTTGCTCAGGGTTGACCATGAGCGGCGTTTCTTTACCCCGCCTTCAAAGGCGTGGCTTGGCGTCGTCGAATGGGTCAACCCACCATCACCCAACAAATTTAAAAATCTGGACATTTCACAAAAATTTTTGTATCTTATAAATAATTTTTAATTAACGCTATGCGCTCAGCATTTTTTAAGTAATAATTCGGGGAGTAGCGCAGCCTGGTAGCGCGCTTGGTTCGGGACCAAGAGGTCGGGAGTTCAAATCTCCTCTCCCCGACCATTTTTTGGAAAGATTTTAAGTTGTGAAGGATGATCAAATTATTTAGACCCGAACGAAACTTTCATTTTATGAACTTAAAAGGAATATTGAGGAAGGGTCTCTGACTCGATCCCCATAGTCCTTTCTTGCCTTGAACAAAAGATCCTTGGAGTTTTTCCCACGTTCCCTTCGCCTTCTTTCAATAATTTTTCCAAGAAAGACCATGGATTGGGTCGAATAATCTTTGTAGTAAATATTAAAGATTACAGTCTTTTTAGGGAAAATGGAAGGTTGTTTAAGATTTATCTCCTCATTGATTCCAGCTGGTTTTATTTCGATTAATATTTTAATAATGAATGCAAGAATAATGAGCAAACCAATGAGATAAAATAGATCATTGATTGATTTTTCTTTATAAATCTTTAAATCCCTGAGGGCTTCCATCCCTCCGCTTGATTTCTGGTCAACAAGGCTTTTTGAGTCATCATCTGCCATTGGGACCCTTTCTAATGGGCTTTTTGAAATGGTTTCTTTCGATTTGTTTATATTGGAAAGATACTGTTCTGGAATCGTAGAAGGATCTTTCGTAAAACGAACCACTCCTTTCTCATCCGTCCACTGGTAAATTTGGCTGAATCCTTGGATGGGATAAGAAAAAAGAATGATCAGGATGAAGGCCGATAATAAATGTAGATTTCCCATTCATTCACTCGTTCTTGCCCCTTTGGTAGAAATTGGCGATGAGTGGAATCAACTTTTTTACTCTCAAGCTAAATAGTATATCTCCTTCTTTTTCCGAGTATTCAGCCATTGCCTCAAGGAAGACTTGAACGGTTGCCGGTGGACAGTGAAGCTTCACCGGAGGTATCTCTCCCAGTTCACTCTCGATAAGGCTGATCAACCGCTGGATGACCTCCTCGTCGCTCCCCGAAAAGAGTTGAAAAATCTCCTTCCCTTTTATCTTCTGGGTAAATACAGAGGCTGATGCAATGGTCACGGCGCAACCAAACGATAAAAATTTGGCATCTTCAACGGCGCCTTCTTTTATACGGAGGTAAAGGACGGTTTTATCCCCACATACTGGGTTATAAATCGTTCCGATTCCTTCGGGGTTCTCTATTTCCCCGACATTTTGAGGGTTGCGGAAATGCTCTTTGATCTTCTCAGAAAGTTCCATCCGCCGACCCCTTGTTTTTAATATTCATTCTAAAATACTTTCATGAAAAAGAGAATACGGAAGTTTGGGGAACGATACATTTCTAACCCTTCAACTCCAAAAGCCATTTTCACAGTTTCATCTCCATGAAAATGATTAATTTTCGAATGCCTTTTGGGCAGTCATGTCCCCTTGTCCATTTCGATTCGATTGGCCTTTACGGTCTGGAATGGATACATTTAAATCGTATTTATGTAAGATCGTCTATATGAATTCTTCTCCAATCTCCAATAACTTCATGAACTCCTTTGGAATGGGGACTCGTTTGCCCGTCTTGGGGTCATTAAAAAAAATGACCTGATACCCTTGGGCCAGCAAGTGGCCACTCGCTTTGTTACTGAAACGAAGGTCGAGTTTA
>JBFMAE010000130.1:0-5337 GCA_040756085.1 Thermodesulfobacteriota bacterium | reverse complement strand
CCTGGTAAGGGAGTAATGCGCAATGCGGCGCTCTTTGCCTCTGCCTTTTCAGTCATGCTCTTTGCATCTCTTACACCTTATATAACAGTGGGTGCATTTATTGCGAGCATGATGATGCTCAGTGCGGTAATGACAATAATTTATCTGCCAGCATTAATAACACTCTTACAAGGCTGGCTGTTTAAAAAATGAACCGTCAACGGGAGAGGATGTGAGTATTCCCCCGCCGGTAGTTAGAGGCAGGGGGAAGGGATTAAAAAAGGAGGTCTGAAATGATGGAAAGGATGCTTAGGGGAATAGGAGATTTTGTAGTATTGTCGAGCGTGGGGTTAATTGTTTTACTTATGTTTCTGCCTTTTCAGGCATCTGCCATGACAGCGGAAGAGGTGATGAAGAAATCACAGGCGGCCTTTCTATATCCTGGTCATGATTTTAAAGCACGCGTCGTAATGAAGCTTATCACTAAAGACGGGAAAGAACGAATAAGAGAGTTGACGATGCTTAGGAAAAATTACGGTGAGATAGGAGGCGATCAGAAATATTTTATCTACTTCTTCCAACCTGCTGATGTGAGGGATATGACATTTATGGTTTACAAGTATCCTGCAAAAGATGATGACCGATGGCTTTTTGTGCCTGCCATAGATCTGGTTCGCCGCATTGCGGCAAGTGATGCTCGGTCAAGTTTTGTTGGTTCTGATTTCACCTACGAAGATGTATCGGGGCGAGATATCCCTGCTGATACACACACCCTCCTGCGTGAAGAAAAGCTTGGAGACAAGGACAGCTATGTCGTTGAAAGCGTCCCTAAGGAGCCTATAGATTACGTGAAACGAATCTCATGGGTCGATAAAACTACTTTCCTCCCACTCAAGGAGGAATATTATGATGTGCAAAAGGAACTGGCACGGGTGTTCACAGCCGACAAGATCGAAGAGGTCGCTGGGGCGGAGCCCAAGGAACGAAAGACATTTGCCACGGTAACCAAGAGAACCATGAAAAACCTTAAAACAGGACACCGAACTGAGGTGAAATTTAGCTCAACTTCGTATAACATCGGCCTCCCAGATAGCATTTTTACAGAGCGGTATCTCCGAAAACCTCCGGAAAGGTGGATTAAATGAGAGGGCATGCTTCAGGAATCGTTATCCTCCTTGGAATCCTCTTCCTCCTAATAATAGGGAACCCAAGGAATGTCAGTGCCCAAGTGCAGGCGGGAAAAGAACAGGAGGGTTATATAACACAAGTGGAGTTTCCTTCTGAGGAAACCGAAAAAAGTTGGAGATCGTTAAGAGAATCGCTTCCATTTGAGCTCCATGGATTCTTAGAGGCTCGCGGTGGTCTTCGAACACAGAATGATCCACATGAATCGAAAACTGCGACCTTGGGAGAAACACGATTTCAACTAAACCTCTCTAAAGCCCTGGACTGGGCAAATTTTAGAATTAAGAGCGATTTCTTATACGATGGTGTGGTGGAAGGGGCCGATGTCGATCTTCGGGAAGCCAACGCCATCTTAACTCCATTCGAATTCACGGATTTTAAGATCGGAAGGCAGATACTGACATGGGGAACAGGAGATTATATCTTTATTAACGACCTATTCCCCAAAGATTATAACTCCTTCTTCATTGGACGCGACGATGAGTATCTGAAGGCTCCTTCAGATGCTCTAAAGTCGAGCTTTTACACAAAGGCCCTCAACATCGATTTCGTTTATACGCCCCGATTCAATCCGGACCGTTTCATTGACGGAAAACGGTTGTCCTACTTTAATCCGCAACTGGGCCGGTTGGCCGGGGAAGACGCAAAGGTTCGTCCAAAAAAGCGGGACGAATGGTTTGAAGACGACGAAATCGCGCTCCGCTTGTACCGTAATATTAAAGGTTATGATCTAGCCCTTTATGGTTATAATGGCTTCTGGAAGAACCCGATGGGATTTGACCCTCAAACGGGAAAAGCCACTTTTCCTCGCCTTTCCGTATACGGCTTAAGCGCCCGAGGAAAGGTCTGGAAGGGGATTGGAAATATTGAGATGGGATACTACGACTCGCGAGATGACCGAAGCGGAAAGGATCCTTTCATACCAAATAGTCAATTACGGTTTTTAGCAGGGTATGAACAAGAACTGGCTAAAGACTTTACTGTGGGAATGCAATATTACTTGGAGCTAATGTCAGATTACGGTGCATACAAGCGAACCCTTCCCCCCGGCAGTCAAGCCGCAGACGAGTACCGGCACGTAATCACTCTCCGGCTAACAAAACTCCTTATGTACCAAAACCTGAGACTTTCGCTGTTCACATTCTATTCGCCTTCGGATCAGGACGCCTATGTGAGACCCAATATTCATTATAAAATTACCGACCATTGGTCTGCTGAGGCGGGCGCAAACATCTTCTTCGGCAAGAAGGACCATACTTTTTTCGGACAGTTTAAGGATAATACCAACGTCTATTTAGGTTTGCGTTGGAGTTTTTGAAAACCCAAGGAGTAAATTTATGATTTCAAATCGTATTTATCTTGATTTTAATGCCAGTACTCCGATTGCCCCTGAAGTGGCAGAGGCGATGAGACCATTCCTCTCTCAACACTTTGGGAATCCCTCCAGTCATCACTGGGCAGGAGAACCTGCCAGAGGGGCTGTAGAATATGCTCGAAAACAGGTTGCTGATCTCCTTCAATGTCATCCTGAAGAGATCGTATTTACCAGTGGAGGCAGTGAATCTAACAATCATGCGATCAAAGGCATCTTCTATGCCCTGAAAGGGAAAGAAAATCACATTATCACAACTCAGATTGAGCACCCTGCAGTCCTCAATCCCTGTCGTTTTCTCGAAAAGCTTGGGGCAGAGGTGACCTATATCACTGTGGATCAATATGGAAGGGTCGATCCTGATGATATCGAAAAAGCCATCACTCCAAAAACCATCCTCATCACCGTAATGCACGCCAATAATGAAGTAGGGACCATTCAATCCATTAAGGATATTTCAAAGATTGCTAAAAAATATGGGATCATCTTCCACACCGATGCTGCCCAGTCCGTGGGAAAGATTGATACAAAAGTTAATGATTTGGGAGTCGATCTGTTATCGCTGGCAGGTCATAAGGTCTATGCCGCAAAGGGTGTAGGGGCTTTGTATATTCGGAAAGGAACGCCCATTGAACCGCTCATTCATGGTGCAGGGCATGAATCTGGCCGGCGGGCGGGAACTGAGAATGTCCTTCTCATTGTAGGACTTGGAAAGGCCTGTGAAATTGCAAAAAAGTATTTAAGGAATGATAAGGCCCGTGATCTCAGGGATCGTTTTGAGGGACTTCTTCAAGAAAATTTCGGAGATAAAGTTGTTTTTAATGGACATCCCATCCACCGCCTTCCCAATACGCTCAATATCAGTTTCGTTGGTAAAGTAGGAGGAGAGATATTATCTCGGTTGGACGGAGTGGCTGCCTCCACAGGTGCGGCCTGCCATTCCGGTTCGGTTGAATTATCTCCTGTTCTGAAAGCGATGAGAATCTCTCCTGAAGTTGGAATGGGGGCCATCCGATTTAGTCTGGGCCGGACAACAACCCTTCAAGAATTGGAAAGAGTCATCAAACTCCTTAAAGATACTCTTCCTTCAAATTTATGATGCCCCTTTTAATTTATCCCTCTTTTGTCAGATCAATAGCCTTCTCAAACACCTTGTCCATATCTGGCAAATGGGTCATTTCAGGACCTACCTGGATATATCTAACGATTCCTTTAAAGTTCACTTGTTCTCCGAGGGTGGCTGATGCCTAATCCATAGGAATTTTTGGCTGAGTGGTTGCACAGCCAAGGACCAGAAACATCAAAAAAGATAAAAGAATTATTAGATTTTTATTGGTTACCATAAAACCCCTCCTTTTCGCTGATTTAAAATCTTATTGCTTCAATCTATACATAACCATCCTGTGGAAGGAATTCAATAAATCTATTCACTTTCTTAATTCTTATAGTATGATTTTACCCCGTATAATCCCGAAAGCCCCAGGCTTCAGACTGGGGATGAAGGCAATTTCAAATCTGAAGATAAAGAAAAGCCCAATCCTTTATGGCGGGGATATACGGGGTTTACTTGAATCCTCCCCTCAAAATAACGAAAGGTCCGATAAGTTTTTTGACTTAAGTCAATGATTTAATCCCTCTTAAAAATATAAATTAAGTATAATATTGAAAAAATGAATCTGGTGACTGGAAAGAAAGGAGGTTCCTTATGGGGAAAAAGGCTGCACGAAATTTTTTTATCTGGGGAACGGTCATTTGTACCGTTGTTTTCATCTGGCTCACTATTGATACCCATACCACTATCCCTAAGCGAACAAATACCGATAAGTTAACCGATGAGGTGGTCCTTGGGAAAAGAACATGGCATAAGCACAATTGCAATGATTGCCATACCATCCTCGGTATCGGAGGTTATTATTCCCCAGACGTAACCAAAGCTTACTCCATACGGGGAGAGGCTTGGTTAAAGGCATTCTTAAAAAATCCAGAAAGCCCTGATCCCCAAAGAAGAAAAATGCCCAACCTAAATCTCTCCGACGATGAAATAAAGAAGCTTATCGCCTTTCTCAAATGGGTGGATGCAATTGACACCAACCAGTGGCCTCCAAAACCGATCACGGTTGCCAAATCGACTGGAGTGCCTTTAAGAGAAACAACTTTAATGCTTACAGGGAAAAATATTTATAATCAGAATCGATGTGATTTGTGCCATATGATTGGTGGGAAGGGAGGAATCATTGGCCCTGACCTCAGCCATGTCGGTAAACAGCGGGATGCAGACTGGCTGGCCAAGCAGATCAAAGAACCAAAATCGCATAATCCAAATACCCAGATGCCAGCCTATCCGCAATTTTCGGATGATGAGATTCAGGCGCTGGTTAGTTTCTTGGGAGGACTCAAATAATTTGAAGTTTTGAGTTCGGAGTCGGGAGTTCGTAGTAAAATAGCTTAATTGATTCCTGATTTAGACACTCCGAACCCCGAACTAATAACTCCGAACTATTTCCGACAAAGGAGGAAATGTATGACTTTCGAATCACAAAAAGTAGCAATAAAATATTTTGTTATATCTGCAATCTTCTTCGGCCTTCAGGTGATCGTCGGTCTTCTTCTCGTTTCAAAATACATCTGGCCTGACCCGCTTATCGGATTTCTTCCTTTTAATACGGCCCGCGCCATTCACACCAATCTCCTCGTAGTCTGGATGATCTTTGGATTCATGGGCGGAACTTACTATATTGTCCCAGAAGAATCCGGAACAGAATTATTCAGTAAAAGATTAGCCAACCTCCAATTTTATCTAC
>JBFMAE010000129.1:0-2416 GCA_040756085.1 Thermodesulfobacteriota bacterium | reverse complement strand
GGGATCATCCCTCCTCTGAGCAGTACGGCGATCTTATGAGCATCGATTTTGTCATTTTTGGCCTTCCCTCCATGGATGGCTTTCATATAGAGGGCATGGCCTAATACGAAGGGGATGTTTTCTTGGGCGCAGAGGTCAGCGATCCAGTACCAGGTGAAGATGCATTCAACAGCCACAACCCTGCCTACCGCAGGCAGGGATATCTTCTCGGTATCTTTCGATGGTTTTAAGAAAGACCTCTGAATGGGTTCGGATGTTGCGTTGAAGGACGATGTCCCCTTCTTGATTGATGATACACAGGTACATAGTCTTTGCATGAAGATCGATTCCACAGTAATATTGGTGTTGTTTGGTGTAGAAATTCATATAGGGGTCTATCTGGGGTCAAACCTTCAAAATTCGATTGACAATTATTTCAAATTAGATAGAATACGGGCATGGCGAGACAACTAAGGGTAGAGTTTGAAAATGCTTTTTATCATATTACGTCGAGAGGAAACCTACGAGATAAGATATTTTATGATGCATCGGATAGGGAGAGATTTTTGAAAATACTGAGCCGAACGAAGGAGAGATATGGTTTTTTGCTCCATGCTTATGCCTTGATGGATAATCATTATCACCTTCTCATGGAGACCCCGAAGGCGAACTTATCCCAGATCATGCAGAACATTAATACGAGTTACACTGTTTACGTGAATAGAAAGTACCAAAGGAGTGGGCATCTCTTACAGGGAAGATTTAAGGGGATTATCGTGGATAAAGACAGATATTTGGTTGCGCTAAGCCGGTATATACATTTAAACCCTGTGAGAGTGAAACTGGTGAAGAGACCTATCGAATATCCATGGACGAGTTACAGGGCATTTATGGATCAGAAGGCAGAGAACTCATTGGTTGATACAGGAGAGACGCTCTCATACTTTTCGAAGCGTAGGAATAGAGCGGTAAGGGCCTATCGGGAATTTGTTGAGGTAGATGAAGGAAGAGATGAGAATCCGTTTGCGGCGATGGAGGCAGGATTACTCCTTGGGGATGGAGGATTTAAGGCGAAGGTGCTAAGACGGATTGAAAGGATGAAGGTTGATGAAGAGATTCCTCAGGCAAAAAGGCTTCGGAAGAGAGTATCCATTGATGCTGTGATCAAGGCCTGTCAGGTGTTTTATGGAAAGAATCGGAAAGCATTGTTGGAGAGGACAAAAGGAAATGAGGGGCGGCAGGTAGCCATCTATTTGGCAAAGATACTGAGTGGTGGAAAGGGTAAAGAGATAGGGCAACGTTTTGGGATCAAGGGGCCAGCTGTAAGTGATGCGATAAAGAGGATAGAGGGAAGGTTGGATAAAGAGAGTCAGCTAAGGGAAAGGATTGAGTTTCTGAAGGGAAGAATCATACCTGAATTTTGAAGGTTTGACCCCAATGTCCAATGCCAATGTCCAATGTCTAAGGCGATGGAATGAAAAGTCTCAATGGGAATAATTTATTTGAAAAGGGGTGTCATTATGAAAAAATTATTGGCAGTTTTGATACTCATTTTTTTGCCAATCGTATTATTTACTACATTTGTCTTATCTGATGATATTCCAAGAAGGGGGGAGAATTGGGGTCAAAGCTAAAAAATACACTTCATAGGAACAGTGAAAATGAACAGTCTAACGAATCACTCAAGCCGACCCGGAATAGCCGCCTACGGTTTGCAAAGGTTTGTGGCCGGGCGGCTTACTTCAGGCGTTGGGATATACGAGATTGTTTGTATAAATCCGTGTGTGAATGAGTCATCTCTAATCGCAGGTTGCCTAAAATCAACTCAACTAAGGGAAAGGAGATATAAAAAATATCAACAAAGCGGGGTAACAAAATGGAAAGAGCAATTTCGATTATTGTTCCATTGCTACTATTGTTTTTAGGTTCTTCTTTAAGTTTTGCCCACTGGAGCCTTTCTATTCTTGCTCAAGAAGTAGAAAAGAAAATCACACCCACTCCGACGCAGACAAGAGTTATTTTTTTTGGAAACCCGCTCGCGGATCCGGTTGACCGACTAACCATGGGGGAAGTTTGTAAAGAGCTTGGTTTTTCTTTCGAGACACGTGATTATAGATTTGTAAATGATGAGACAAAGTGGTTTGATGCTAACGATCAGCGGAGATTTCATATCATCATTTTCCCAGGGGGACACTCAGAGAAATGGTTCGAAAAAGAAGTTGGGTCAGGAATAAATGAAAGTGGCTGTCAAAATATCAAAAAATTCATCAATAGAGGGGGCTCTTGCTGGGCTATCTGTTACTCCGGGAATTCTGTTTTTTCCGAAATAGCAGAGTTTGTGGGGTTTATGGGCACGAATCAAACGGTTCAAGTTCCAGGAAGGATAGTTAAATACTGCGGGGGCATCCCCATATTTAAAGGCAAAGTAGTAGGACCT
>JBFMAE010000128.1:0-18699 GCA_040756085.1 Thermodesulfobacteriota bacterium | reverse complement strand
AATCTTCAAGCCCGATCTTTGGAACCTCCAATGGCAAAAAAAGAGACGTCTTCTTAAAATTAAGCTAATATTGATCCAAGCAACTTGTTATTGGTCCGGTGCTATCACGTAACTTTCGAACAAGGTCGAAAATTAAAAGTTTCTCTCCAGTTACAGAAGTGATCATGATTACCGGCTATTGGAATATCGAGACCGCAATTCAATCTTTTAAATTTGGAGCTCATGATTATTTAACGAAACCCATAGAACTAAGCCTTCTGCTTCAGGCTGTTATAAAAGCCATGGAAAAGCAAAAATTGGAGTTTGAGAAAAAACATTTAACTGCTGAAATCCAATTTAAAAACATAATACTTGAGGAACAAAAAGAAATGCTTGAAGGCAAGCTAATTGAAGATGATCAAAGGATATTCCGCTTGATAAAACGAGAAATTTTTACTAAAAGGCTATTTGAAAAATTAATTGAAAGTCTCTCCTTAGGAGCAATGGTGGTTGACAAGGAAGGACGGATTCTGATGTGTAATAAAGTCCAGGAGGTATTTTCTGGACTTTCAAGAGAAACTTTATTGGGAAAGAACCTTCTCAAAAAATCTCTCGCCACAGATTTAAAACCATGGCAGGTAATGGCAAAAAATTTCTTAAGTAGCAACCCCTATGAAGTTAAAGTCGTTGATCAGAGACCGGAAAAGGAGAGAATTTTATCCATTACTCTCTCTTCTTTGATCGATGAGAAAGAGAATCCTACAGGTTTTATCTTTCTATCTGCTGATATTACGAATGAAAAAAGAATTGAAGAACAGATCATCCAATCGGAGAAAATGACGGCAATAGGTCAGCTGGCTACAAGCCTTGCCCATCAGATAAGAAATCCCCTTGCGATCATTGGATCCGCAACCCAATATTGTATTGAAAAGATTGGAGCTGAAAATGGATTAAAAAAACATTTTGAAATTATTTATAGAAACGTCCAGAATGCCAATAAGATCATCTCTGATCTTCTCGATTTCGCCAAACCCAAACTCCTTGAATTCAAAATGAATGATATTAATCAAATCTTAATAGAAGTATATCGATTAATAAAGGTTGACTTTTCAAAAAACAGGATAAGAATCTTAAGGCGTTTCGATAGGTATCTTCCCAAGATTCTCTGTGACAAGGAGTCTTTAAAACAGGCTTTTTTCAACCTTCTTATGAATTCGAAGCAAGCGATGCCCAAAGGGGGGGCCATCTCCATTATCACCAGTTATAACTCCTTGGAACAAACAGCAGAAATCATCATCAAAGATACAGGCAAAGGTATTCCAAAAGAATATCTGCCAAATATTTTCAATCCATACTTTACCACCAAAGAGAAGGGAACGGGGTTAGGACTCTCCATTACAGATCGCATCATCACCAACCACCACGGCAGGATCATTCCTGAGAGTGAAGAAGGAAAAGGGACAAAAATGACCATTACCATCCCGGTCAATCAAAATAGGGTTCTGAGTCTTAAGGGGAGAAAATGAACAGAATTCTTGTCGTGGATGATGAAAAGGATATGAGGTGGCTTCTATCAAATATCTTAAAGGAGGATGGATACACTGTTTATGAGGCTGAAGATTGCGGCCATGCCTTGAATTTTTTTAAAAAAAATTTAACACCAGATTTAATCTTATTAGATCTCAGGATTCCCGGAGAAATGGATGGCATAGGGTTACTTAATAAAATCAAGGAGGCCAGACTTGAAACTCAGGTCATTATATTGACTGCCTATGGGAATATTGGATCGGCCGTTGAGGCAATAAAATTAGGAGCCTATGATTACCTCACCAAGCCTTTTGAGAATGAACGTTTGCGTCTCACGATTAAAAGGGCGCTGGAAAGCCAAAAGCTACAACAAGAAGTCCTTCAACTGAAAACCGAGTTAAAGAAGGAGCTTGATTTGGAATCGATCATGGGCACCGGTTCGGAGATCAAAAAAGTTTTTGAAAGGATAAATAAAGTGGCTTCCACCAATTTCACTGTCCTGATCGAGGGTGAGAGTGGAACCGGAAAGGAGATCGTAGCCAATGCCATCCACAGGGCAAGTTTAAGGGGAGATCATTTATTTATAGCAGTGGATTGCGGAGCCATTCCTGATACACTGATCGAGAGCGAACTTTTCGGTTATGAAAGAGGCGCATTTACTGGAGCGGATAGGGAGAAAAAAGGGCAATTTGAACTTGCCAACAATGGGACAATCTTCTTAGACGAGATAGGCAATCTTCCTTACCATGTCCAAAATAAACTACTTCGAATGATCCAAGAGAGAAGAATTCAGAAATTGGGAGGGAAACATGCTTCCTCCGTAGATGTCAGGATCATCGTTGCCTCCAACATCCCTTTATTGCAGCTGGTAAAAGAAAGGAGATTTCGATCTGACCTCTACTACCGATTGAATGAATTCAAAATTGAATTACCCCCTTTAAGGAGAAGGAAAGAGGATATCCCCTTTTTGGCAAAGGAATTTATTAATGAAGGAAACATTGAACTCGAAAAAAGCGTTAAAGGCTTAAAGAAAGATTCATTGGAAATACTCCTCAATCATCCCTGGCCAGGCAATGTCAGGGAGTTAAAAAATGTCATCAAAAGGGCTGTCCTCTTAGCGGAAGATTTGATAGAACCTTCTCATCTGATCTTTGATATTACTTCCCCTTTTTATCAACCCATCATACCCGAAGTAAACGCAAAAGAAGAGATGCCTTTAAAGGAGATAACAAGGAGAGCGATCTATTTAGTGGAGAAGAGGGAGATTGAGCGGGCCCTCGTCAAGAACTCAGGAAATAAGAGTAAGACTTCAAAGATGCTCAAAATCGATTATAAAACCCTCCTCTCCAAGATGAAGGAGTATAATATTAAATATGGAATTGATTCTATGGAAAATACTCCATAGATTATGGAAATCTTGCCCTAACACTTCTCAAAATCTATAAGCAACAACTTCCTTATTCTCCAGATTCATATGGAAAATCCTTCCTTTAGGAAAATAAAAATATAATCCTTCTTTCGCGGCACAGCTTTTGCTTAATTCTAAAACGTCTTTAAGCGTATCAATTTAGCTGTTTGAAATAACCTTCCTAAATCCCTCCCCACCTCCCTTTTACAAAGGGAGGAGAAATGTTTCCCCCTTTTGACAAAGGGGGATGAAGGGGGATTAGACAGCCTTTTTCAAAGAGCTAAAGTGTTACCTTTAAACTAAAACGCTTTCTTGGCGCAAATTTCCCTTTTGCGCTATGAAAAATTCAGAGAGAAAGGAGGTGAAAGGATATGGCAGTGGAAAAGGCAATCGGGTCTTCCAGTTTGGTTGAGGTGATTGACCGAATCCTGGATAAGGGCATCGTCGTTGATGCCTGGGTAAGAGTCTCCTTAGTGGGTATCGAATTACTCGCGATCGAAGCCAGAGTCGTGGCAGCCTCGGTCGAGACCTACCTAAAGTATGCTGAGGCAATTGGTTTAACTGCCACAGCAGCCTAAGCCCCGATGTTCATCGGGACAAGGATAAGGTCAACCCTGTTAGAAATTTCATTTCTAACAGGCGAAAAGGAGTTCTTGCCGGGCCATCCTTAGAACCGAAGAATTTAGCGGTTGCAAAGCATGCCTCGCCAAGAAATTCCTCCTTAAGAGTGAAAGGGGGAAACAAAGCGAATGCTCTTAGCAGAAGATATGACGAATATTGTTGAACATATCGTATCCTCTTATGAGAATAGAATCCAAAATATTGGAACTCTCTTTGATACCACCCATCAAATCCTCCAAGGTTTTCAAGATACTCTAATTGATACAAAACAAGAACGGGAAAAGTTGAATTCAGAATTAAGAGAGAATCTTGCCCAAAATAAGTCTCTAAGGAGGAAAGATTTTGACAATATGATGGGGGGAATTATTTTAACTCAAAATGGGAGAGAAAAAGAGGTAAGAAATTTGTTAAACAATTACCTGAATGAGCAGAAAGAAATGGCGCGGGATTTAAGAAAAAACTTGGAGAAATTCAAGGATTCTCTTATCAGAGGCGAAGCCCAAAGGGTCAAAGAATTTCAAGGGATGATTAAAGATATCCTTACCAAACAGAATGGAAGAAGAGATGAGGTCATTTCCAAACTAAAAGAATTTAGAAAAGAGCAAAAGGTATTAGCATCAAAACTTAAGGGACTTTTAGCAAAAGGAAGAGATCTTCGAATAAAAGATTTAAAAAAAATGCTCGAAGAATTTAAGGGTCATCATGAAAAAAGGTTAGCTCGACAAGAGGAAATAAAAAGGGAAGTCCGTCAATTACTTGGTGAGCGAAAAAAGGTGAAGAATTAAGTGAAAAGAGTTTGTATGGTTTGTGATAAGGTTTTTGGGGAGAAAAAACCTCTCTATGACAAAAGATTAACTCACGGGATTTGTGATCCCTGTTTTGAGGAGTTTAGATTGAAGTATGAACATCACCAAACAGTAAAACAGGAAGCTCAAAATAGGCAAATTATGCAAATTAATACAAACGCGTAAATAATGAGCCCCCCTCACCATCCCCTCTCCCCCGACTACGGGGGAGAGGATAAAGGTGAGGGGGTTAACACGATGCCAGTGCCCGTTCCATTACTTATGGGAAAGGCAATAATTTGACCCATAGAGCAAGGCTTCAGCCTTGCATCCTGAAAAGAAAAGGAGGAAGTAAAGATGGAATTAGCTAATAGCATGAGAGGAATTACAGAGAATATTATTTCTTCATACGGCGTGCGGGTGGGGGCCCTTAGGGATTTGGTATTTGATACACACAAAACCTTAAGAGGGTTTACTTCGGACAGGAAGAAGATGGCTAAGGACCTTAAGGAAAGCCTTGAGAAAGGTGAAGCTGACAGGCTAAAGAATTTCAAGGTTATGATGGGAGATATCAAGAAACGTATCAAGGAGATCGAGACTTATGTTGCGAACAAACTTAAGGAATTTTCTGATGCCCACGCTGAAATGAGCGAGGAACTTAAGAAAGATCTGGCCAAATATGTAGCAGGTATCGTCAGCGAGACCAAGAAGCTGTTAGGTGAATATAGGTCGGATATGAAGAAGGCAGCTAATGCGTGGCAGGGTATGTGTAAGACCATGGCCAGAGCAAGAAAGGGCATGGCTGTAGCACCTAAGGTAGAGGCAGAGGTAAAGGTAAGGCCTGTAGAGGAAGCAATTGGAGAGGTCAAGCCCGTGAAGAAAAGGAAAAAAGCTGCGTAAGCATTCACGACTGATAAGCGATGGAAGAGATAAAGTGTGCCTTTTGTAAAGGGGAAGGAGTAGACCCCTTTGACCTTCTATCCAAACTTGCTACCTGTCAGGTTTGTGGGGGTACAGGTAAGGTTGAAGTAAGCGAGCCAGCAATTAAATGTGCCTATTGCTCGGGAACGGGCGTTCACCCTTATGGTGTGCGAATTACATGCACAGTTTGTAATGGTAAGGGAATGGTCACGGTCAGAGGAGAAACCGAAGCATGTAAGGATTGTAAAGGAAATGGGCGTGCCCCTGAGAGCAAGCTTCCTTGCCTTACCTGTAAAGGTAAAGGAGTAATTGCAATAAGAGAAGAGGTGAGCATATGAGTGGAGCATTTAAATGTCCGAAGTGTGGGACTACAACATGGGGAAATCTTAACCATTGTGCCAGTTGTGGTCAGTCCCTTACTATAGTATGTCCGGAATGTGGATATAGTTGGCGGTATATATATGAGTATAAACACTGCCCTTATTGTGGAACGGATTTAAGAGTTAAACGGGGAGGGTAAGATAAAATGATTGATGAGATGACTACTGTATTAGAGCCGTCTCCTTTGCCAGACTTTGTGGAGACAAAGTATATAAAAGATATTACCAGCAGGGCCCTTTCCTATATAAAGGCGGGCTTTCCAGTCCATTTCAGAGGGGTCTCAGGTACTGGCAAGACGACTCTTGCTATGCACTTAGCAAGTAAGATCGGAAGACCTGTTGTAATGATTCACGGAGATGAAGAGTTTACTACCTCTGACTTGGTTGGTGGTGAGTATGGCTACAGGTTTAGAAAGGTCGTAGACCGCTTTGTATCCCGTGTTTTGAGGTTGGAAGAAGATATGGTAAAGCGCTGGGTGGATAACCGTCTCACAGTTGCCTGTAAATATGGATTCACCCTCATTTATGATGAGTTCACCCGTTCAAGGCCTGAGGCAAATAATATCCTACTTTCCATCCTGAGTGAAAAGATGATGGATCTTCCGGTAGGGAGGGGAGAGGAACCATATCTAAGGGTTGACCCCAACTTCAGCGCTATTTTCACGAGCAACCCCGAAGAATACGCAGGTGTCCATAGAAGTCAGGATGCCCTTCGAGACAGGATGATAACGATGGATCTGGACCACTTTGATTATGAGACAGAGGTTGCGATAACCCAGGCAAAGTCCAAACTTCATAAAAAGGATGTTGAGAAGATAGTCAATATTGTAAGGGACTTAAGGGAATCCGGGAAGTGCGAATTTGCTCCCACAATTCGCGGTTGCATTATGATTGCCAAGGCCCTTAAAGTTCAAGGTATTACTCCTGCAAGTGGCAATGGGGCCTTTGTGCAGATATGCCAGGATATATTGGCTTCTGAAACAAGCAGGGTTGGCTCAAAGACGAATCAGAACAGGGTAAAAGAGATAATCAGGGAGCTGGTTAAAAAAAAGTATAGTTAATTTACGGAGGTGAGAAAAAAATGACTCTTATGCGGGCATTTTCTAAGTTAAAAGAGGGAAAGATTGTGATTCCCAGCAATATTCAGCGAGAAGTAGAGCTTAAAGAAGGCCAATTGGTTGAACTCAAAATTATAGGGGCAAGTGCTAAAAAAAGCCTTCTTATTACAACAAGGAAAAGTGCAAGATAAACGCCACACCTTTTAATGTTATTGGTTCTTCAGGAATCGTGTGGGTAATCCCCCCTTTGAAAAAGGGGGGTGAGGGGGGATTTTAAGGACATGCTCAATTACAACAAGACACTGAAGGAATATTCCAGACGGCTTAGGAAAGAAATGACAGATGCAGAAAGAAAGCTATGGTCAAAGATTAGGGGCAAGCAGCTTAAAGGGTATCAATTTTATAGGCAGAAGCCGATAGGGAATTTTATCGTTGATTTTTATTGTCCGAAGGCCAATCTGGTTTTAGAACTTGACGGAGGGCAACATTATACAGAAGAAGGAAAAGCAAAAGACATGAGGAGAGGCGAGTTTATGAGAAGTATAGGATTGCGAGTTTTGAGGTTTTCCGATAAAGAAGTATTTGAGAACATGGACGGGGTCATTGAGAAGATAGAGGAGAATTTATGATTCAGAAAATCTCCCCCTACCCCTCTTTTCCAAAGAGGGGAATCTACAGAAAAGTCAGAAGAACCATTTTATTAAAATAGGAACAACTGATTAATCAAGAGGTGCGCGGAATTGGAGGTGAAGGATGCCAAGAGGCGTAAGTGATATAAGTGGTCTTCGAAATGTCAGAAGTATGCACAGCACGGGCAAGCGTTCTATACCCAGAGTGGCAAGTTCTGCCTATTTAGATTTATATATGCTCCGAAAGGAAAAGGAACGGTTAGAGAAAGAAGATACTATTCTGGAAAAGCGAAAGGCAGGGATTCAAAAAAGGTTAGAAGATATAAAAAAAGAGATGGAGGTATTAGAAAAAGCAGACCAGCAGGAAAAAGGACAACAAGATAAAAATAGAGAGGTTAAAAAGGAAGAGCCTCAGGAAAATAGATGGAAGAAAATGGCGTTGAGTTATTGAAATTTTATCTATATCATCCCCCCTATAAATGGTGGGCCTTTCTAACGGGGTAAATTATGGGGATGGGATGGAAGACATATCGGTTGGGAGGCGCCAAGATGAGGAGGATGGGTGAAATCCTAAAGTGCGAGATTTTCGAATGCGCCTTTTGTAGAGGAAGTGGATTTTTAGCTGGGGCTAAAGGGATCAAATGCCCTGTTTGTAGAGGGGATGGGGCTGCGAGTATTGAGGCTCCTGCTGTGGTCTGTGCCTTTTGTAATGGGAGGGGAAAGGCATATCCGAGAACGAATATTACCTGCCCTGCATGTTTTGGTAAAGGGGTTATGAGTGCAGGCAGTGAAGATATTGAAACATGTCCTACCTGTAAAGGGAGAGGAAAAGAAAAAGGTAGTAATCTTCCGTGTTTAAGATGTAGAGGGAAAGGGGTTATTCCGAAACCTAAAGTTCCGCAGAAGGCATAAACTGCAGAAAATAAATAAAGGGAGTGTGTCATGGTGAAGAAGAAAGACAAAAAGGAAGAAGAAGGTTTAGACATTGATTTTGGAATAGGT
Source organism: Thermodesulfobacteriota bacterium (assembly GCA_040756085.1). Lineage (GTDB taxonomy): Bacteria > Desulfobacterota > BSN033 > BSN033 > UBA1163 > JBFMAE01. The sequence continues at coordinate 10,389 of JBFMAE010000128.1, read as the reverse complement.
AAGTTAGGTCTGGGGGGTTTATTTAAAGGCATTGAGAAATTAGTAGACCTTGCCGCGGAGTTGAAAGATACTGGGGACGAAATCAGGAAAGAGGGCGAGATTGACCTCGGTCATCTTAAAGAAGGGATGAAAGGGGTATTTGGTTTTTCCATAAGGACTGCCGTAGGAGGCAAACCTATAGTTGAATCATTTGGTAATATTAAAAAAACTCCCAGAGGACCTGCGGTCGAAGAAGAGAGAGAACCGATTACCGATGTTTTTGATGAAAAGGAAGAGGTTCGGATTTACGCTGAGATGCCAGGGGTCAATGAAGAAGATATAAAGGTAGAGTTAAAAGAAGATATATTGGATATTACAGCCCGAAGCGGAGAGAGAAAATATCATAAAGAAATTCTTATCCCTAAAAAGGTAAAAACAGAGACTCTAACCTCCAGGTATAAAAATGGAATCCTGGAGATTAGAGTCAGAAAATAGGTTTGAAAATGGGCAATCCTAAAGATCGTCTCACACTGAGAGTAAAAGAAGCCTTAGCTAAAGATGTGGGCAGGGCCATCGCGAGAATAGACCCTGAAGATATGAAAAACATGGAAATAGAGGTGGGTGAAATTGTCGTAATCGAAGGAAAGAGAAAAACCCCTGCTAAAGCGATGCCCTTATTTTTGGAGGACAGAGGAAAAGGAATTGTCCAAATGGATGGGATTTTAAGAGAAAATGCTGAGATAGGATTGGATGAAAAGGTAACAATTCAAAAGGCTATATACAGGCCTGCAAGCAAGATTACCTTATCTCCAATGACCTTGATGAGCTCATTTCAAAAAGAAAAGGATGTTAAGTACATCGGCTCATTAATGGAAGGTCTACCGCTCACAGTTGGTGATAAGGTTCGAGCCAATCTATTTGGTGCCAGATCGTGTGATTTTAAAGCATTGGGTACAGTCCCTGATGGAATCGTAATCATCGAACCTACCACCCTGATTAGGATGGAAACAAAGGGAGCAAGAGAAATAAAAGAGGCACGGGTTTCTTATGAAGACATAGGCGGACTTCAGGCTCAGATACAGAGAATCAGGGAGATGATAGAGTTACCTCTTAAATATCCTGAGGTGTTTGAGAGGTTAGGGATCAGTGCCCCGAAAGGGGTATTTTTGTATGGCCCTCCGGGTTGTGGGAAGACCTTGATTGCCCGTGCTGTTGCCAATGAAACAGAGGCTTACTTCAACCATATCAGCGGCCCCGAGATTATGGGCAAATTTTATGGAGAGAGTGAGGCCCGCCTAAGAAGTGTATTTGAAGATGCACAAAAACATGCTCCGGCCATCATCTTCATTGATGAGATAGATGCCATCGCCCCTAAAAGAGAGGAGATGGGGGGAGAAAAGCAGGTTGAACGAAGGGTTGTAGCTCAGCTCTTGGCTCTCATGGATGGATTGGAATCGAGGGGAGAGATTATTGTGATCGCCGCAACTAACATTCCCAATACCATAGACCCTGCTTTGAGACGGCCCGGAAGGTTTGATAGAGAGATCTCCATCCCTATCCCAGACAGAAATGGAAGATTTGAAATCCTCCAGATCCATACAAGGGGAATGCCTCTATCAGAGGATGTAACTCTTGAAAAGTTAGCCGATATTACTCATGGATTTGTTGGGGCAGACATCGAGGCATTAGCCAGAGAGGCAGCCATGTCGGCTTTAAGAAAGATCCTGCCCAAGATAGATTTTGAGCTGGCAGATATTCCTTATGAGACGCTCATGGAGCTTCAGGTCACGATGGATAATTTCTTAGAGGCGATGACGGAGGTAGAACCTTCTGCTATGCGAGAGTTTTTTGTGGAAGTCCCTGACGTTAGATGGGATGATGTGGGTGGTCTTGATCATATAAAAGAAGAATTAAGAGAGGCCATAGAATGGCCTCTTAAACATTCTGATCTCTTCAAAAAGACAAATTCCCATCCTCCTAAGGGAATTCTCTTACATGGGGCGCCGGGTACAGGTAAGACCTTATTAGCAAAAGCAGTCGCTCATGAGAGCGGGGTTAATTTTATCTCAGTCAAAGGGCCAAGCCTGATATCAAAGTATGTTGGAGAGAGCGAAAGGGGGATCAGGGAGGTTTTTAAAAAGGCAAAACAGGCATCTCCCACCATATTATTCTTTGACGAGATAGATAGCCTGATTCCTAAAAGAGGTGTGAGCATCACAGATGCTCATGTGACAGAAAGGGTGATCAGCCAGTTTTTAGCAGAGATGGATGGGATAGAGGAATTAAAAGGAGTCGTCGTCTTAGCGGCAACCAATCGATTGGATTTGATTGACCCGGCACTTCTTAGGAGCGGCCGGTTTGACCTTTTATTGGAACTTCCCATACCCGATGAAGAGATGAGGTTTTCGATATTTAAAATCCATACAAAGAATAAACCTTTTAATAAAGATGTTGATTTAAAGACATTGGCCACAAGGACAGATGGACTGGTAGGGTCAGATATTCAATGGCTCTGTCAGAAGGCTTCAATGAATGCCATCCGAAAATTTCTCAAAGAAAAGGGAGATACCCGGTCTAAGAAAGTGGTCATAACCCGTGATGACTTTGAGGCGGCCTTGAGATCTATTCAGTCTGAAAGGCCATGAAATGAGAAGATTGAAATATGTCCCCATCATCCATACAGGGGTTGAGATGGGTTCGCTGTATGGAACGTTGAAAGCCGAATATATAAGAAGGTATGGCACTCAAAGATGGGAAGAACATAACAGAATCATAGAAGACTTCTGGCAAGGAATTCGTAAAAAGGTCTCAGGTCTAAAACTAGATTATCAAAAAACGCGACTATATCAAGACGGGCTACCTGTATGCGGAAAGGAGATCGATTTAGTTCAAGAATTGGTGAAGATGGGGAGCCGGAATCACCAAATCCTTATGGAACTTGTCGGGTTAGGGGCAAAATTAGAGGGGACAGAGGATCCGAAGCTACTTCTGGAAGAATATACCTATTTAAAAAATGCATCGGCCGGCTTGGAAAAACAGCAAATAAAAAGGAGAGATCAACGGTTAGCCAAAAGGATCCTGCAGAAGAGAGATTTGTATATTGGCCAGCGAATTGACCAAACTTTACGAGAAGGCGAGACGGGTCTACTTTTCATAGGAATTACTCACAGGGTAAATGAAAAATTACCTAAGGATATCAAAATAGAATACGTCATCTATAGGCTTCCTTTCAAAGAAGGCATGTTTCCGGATGAAAAGGAAAGTTAAGGGAATCCATGATATTACTACTTCACTACAACGGCCCAAAATCGTTACCCCTCCAAGGGTTTGGTCCTTTTCCACCAAACCGAAGTTTAGGCGGTTTCAAAAATCGATTGAGAAGACCTTATTCGTAGAAAGGGTTGAAGAGCCTAAAACGAATGTTTTCGAGAAAATGGATAACTTAGTCATAATGGCTGAACTGCCCGAAATGAAAAAAGAGGACATCCAATGGGAAATAAGCAGTGATATCTTTTCTATTCGTGCCCAGGATAAATTTGGTTCAAAGAAGTATATGAAAGAGATCCTTTTACCTTTTGTAGTCGATGAAAACAATATTCAAACGAGTTACAGAAATGGTATTTTTGAAATTAGTTTTCGCAGGAAGAAGGAAAAAAAGAAATGAAAAAAACGATTCTGATTGTAGATGATGAAAAAGAATTATGTAAAATCCTCTCTGATAGTTTGTCTCAGGATCGCTATCGAGTACTCGTTGCATTCAATGGGAAGATAGCACTTCAGTTAGTAAAGGAAGAAAAGCCCGATCTGATTCTTTTGGATATAAAAATGCCGAGGATGAATGGGATAGAGGTGCTTAAAAAAGTTAAGAAGATGAGGAAAGAAATCGTTGTAATTATGCTAACGGCTTATGGATCCCTTGAAACAGCAAGAAAAGCTATGAAGTTAGGAGCATATGATTATATCACCAAACCCTTTGACCTTTTCCACCTCAAATCCCTTATGAAAGAGGCCTTTGGGAAAGTAAGTAAACACCTTTAGTAGGGAACGCATATATGCGTTCCCTACTGATGTTTTCTAACGGGTAAAAAAGGGAAAACGATGAAAGACGGATGGAAACACTTATATGGAGTGATAGAGGCACCCAAAAATTCAAATTTCGGTCCAATTAAAGTTGAAAATCAAAGCGGCGAAGTCTATCCGATAACTTATAAAGAATTATCTACAATTGTCAGTGATACCTCTTTTACTGACTACAAGACAATGACTAAGGACATTGTTATCCGGCATTTATTAAATCACCAGAAGGTCATTGAGGGAGTGATGGGTTCATATCCCATCATTCCATTCAAATTCGGTTCTTTGGCTCGCGGTGGAGAAGAAGTAAGACAGATTCTGATTCAGGGTTACGATCTTTTTAAATCTCTTCTTCCATGGGTAGGCGAAAGGGTGGAATTTGAATTAGCAGCAACATGGGACAGGGAAAAAATATTTACGATCCTCTATGAGGAGGATTCAGAGATTCGTTACCTTCAGGAAATGATCAAAAAAAAATCTGAAAAAGAAGCTCTTGTGGAAAAGATCAAATTGGGGAAGTTAGTCCGTCAACACCTTGTCAAAAAGAGGTATCTATTCAAAGATAAAATCCTCTCTCCGCTCAAAGATTGCATGGAATCTCAATGTGATCACGATGTCATGGATGATTTGATGATCCTTAATACAGCCTTCCTCTTGAGAAGAGGGATGGAGGGTGAATTAGATCGCAGGATTCATTATCTGGATCAATCCTTCCTCGGAAAAGTCTGTTTTAAATTGATCGGCCCCCTTCCATTATACAGTTTCCGATGCATAGATATTGAGAGGGTTGATGCCAAGGAGATTCATGAGGCCTTTGCCTTTTTTGGTTTAAAAGAAGATGCTACTCTGTCTGATCTTAGGACAGCCTATTATCAAAAGGCAAAATCCATTCATCCTGATAAGATGGGAGATTTTTTAAATTCTTCCTCGGAATTTGAAAGGGTGGCTGAGGCCTATAGGCTCCTTAAGAAGTATTGTAACCAATATCGATCCTTTCCAAGAGAAGGCAGTATCCTCTTGATGGAGGTTAGGATCAATGGTTCAAAGGATTGAGGGGAAAAAGGATGACGAACCATCTTCGGTTCCAAATCACAAGGGAAATTTATCGGACAGCCTCGATGGATCCATATTTGGAAACCATATCGCCAAGGTAGATATATGTGGCTCTTAAAATATCTTCTATTTTTTCTTCTTCTAATTTTTGCTTTAGCAATATACGCTTCGTATGAATTGACGTGTGAGACTGAATATTACAAAAGATTTTTAGAAAAGCAAGATAATATAATACGTCAACAAAAGAAGCGTATTATTGAATTAATACAAAAATTGGAGGAGATTGAAAATGAAAGATTTCAGATTATCGAACGGAAAGCTAAAGTGCACAATTCTTGAATCGTTCGATGGAACGATCATAGTTATTGGGCCGAATATTGTTAAGTCAAACCATAAGGAAATGAAGGAGGCTTTTGATTTTATTGAAAAATCTTATTGGGAGATTAATATAAGCCATCTTCATGGACCTTATGGATTAAAACAAAGGGAGGAGAACAACCATGACGGTAATATTAAGGGAGGCACATGAAAAAGCGATTCGAAAAATAAAAAAGAGGTCTTTTAAAATTCACATCTTAGGAATATGTTTTACGTTTTTATTATCTCTATTTTTAATGTGTGGAAATTTGATTTTTAAAATAGAGAAGGATTTAGCCAAGCATAGTTTTGAAGCAGTTAAAGGCCATGTTATTGAAATAAGAACCAAATTTAAACTATTAGAGATATTGAGGACAAAGCCAATTAGTATTGGCCATGCGTTAGAAATTGCAGATGTAGTTTTCGAGGAATCGATAAATCGAAAAATACCAATATCGATGGTACTGGCTATTATCAATCGAGAATCTTCATATCGAAATAGTGTTGTAAGTGAGAAAGGTGCGAGAGGATTGATGCAGTTGATGCCAGAAACATGGAATCAATATATGGACGATCCTAAATTGAAAAAGGAGATAGAAAATAGTTATATCCCCACGTTAAATATAAGGGCAGCAATGGCTTATCTCGAAGATTTAATAAAAAATGAAAAGGATTGGAATAAAGTATTGAGCATTTATGTTAGTGGGAATAAAGATATTGTGTCAAATAAAGTTTATATTAAACATGTTTTTAAAAAGGCAAAAGAATATAGTGAGGAATTACATGGGTGGTAGTAGTTGGTCAATTTTACCCCGCGCCACAAAATGCCCCACTCGGAAGAGTGGAGATGAAATGGTGCAAAAGGTACCATTAGAATGACCCTAAAGGAAGCAAGGGGTGCGGGGTTTGCTGGGTAATGTCGTTGATTTGTCGCCTGGATTAAATCAGGTGGGTTATGAGGAATGGGTTTGATGAAGGAAGGGAAATACATCTATTGCATTATTGAGACAAAGATTGAGAGAAATTTCGGACCGATAGGCATAGGAGGAAGAGGCGATGAAGTAACCACCATAGGCTACAGGGATTTAGGTATGGTGATCAGCAATTCCCCTATGACGAGATATGTGGTCAGCCGAGAAAATTTATTGGCTCATGAAAAGGTGATCGAAGAGGTCATGAAAGAATTCACAGTCTTGCCGGTCAGATTTTGCACGATTGCTTCAAATGCTGATGAGATTAGAAGTCTTTTAGATAGGAGATATAAGGAATTTAAGAATCTTCTAAGAGATATGGATCATAAAATAGAGCTGGGAGTAAAAGGTTTATGGAAAAATATGGATGTTATTTTTAATGAGATTGTAGAAGAGAACAAAGGAATTAAGAAGTTAAAAGAAAAGATCCAGAATAACCCTCCCCCACCCCCCTATATCCCCCCTTACCAAGGGGGGACTAAGAGGGGTAAAGGGGGGCTGGGGGGATTTTCTAATGGGCTCCAGGCAAAATTGGAAGTGGGTAAGTTAGTGGAAGAAGCATTAAAAGAAAAAAAGGATAAAGAAGCAGAGAAAATCATAGAGTCGTTAAGAAGGACAACTTTTAATCATAAAATAAATAAAACGATTGGCGAGGAGATGTTCATCAATGCTGCCTTTTTAGTAGATAGAGGAAGAGAGAAGGAATTTGATAACATCATGGAGGATATCAGTGAAGAATATAAAGACAGAATAAAATTTTTGTATGCTGGACCACTGCCGCCTTTTAACTTTGTTAATATCGTTATTTATCCCGAGGTGTGGGAAAAATAAAAAGTCATAAGTTATAAGTTTCTGGGGGACTAAATATGCAAGATTTTATACTGAGTCACTAAGGAGTTCATAGGTAATGGCACATGAATTGTCATTCCCGCGAAACCTGTTCCTGACAGGTTCAGGAAGCGGGAATCCAGTAAAAAGACTGGATTCCGTGTCAAGCACGGAATGACAAAAGAGGTATGTAAATGCGACTTTAATAATGGTCTTCTTAGTAAGGCTTGTAAAGGATGGAATAGAAATCGAAGATTTAACGAATGAAGGTATTGAGTTGAGTAAGATGATATACGGCTTTTCCAAGAAGCTTAAAGCTTAAAACTTAAAACTAAAGACTTAAAACTATGCAAGGGGAAGGGAAATATATTTATTGCATCATAGAAGCAAAGGGCAAAGTGGAGCATTTTGGTCCAATAGGAATAGGTGGGAGAGGCGATGAGTTATATACTATTTGTTTCGATGATATCGCTGCAGTGGTCAGTAATGCCCCGATTAAAAAGTATTCCGTGGCAAGGGAAAATTTAATTTATCACGAGCGCGCCATTGAAGAGGTGATGAGGCGTTATACAGTTTTACCAGTAAGATTTGCCACAATCGCTGAAAGTGAAGATAAGGTAAGAAAGATATTAGAGAAAGAGCATAAAAGGTTTGTTGATTTGTTGAAGAATATGGAAGGTAAAAAAGAACTCGGACTGAAGGCTGTGTTTAAGGAAAATATTATTTATAAAGAGATCTTAGCCAATCATGAAGAAATCAGAATACAAAAAGAGAGGATAGCTAAAGGTCACGCTCGAGAGTTTGCACTTATAGAGATAGGAAGACAAGTTGAGGCTGCCTTAGAGGAAGAAAAGAAAAAGTATAAGGAATTTATATTAAGCAGCCTCATGCCTTTAGCATTGGATGTTAAGACCAATAACAATTACGGAGAACGAATGATTATAAACGCTGCTTTTTTGGTAGAAAAGGCCAGGGAGGCTTCATTTGACCAAAAGGTAAACGAACTCGGTGACCAACATGGAGATAAAATAAACTTTAAGTATGTGGGGACGCTTCCACCATTTAATTTTGTCAATATAGAAATAAATACGGGAGATTATTAATGCTTTTGATCGATGACCTATTAATGCTTCCTTTGAAAGGATTCTGGGGTATCTTTAAGAGAATTCATGAGATGGTTGAACAGGAATTGTCTGACGAAACCTACATTCGAGAAAAACTTATGACTTTGCGATTACGTTTTGAATTAGGCGAGATAACGGAAGAGGAATATAGTGAACAGGAGAAAGAACTTTTGGCACGTTTAGATGCCGCAAGAGGCATTAATGGAGAGGGAAAAGAGGAGGTACGAGAGGATGGCTAATATAGAAGAAGCCGGGAAGATTTCCAGCGAATTCTTAAAAAAGACCCTTAATGTAAAAGAGATAAAGGTCATTAAGGCTGCCAGGGTTCAAGATGGCTGGGAGGCCGAAGCTGAAGTCTATGAGGAGAGTTCTTTTATAAAGTCCCTCGGCCTTCCTACCCGGGTACAGGATAGGAATGTCTATATTGTGAAATTGGATGACCATTTTGAAGTCCAATCCTATGAACGCAAAAGCTAGGAAAGGTAAAAGGAAGAATAGGAGTGGCAGGATTATATCTCTATTGCCTTAGAGAAAATGCTCAAGGTCCTTTATTGACATCGACCAGAGGTATTGATGGAAAAGGAGAGGTCTTTGCGCTTCCCTTTCGCGAATTAGAGGCAGTAGTAAGTGAAGTTTCCTTGGAAGAATTCGGTTGTGAAGAGGTTCAGAAAAGAGCACAAGAAGACGTAAACTGGATTAAAGAAAAAGCCCTTACCCATGCAAGAGTCATACAAGAAGCAATGAAAAAGGACCACATTGGTTTGAGCTTGATCCCGATGAGATTCGGCATCATTTTTAATGATGTAGAAGGATTAGAGAAAGCATTAGAAAAAGACTATTTCAAGATCAGAGAAATTTTAGAAAGAATTCGAGGAAAACAGGAGTGGTCTGTTAAAGCCTATTTAAAGGACAGAAAAGCATTTGAGGAAAGGATAAAAGAGAAGAACGAAGTGATAAAAGAAAAGGAAAAAGAATTAGCCTTTTTATCTGAAGGGATGTCCTATTTTTTGGAGGAGGAACTAAAAGAAATCATCTCCAAAGAGGTGGATAAAGAATTAAATAACGTCATGGCATACCTTTTTGAAAGCTTGAAAAAGCAGGCTATCGACTCGGTCAGATGTAAGATTTTGGGAAGAGAGTTAACGGGAAGGATAGAGCCCATGGTTTTGAATGCGGCTTGCTTATTACAAGAGGAAAAAATTGAAGATTTTAAAAAGGAAATTGAAGAACTGAACGATGAGATCCGGATAAAGGGACTTTATATCGAATATAGTGGCCCTTGGCCTGCTTATAATTTCACTTCTTGGCAAAGTTATGATGAACAGACATGATAATGTAACTTTGACAGATGCTCTGGATAAGGTTTTAGAGAAGGGAGCGGTTATTAACGGAGATGTTGTCATAAGCCTGGCAGATGTTGATCTTGTTTTTTTGGGTTTGAGGTTAATTCTTACATCAATTTCCAAGGCAGAAGAAGTATCGGGTAAGAATCTTACTGATAGAAACAAGGAACCAACCATTGAAGACATAAGATATATTGAAAAATTGCAAAGGGAGATAGAAAAGGCTGAACAAAACATTCCGAAGCTTATTGATCTCGGTAATCCCAAAAAGGCAGAAAAGGGTTTAGCCAAGTTGGTGTTAACGTTAGTGGAATTGATTAGAAGACTTTTGGAGAAAGAATCTTATAGGAGAGTAAAGGGAAGAACACTTTCGCCGATGGAAGTTCAAAAATTAGGATTGAGTCTTAAGGCTATAAAGAAAAAGATAAAAGAGGTTCAGGCGATCTTTGGCATCGAAGATGAGGAGTTAAATTTAGATTTAGGTCCTCTGGGGAATCTAATGTGAAACCAATTTGTTTTCGTCATTCCTGCGAAAGCAGGAATCCGTGCGCCTGCAAGCAGGTGCGACCAGAAAGGTGAAAGTCCTTTCTCAGGAGATGCCCGCTCCTGATAGCTAAAGGTAACTGCGTCGCCGTGAGGCGGGGTGGGAAGCAACCGGAG
>JBFMAE010000127.1:0-7012 GCA_040756085.1 Thermodesulfobacteriota bacterium | reverse complement strand
GAGAACCGATTGAAAGCCATTCGATCTATCTATGGAGGAAAGGTGAATGCAAATACATCTTTGAGAGAATCCAAAGGATATGTAGCTACCCTTCGACCAGGTGTTTTCAGCCCTGGACCGCCTGGTGAAAAAAAGGGGGGGATTGTTATGGAACCCTCTCCTTTGCGAGGGGCGATCGATGTGAAAAAATTTATCGAATATATCGAAGCTCCGATCACAGGAGAAGATATTACTCAGGCGGAGATCATCGTCTCCGTGGGTCAGGGAATCGGAGGACCTGAACCTATCCCCATGATCGAGGAAGTGGCGAAAAACCTGGGCGGCGTGATTGCCTGTTCACGGCCGGTGGTCGATCGAAACTGGTTACCCAAAGAACGGCAGGTGGGAATCTCGGGAAAGACGGTAAAACCGAAAGTCTATATAGCCATTGGCATCAGCGGTGCCTTCCAGCATGTCACAGCCATGCAGGGATCTGATACGATCATCGCCATCAATAAAGACCCTCGCGCTCCGATCTTTAACGTGGCCGACTACGGGATTGCGGATGATTTTCAGAATGTCATTCCGATTCTAAAAGAAAAAACGAAAGGAATGAAGTAAAATTCAGAATGCGAATTTGGAATGAGAAAGGAAGTGGGTCAGACATGACTAATTTCTTATTTTTCGCTTCCTATCCAGCGTAATCGATCCCTCCAACTTCCGAAGCTTTGCTTCGAAGGCTTTATCCACTCCATCATCCCGCTCCCGCCCAATCCGTTCAACAAAACCCTGGTCTTTTTCATTCTATTGAGAACGCAGGCAATCTATTTAGGAAAATTTTGCCTTATTTAAATCTTGAACCATATCTTCAAGCCCGAGTTCTATGAGTTTTTCCTTTGTAGGTATACCCTTTTCTTTATCCCAACCTCTTACATCGTAATAATCGTTAAGCCATTCGATCACATTTTCCCGAGTAAGCCTCTTCGTCTTGTAATAGTCCATCATATAAAGTTCTTTCCCTTCCTGGGTTCGTATGGGTTGAAACCAAACCTCGGGTGGTTCATCCTCTTTTCGTGAAAATCCCTCCTTAGCATTAATCATTTTAAATACATTCCAGACTCTTTCAGAATATTTTATGAGATCTTGGGGGCTGAGATCGATCCCTGTTGCCGCTGAGTAAAGTTCAGAAATGATATCGATGTTATAAAATCTATTGTTGACGTGTCTGTTACAAATACCCAAAGAATTAAAGAGGGCAAGCCAGTGTTCGGAGGATGTAACAAATCTTCCTATATTAATCTTTAGCGCTGAATCACAGCACCGATCAAGAGTTTTCTGAGACATGCCCATTCTTTCTGCATGTCTTCTGACTACCTCAACAGGCTGATTCAGAGTATAAAGGCCTGATCCACCCGATTCAGCATTCGGGCCTCGTGGATAGGTGAGTTGGGCAAATTCATTCGTCCCCAGACCAGATATTCTTGGGTCCCAGATGCCTTCTCTTCCCTTAATCACCGCAGTCCTTTTCTTTATCAGATCCTCGCCAAAGACTTTCATCAATCCTTGCCAACTATCGGCAATCATATTGCCAAAACCTTCCCTGTAGGCTGTTTTTTCGAGCCAAATAAGAATGACATCAATATCTCCTCGTCTTAAAGGTAAACCACCTACATCTGACTCCTTTATAGTGCCTTCTTCGTAAAGAGTAAAAATAAAATCAAGCAAATCGCTAAACCCCAATTGATCTATCCCGTAACGATCTGTTGCATCTCCAAATTTGACTGCCTCTCCAGAGTCTTCAATACCTAACCTGGTTGAAACTATTGCGCTGTTTAGGTAGGTGGGAGTAAACCATTTAAGACCTTTAAATCGTCCAGAGGGGATTTCAACAATCTCTTTATCCGCTATAAAGCAGGAGGGGCATCCAAAAGCCTTTTTTACTAATTTTTTATATGCCTCAAAGCCAACTTGGTTATCAATTAGTTCGAGGGCAGGAACTGCTGTGCGATTCTTTGTATATCCAAATTGCACGCTATAATTGGGCCAGTTTTCCATGATACCGTATCTTAGGATATCACTGTGATAGGGGTATCTTTTGGCTCTTTCGAATAGGCTCTCTCGTGCCTTATTAAATCTTTTTGGGTCGGCAACTTTTATAGAACCCGTGCCTGTTGCCACTAAAGCCTTAAGATTCTTGCTCCCCATGACACCACCGAGACCGCCTCTCCCCAGCGAAGCACCAAGATCACATGCCGCCTGCGCGATTTTAGCTAAGCGCTCTCCAGCCTGACCCATTGCTATGACGCCACAGTCTCTATGAATTTTCCATAAACTCAGGGTAGTCTCAACAATATCACTTCCCCACAAGCGACTCGCATCACAAATCTGAACATCATCATCAATAATCTTTATATAAACTGGTTTACTGGCTCTCCCTGTTATGATGATATGATCATAACCAGCAAACTTAAGCATAAAACCAAATCTCATAGCTCCTGCTCCAGAGCCAACTGCCCCGGTTTCAGGATATTTTAATGTAGCCATAACCCTTGGCGTGCCAGGGGCACCCGTACCCGTTAATGGCCCGGATCCAATAATGATAGGGTTCTCCGGTGAAAAGGGATTGGTTTCTGGGTTTAATAATTCATATAAACGCCTCAGTTGAAGACCCATGCCACCAAGAAATTTCGTTGCCGTGTCGAAGTTGGTAGGTCTCTTTTCAATTAAATTATTTGTTAGGTCGATATATATTTCTTTGCCTGCATAACCAAAGTAATTCATCTTAATCCTTTAAGATTAACTTCAAACAATTAAGTTTCCTTAAGTTTGGTCATGACTTCGGCAAGGTAATCCACTCCTGACTGCTTTCGAGAAATAGCTGCTTCATCTGCCTCTACCCAAGATAGGGTACCGTATAGACAGTGCTTAACACACTCCGGATCACCCCCACATAGATCGCACTTAATCACACACCCACGGTCGACATCCCAGATCACAGCATCAAAGGGGCATATTTCCATACAAGCCTTACAACCGTTGCATCTTTCATCATTAATGACTATGGCACCGGCATATTCATTACGCGATATTGCCCCTGTGGGACAAACATCCAGGCAAAGAGGTTTTTCACAATGCTGACAACTGATGGGTACAAACATATTTTTCTTATACACCCAGAGTGTTCTATTTCGTGCCTTTCCTAAGCTAAAAGATTGCTCTTTAGTAAAAGAGCAGCTCAGGGCACACTGTTTACATCCAACGCATTTTCCAGGATCAAACAATATTATTTTTTTCATAAATTTTATAGTATCATTTCTATTTTAAACCAAATATCGACTCGCTGACTTTTCCCTATCTCTCAGAGTACTCTCAATGGGTGCTTCTATTGGATTCCAAAGTAGTTGAAATTTATGAAGGACTAGAAACTAGAGAGATTGAAAAGATAACTATTGCCCAGCCATCACTGGGAAGATAACGAGATAACGAAATCGAGGGAAAATCCTACTCCACTTTTTCAAATCTTTTCCGTTCTTCTGCTCTCAATTCGCGTCTTAAGAGTTTACCCACTTTCGATTTGGGGAGCATATCTCGGAATTCAATATACTGCGGAACTTTATAAGGTGCTAACCTCTCACGGCACCATTTGATGAGATCGTAGGCGCTCACACCCTTCACATCTGCTTTAAGTACGGCAAATGCCTTGATCCTCTCACCAACCTTTTCATCCGGAACACCTACCACACAGGCAGAGATGACTGCAGGATGTTCCTGCAGTACGGCTTCTATTTCTGAAACGGCTACCCGATAGCCCTTATGCTTGAGTGTGTCGACAGATCGATCTAAATAGAAAAGCCATCCATTTTGGTCTATTCGGACGATGTCACGAGTCCTGTACCAGAGTTTCCCGTCCATCTCGATAAAACAATCGGCGGTCTCTTCGGGTTTGTTCCAGTAGGTCCTAACCATATGATCGGAAGAAACCAGTAATTCCCCTGGTTCACCAGGAGGAAGAGGTTCAAGGGTGTCAGGATCCACAAGCTTGACCCTCTGAAGTGGTGTCACCTTGCCTGCGCTTCCCGCCGGAGCCTCTTCTCCCATTGGGGTAAGTGATACTCTCCCACATGTTTCTGTTGCCCCATATCCTTGATAAATGGGTTTCCCAAACTTTTTAAGCCATCTCTCAGCCACCTCTGTGGGCAGGACATCACCGCCTGAGAAACAGTACTTGAGAGAACTCAAATTGTAGTAGTCTACTCGGTCATGTTCAAGAATCATTCGATACATGGCAGGGACACTAAAGAAGGTCAATACTTTATATCTTTCAATATGGTCAAAGAGGCCGTCCAGATTCACCCTGGGGAGCAATACGAGAGTATCGCCAGAAAGGATTCCTCCCAGTCCTACCGCTTGACCGAGAATATGGAAAAGAGGACCTCCCTGGATAACAATATCTTCTCCCCTAGGAATGAAGCGTTCACTCACTACCCTCTGCTCAGCCGCGGCTTCCAGAAATAGAATGTTTGTAAAGGGTACCCCCTTGGGGAGACCGGTCGTGCCACCTGTGTAAAGCATTTCAACCATTTCTCCGGGTTCTGTGTTTAAGGGTGGCAAGGAAGCAATATCTCCTCCCCTCACCAATTTTTTGAAACTGAAGATATTTTCTCTGGAATCAAATTTTCCCATTGGGATTTTATTAAAACCTCTCCCAATCATCCATTTCCACCAGGGGAGGAGCTCGGCCAAATTGGTCACGATCACTCTCTTCAATTTGGTTTCAGGAAGAACCTGTGTGACGTACCCAAAGTTGGTATCCAGACAAAAGATGGTTTCCGCTCCGCTGTCATTTGCCATGTATTTTAAGTCGGTGGGAGTGTAGATGGGCGAAATGGGTACGGCCATTGCACCGATGCGAAGTAAGGCAAGCCAAGCCATCACCCATTGGGGACAGTTAGAGAGATAAAGAACGGCTTTATCTCCTTTGGCTACACCTAGACGATGTAAACTGGCAGCCAGGCTTTCAGTCGCCTCCCGGAGTTGAGAAAAATTGTATTTCATTCCCAAATACACGAGGGCCGACTTCTCCGGGTAAATCCTGGACACCTTTTCGAACTGTTTGTAGATGGAATTAACGTCTATTGTCATCGATCTCTTAGCTAAAACAAGGTGATGTTCAAAACTCCAATTTCCAAATCCCAAATTCCAAATAATTCCCAAGTTCCAATATCCAATGACCGAAATGATTTTGTTTGAGAATTGAAATTTTATTCATTGGAAATTATTTGATATTTGGTGCTTGGGATTTGGTGCTTCACCCTACACTCCAAAATAAGCTGCTTTCACCTCCGGATTGTTCATCAATTCCTGTCCTGTCCCGAAAAGGACGAGTATCCCATTTTCGATCACATAGCCTCGATCAATGATAGGTAGAAGGGGCCTGGCGAACTGTTCAGTGACCAAGACAGTCACCCCCTCCCCTCGAATTTGCTTTATCGCTCGCCTCAGATCGCGCTGGAGAACCGGAGAGAGTCCAAGGAGTGGTTCATCCATTAGTAGCAACCGGGGCTTAGTCATCAATGCCATGCCGATGGCAAGCATCTGTTGTTCTCCTCCGCTACAGAACCCAGCTTTTCTTTTTCTTATCTCTTTCAAATGGAAAAAGACTGTATAGACAAAATCGAAGGTCTTCTTTAACTCAGAATCTCTTCGAAGGTAGGCAGCGATCCTTAGATTCTCCTCTACGCTGCTGTCAGGGAAAATAGGATGCCTCTCGCGGCTCAAAACAATCCCCTTTTTAACCCTCTCATCAGGTTCGGTGTTCGTAATATCTTCACCTTCAAACCTCACCTCCCCCAGCACAGTGATCCTCTCGCCCCCTCTGCGGTCTTCTTTCCTCTTGATATCAATCATTAAACCAGAGATCGTATTCATCAGAGTCGTCTTACCGGCACTGTTTGAACCGAGAACGCCAACGATCTCCCCTTTTCGAACCTCCAAACTGAGATCATTGATGGCAAGTGAATTCTCAAAAAAGACCATGAGGTTCTTAGTCTCGAGCATCTCAGTCTTCATCTTCACTACCAAGGTAGGCAGCCTTCACGGCCTCGTTCTCCATCACCTCACGAGGAGGACCGTCGGCAATTTTAGCTCCAAAATTTAGAGCGATGACCCGATGAGCGACACGGAACAACTCTCTTAACCTGTGTTCGACCATAACGATGGTTAATCCCTCGCCGTTAAGTTTTTCGATGATAGGAAGGGTACTGGCAACCTCTGACATGGACATCCCTGAAAAGAGCTCATCAAGAATGAGCAAATCTGGTCGAAGGGCCATGCAACGTGCCAACTCCAGACGCTTAAGATAACCATGGGGAAGACTGGAAGCGACCTTGTAGGGAACAAAGGAGTCGCGCTCAAAACCGACATCCTCCAGAAGATCAATGGCTACGTCATCCCGATCGCCGTACTGACCTCCTCTCAATTTTTTCACTCGGGAGGAGTATAAGGGGATGATGAGATTCTTGAATGCGGAGAGTTGATAAAACGGCTTTACCATCTGGAAGGTGCGGGCAATTCCTCGCTCAGCTATCCTATAAGGCATTTTACCCGTAATATCTTCTCCCCGGTAAATCACTTTCCCAGAATCCGGTCTCACAAAACCCGTAAGTAAATTGACCAGCGTAGTCTTCCCAGAGCCATTGGGCCCGATGATTCCAAGGAGTTCTCCCTTTTGCAATTCGAAGCTCATCCGCACGATGGCGGTAACACCACCAAAATTCTTATTGAGGTTATCAACGGTTAAAATAGTTTCGTCCATAAATTGAAATTAACGTTTGTCGTTGTCGAAACTTGTATCGATACTCGATTATCGATGACGGAAGCTCAACTATTCTTTATCAAGCTCCGTTTTTCTAACTTCATACTTCGATACGAGCCTCGTCACCGTGAAACGAGATTAATCTTAAATACAGCCTTCGTAGCCATTACCCTAACCCCCCTTCATCCCCCCTTAAATTAAGGGGGGAAATAGAGGGGG
>JBFMAE010000126.1:0-4839 GCA_040756085.1 Thermodesulfobacteriota bacterium | reverse complement strand
AGAAAAACCAAATAGACCTTCAATTCCGCAATGGTCGGCGCTCTATGCTAATTTGGAGAGTATTTCCATCGACTATGGCATCATGGAACGAAGTCATAACATCCTAATGGTCCCTGCTACTTTCAAATGGTCTGATCTTGGAAGTTGGACTGCTCTCGACGAAATCATTGAAAAAGATGAAACCGGAAATATTCTCAAGGGGAATACGATCGATATCGGAAGCCAAAATTCAACCATATTTGCTGGTGATAGGCTGATTGCCACGATTGGCCTCAAAGAAATGGTGGTGGTGGATACACCCGATGCAACCCTGGTGACTCCCAAGGAAAGGGTCCAGGAGGTTAGGAAGGTTGTTGAGGCATTGAGGCAACAGGATCGGGAAGAGCATCTCATTCATAAAACGGTTGAGAGGCCGTGGGGAAGCTATACTGTTCTGGAGAAGGGAGAGAGGTATAAAATTAAGAGAGTAGTAGTAAAACCCGGGGCCAAGTTAAGTTTGCAGCTTCACCGGAGGCGGTCCGAACACTGGGTTGTGATATCAGGCGTAGCCAGAGTGACCAGAGAGGATGAAACCTATTTGGTTGATACGAACGAAAGCACTTATATCCCTATTAATACGAAACATCGCCTGGAAAATCCTGAAGAGGTGCCCCTTCAGATTATCGAAGTTCAGAACGGTGACTATGTCGAAGAAGACGATATCGAACGCTTCTCCGACGACTACGGCCGCTAACGCTTTTACGCATCTACGCCTTAACGCAGTCGCTTTCAGCTTTGAACTTTGAGCTTATTAATGACTCAATTACTAATGACTAATGACCAATAACGTAATGACTACTTTTCTCGAACTTTGCGATCCTCGGCGCGATACTTTGGCGGCCTCTGCGTCCGAACAGGACTGGCACTCTATCTCTCAGCTTTCCAAACTCCACGGCGTTACATCTTTTTTCTACCATCGTGTAAAGTCCCTTGGAATCTCATTGCCTGAATCACTAAACAAGGATTGGCTTGGGATTTATCTCTACCAGATAGCACAAGAGCAGAAGGCTCGTCGCCAGATTAAAGAGATTAGTGATGCCCTTACCCCAGAAGGTATTCCCATGATCCTTCTTAAGGGCGTTTCCTCAATGTTACGCCTCTATCCTGGACCCGGACTCCGCACTTTTGTCGACCTCGATATACTGATACCTGCTGATATGGAGACCAAATTCAGAAAGGCTATGAGAATGGCCGGTTATAAACCCTTAGCCGCAAGAAATTCTCCTGAAGATGAAGAGCTTCAGAAATTTGATGGGCATCTAGATCCCCTTTGGAAAGAGGAAGGCTGCATGATAGAACCCCATCTGAGTGTCCTCGGTATAGGGGGTGAACATTTAGTTGTCTTGCCCGAAATATGGCAGGAGAAGGAAGAGACAAATATTGACGGAATGAAGATCGATCATTTGAACAAAGAACAATTCATTCTTCATACGCTCCTCCACTTCTCAAGGCACTTATCAGATGAAGGATTTGCTGAGATAAAATGGTTCATAGATCTCCTTTATGCAATAAGAACATGGGAGATAAACTGGTCAAAGGTCTGGAATATTGCCCAAAAATGGGGTGTTGATAAGGATATCCTCCCTGCTATGGCTACCTTAAATCATTTTTGGCAAGCTGATATCCCCCTGATTGAGAAGGCAAAGCCGATTGACTTAAAAACTCTGGTGTTAGGGGTAGAGGACCGTCAAAAGCAATACTACGCAAATCTTCCTAAGAGTTATATGAGGCGCTTTTGGCAGATGAGAAAGTTACCGGATATCGCGTCACAGATTCGTTATTTATTCCATCTCTTTTTCCCTGCTCGAGAGAACCTGCGCTGGCGCTACAACCTCTCTTCAAAATGGTCGATAATACCGTATTACTTCATTCATCTTCTCCTTACATGGAAAAAATTCCTCACAGGGGTTTGGTATCAATCCGCTTCATACATTTTTACAAAGGATTTGTGACCGAACATACTTAAATGCCCAGTAGGAAAGGTGAAAGAATTCAACAACGTCCCTTCAACCTTGCCCCCCTCACCCTCCCCTCTCCCCCAAGGGGAGAGGGGAGGGTGAGGGGGGCAGATATAATAGTTATCACGGAAAAAAAATGCTCCCCATCCGAGGTGAAGACTTGACAGATTTAAACTGGTTTATTAAACTAGTTTATTGAAGGAGGACGATTTTCGATGGGAGCAAAGTTGCAAAAGGTCAGTGCCTTTGAGGCAAAAACAAAACTTTCTGAGCTGTTACGGGAGACAGAGCAAGGGGGGTCCTTTGTCATCTACAGGCGAGGGAAAGAGGTCGCTCGGTTGGTCCCTCCTGCGAAAGAGAAACAACAGGTTGACTTAAAACAGGTCTTATCCTCTTTTCGTGAGATTCGTGAGCGAATTCCCGGAAGAGTTTCAATTCGTGAGTTGATAGAAGAAGGCCGGCGGTTCTGATGGACTGGGTGATCGACTCTTCTATTGCATTAGCCTGGGCCCTTCCTGACGAAACATCCAAAGAAGCTGATCGATTTTTAAGCCGATTTTTGGTTAGAAATATTTTTTGGGTCCCAGCATTGTGGTGGTATGAAATGGCAAACGCATTGCTGATGGCGCAACGTCGAAAGAGATTGACAGAGGCAGAGAGGATACGTTTGATAGAGCTTTATCGAAAGCTTCCCATTCAAACAGATATGACGCTTGATTCAGATATTATGGGCCGTTTTCATACTCTCGCCATAGAATATAATCTTTCAGCTTATGATACAGCTTACCTTGAGCTGGCACAGCGAAGGGGTTTAGGGCTTGCAACAGTGGACCGGCAACTTCGTTCAGCAGCTCAAAAGGCAGGAGTAAAGGTAGTCTCCTAAGAATAAAGTTCAAAACTCAGAACTAAAAGATTTTGCAGATGAACCTTTCCTTACTCTCTCACTTCAGTTTTAGGTCAATTTCACTTTATTAACAAATTAAACGATCCTAACCAGAAAGACCAGCATTGTAAAGAATAAAGATTCGACCCCCAAAATTACGAGACCTACCCAACGACTCAATGACGTGTAGGATAAACTAAATCAACCCAAAAAGGTACAGATAGACCGGATAGAAATAAAAGATTGGATAGATCCATTAAACTTTGATATCATCGCCTAAAAATTGAGAGGACAATAATGGCAGAGATTACAAAGAAGGATATTTCAGAAGTATTAAAAGAGTTTTATGTGAAAACCTTGGACCCGAAATTTACAAAGATTGATCAACGATTTGAGCAGATTAACCAGCAATTTGAGCAGGTAGACCAACGATTCAAACAGATCGATAGGCGGTTTGACCAGGTAGACCATCGGTTTGAACAAATTGACCAACGATTTGATAAAACGGATTTGCGTATCGACGGTCTTGACAAAAAAGTCGATCAATTCAAGGAGGAAATCATACACCAGTTCCATGTCATCTCGGAAAACGTTATTTCTCAGGTGAAGCTTGTTGAAGAAGGTGTGATGAATCTTGATGAAAAATTCACCCGAGAGATGTCGAGCTTTAGAAGAGAGAATGAACAGGCTCATCAGGAAATAATGGCCATGATTAAATTCTCATATGCCGAATTAGACAGGCGTATTTCCATCCTTGAGACTGAAGTTCAAGAATTAAAACGACGAGTGGATAAAATCGAGCGAAGATCCATTTCTTAAGATCTCAGCTTTTCTACATTCATCGAGGCAATGACGCAATAGACTCAACGACACTTAGGACACGCCAGATAGACAGAATATACGAGATTGACGATATCGACGAATTCAACCAGAATGTTTTATCTTTCAAGGTCTTTTACTGTGTGGAATAGACGAGATAGACGAAATAGACCAGATAGATCAGATTTGTCAAATGTCAAGGGCTGATCCCCTTTTAGATATTTTTTTAACAAACCAGAAAAACCTAAGAAACAAAAGAAAGTCGCTTTTTTAGTTTGTTAGTCACATCATAGCTTGTTCTCATTTTTTTAGTGGTTTATAATATCACAGGGGCTGAGACAAATGGATTCCAGACCTACGATATTGCAAGAGTTAAAGAGATCCCTAAAAAGCTTCTTGGGTGATCAGCTGGTAAATATCGTTCTCTTCGGTTCGATGGCAAGAGATGACTATCATGATGAGTCAGACATGGATGTGGCTGTCATCGTTCGCGGATTGACCCGGAAGTTGAAAGGCCAGATCCTTGATGAAGTAGCGGAGCTTGAACTCAAGCATCACATGCCGCTGTCTGTCCTTGTTTTATCCGAAGAAGAATTTAATCACCTGAAAAAAAGAGAGCGAAGGATTGCACTGGATATCGAGAGGGAAGGGGTTCCGTTGTGAATGAGGAGAATAAAAAGGCAAACATCCGGGAAGAGATTGATCGGGCGAATGAAGCAACCAGAGCTGCCAGTCTTCTTTTCGAGAATGCATTTTTAAAGGATGCCGTTTCGAAACTCTACTATTCCCTCCTTTATAGCATCAGAGCCTTGCTCCTGACGGAAGGACTTGAACCTAAGAGCCACGAAGGCGCCCTTCGACTTTTCGGCCTCCATTTTGTTAAGCCTGGGGCCTTTGAGGCAAGAGACTCTCACATATTCTCAAAGCTCATGAAATTTAGGGAAGAGGCTGACTATAATCCATCCTATACGTTTACACGTGAAGATTTCATCGACTTTAGAAAAGAGACGCAAAGCGTGATGAATAAAATAGCTACCTACTTGAATGAAAAGGGTTATATAAAATAGACCCAAATAGACCAAACCAACCAAATAAATTTACCCCGTGGAATGCAGAGCCTATTCCACCGGGGCCAAACAA
>JBFMAE010000125.1:0-3528 GCA_040756085.1 Thermodesulfobacteriota bacterium | reverse complement strand
CAGAAAGGATGATTCCCTTCTTCTTCCGAAACCGGTCGGAGAGCCATCCGGAAAAGAGCTTTAAAAAGCTTGAGACGCTCTCAGCGATCCCCTCGATCAGACCAACCACGAGGACACCCGCTCCCAGGACCTGGGTGAGAAAAAGAGGGAGAAGGGGGTAGATCATTTCACTCGAGACATCATTGAAGAAGCTGACCCAACCCAGATTTCTTACATTTCTCGAGAGTCCCAAAAAAGATTTTCGGTTCATCAGTACCCCAAACAGGGTTCGAGAATTCAAGGGTTCGAGGGGTCAAGTTTTTTTAATCTTTTCACTCGAACCCTTGGACCCTGGACTCCTTGAATCCTCCTATGTATTCTCATATATCTTCAGAATCTCATCACGGGGAAGCGGTTTGAGTTCTTTAAGGCCTTTTGGGTCTATCTTCAGTACCCTCGGGGGCCCTTTCTTCACTCTACCAAGCACTTGAAAGGGAATGGATGTGTTTGCAAAGGCTTTTTGAAGCGTTGGGAGAGAAGAAGGAGAAAGAGTCAGGAGGAGAGCCCCTGACGCGATCACACCAAAAGGGTTGAGCCCGAATGCTCGACATAGAATTCTGGATTCTTCATAGACTAAGGCTTTCTCCAAATCAACTTCAAACTCCTTTTTAGAGGCCAATGCCATCTCAACCATCCCGTTGATGAGCCCTCCCTCTGTCGGATCATGCATCGAGTGGACAGAGATAGAATCAGAGGCAATCCGAGCGGCTTGCAGGACATCGATCCCCGGATCGAAAATAAAGGCTTTTGCTCTCTCGATAAGAGAAGGGTTTATGCCCCGGGCGAGAAGTTCAGTCTCCTTCTCCCTTGCCATGATCGAAGTTCCTTCAATACAGACCCCTTTGACCAAGAGCAGGAGGTCTCCAACTCTGGCACCTCCTGTTGTCACAAGTTTCTCTTTCTTGACCTCTCCGATCATATGGCCTGAGAGGATCATCTTTTTAATCTCCGGAGTGATCTCCGTATGACCGCCGATAAAGGAGATTTCAAACCTTTGACAGGCATCATGGATCTGGCTGAAGACCTTTTCGATGAGGCTTAGATTTGAATCTTCTGGAAAGAGGAGGGTAGCTAAAAACCATTTCGGGATCGCTCCTCTCGTTGCAATATCATTGATGTTGACCACCACTCCATAAAATCCGATCTCTTCTCTCGTGAAAGTAATTGGATCCGAAGTAACGACCCAGTAGCGATCAGAACCTTTCCCCGGATCGATGACTGCAGCATCCTCGCCGATCTTTGGACCAACGATAACCCGAGGATCAAGGATGGTGTGTCTTTCCAAAAATCCCTTTAAAGTATCAATATCCAATTTTCCAGTCTTCAAAGGTTTTTTCATCCGCTTCAAGGTCCTTCCTCCCATGGGGGATTAAATCAGATTTCCATGCGGGGTGCAAGGCCTGATCTGGCAGCGTGGGATGAAAAAAGAGAGGATTGGCAAATGACAGGCGGATGGTTGTGAGACATTCAGGGCTTAACGATCAGTTCGATCTGGGGGGACTCTTTGTCAATCTTCATGCCTACAGAGGAGGAGCAATAGACACAGAGATATTCATATTCATCCCCTTCAGGCAAAACCAATAGTAACTTTTTTCTTACGGGCACGGCAGCCCTGCATTTGGGACAGTAGAGAGAGGTCGCTTCAAATTCTTCAAAACTCGATTGCCGCATGATTATATATTATAGACAAAAAAGGAGAATAGACAACAGAAGATAAAAGCTTATTGCCCGGATACAGGCAAGGTTATCTCTACGTCAGTTCTGACCCCTACTTCGCTGGAAATGGTTACTTTCCCTCTATGTTCTTGAATAATCTTTTCCACGATAGCTAACCCCAATCCCGCTCCCTTGGCTTTTTTGGAATAGAAAGGTTTAAATATTTTGGGAATAATTTCTTCAGAAATTCCTATCCCTGTATCAGCAATGGTTAAGTGAACTGTCTTATCTTCGGATCGAAAAAAAGTTCCAAACCGGAGCTTTCCTCCTTCTGGCATTGCCTGAATCGAATTAAGGACAATATTCATCAAAACTTGTTGAATCTGTTCCGGATCAGCATAGATGGGGGGGAGATTGGATTGAAATTCCTTTTCCACTTCTATCCTTTGGTTTTGAATCTGATATGAAAGAAGATTGAGAATCCGATCAATAATTTCATGGATATCAATAAACGAAAATTGAGCGCATGGGGTGCGAGCGAATTGGAGAAGATTCGAAACAATCTTTTCAAGTCGAGCTATCTGCTCATTGATCTCATCGAAAATCTCTGCTCGTGGATCATCCTTCTCTAATCCACTACGTATGATCTTTGTAGCGGAGGCAATCCCTGCAAGGGGGTTTCGAATCTCATGGGCCATGGCCGCAGCCATTTCTCCTAAAGTAGCCATCTTCTGAACCCTCTCCAATTCCTTCTGGTGCAAAATCTCTAAATCTTTCTTTGCCGTTGAGAGTGTCTCAACCATGGAGTTAAAGGTCCGGGCAACCTTTGCCAACTCATCTCGAGAACTGAGATTGACCCTTACATCAAGATCTCCCTCTTCTACCTTCCTCATTGCACCAACCACCTTGGATAGCGGGGATTGAATCCATCTGGATGTAATCAAGAAGATTGATCCTGCAACAATCAGTAAAGTCATTCCTATACTTATCAATAAGAATCTCTCACCAGATGAAACCAATTCCAGTGTGGGCTTAATGGAAATGTCCAAGTCCAAGAAACCAATGATTTTTTCTTTTGGATCGTGGCATTTCTGACACCGGGGTGAATTTTGAAAAGGTTTGATAAATGAAATTAAGGGTTCCCCGTCTATTTGATGCTCAAATGGAGTAGAAACGTGTCGCAAATGACTTTGGAGAATAATGGGATCAATAGTCTTCCCTATTTCCAAGGGATCGGCCGATCTTAAGATATGACCTTGTTGATTAAAAATCCGGAGAGAGCAAATATGAGGAGACCCTTTTCCAATACGCTCAAGGGACTCTTGGACCTTATCACTTCTCCCCAGCTCCATTTCCGTTGAAATACTATCACTGATCACTTCCCCTAAAACCATCGAATAGTGTTGGGTCGCTTTTCCCAATTGAGCCCTCTGCCATTTTCCGATCAGATAAGTGAATCCGCCCAAGAAAAAGATAAGCACACAGAGGAGAGAAAGAATAATTTTTGTAGCAAGATTCATTTGAAATCCAATCTATTTGGTCAAACTGTAAAGCATGTAAACCCTACAATACTGACATTGTCTCGGAATATTTAAAACCTCCCCACATTGGGTGGAAGGATGTTCCCAGCAGGGTTTAGAGCGATCTTTGTAAGCAATACAATTTGGATAGACATATTTAGAACATCCTAAAAGTTTCCAGCAAGGAATCTTATCCTTCCAGAAGTTCTTTGTCATGGACTCCCTCAAAAACGAACATCAAAAACTCAAATCTTTACTATCATAATGATAAAAAACTCTGGCTCCGATTCAATAATATGTAAGTTCCCCCCTT
>JBFMAE010000124.1:0-2660 GCA_040756085.1 Thermodesulfobacteriota bacterium | reverse complement strand
TCAAGAAGCTTCCCAACACAAGTTAATCCCATGCCATCGATTGCCTCCACCACCTTAAACCGTTTCCCCTTGAAGACCATCACCCCCTTTCTACTGCTTTTGCCAAATTCCGAGACTAATTTCATCCTACCCCCCCCCAAAAAAAAGTCAAGTGGTTTTTTACCTATTTGCAAAGTGTAATATTTTTCAGTAGATGTTAGTTCAATCCAATGTCGACCAACCCAATCGTTTGAAATTCGATCACTCTCTCGGGACCGCACCGTCCCCTCAGCCTTTTTCATTCCCCTTCTCATAGCCAAGAGATACGACCTTTGACCCTCCCTTGGGACTTCCCCTGTTAATTTATCCTTAATTATCCGACATTTTTCCCTTGACAAACCCGTTTTTTTATGATTTTATTAGTGTCACGATGACTGAAAATCATCCCACACCAGAAGTCAAATTCGCCATCGTCAAGGAAGCTTGGGCAGGCCGTAAGATTGCCCAAATCGCTAGAAGGTATAGAGTTTGCAGGGATTCTATCTATTCCTGGATGCATACCGCTACTCAAGCCTGCCTCCATGCCCTCAGCCCCCAAAAGCGTGGCCCCAAATTCAAGAAGGCCCTAAAGAGTGAAGAAGTCATCCTTTCACTCGAACAGAAAGTTTCCAATCTTGAAAGTGAAATAAAGAGATTATCACATGATTCACAATCTATTCCCTCTGTCAAATATGCCAAACTACTTCGCCCTGACCGCTGCCCCCATTGTGGCCATACCCGGATTCTGCTTAATGGCTACTATCCCGTTAAAGGAGCGGATGGCGCTTTTGTCGATATGCCGAGGTTCATTTGCAAACAGTGTCGTAAACGCGTCTACTTGTAACTCCAGGATCTTAAATTGAGAAATCTCTTTCCCTTCCATTTGGGGAGTGTGATTCGAAAACTCAACCAGATCCGTATTGCCATTAACCTCCAACATCAGAAGCCCTTCCCTAAATCCAAAAGCAGGCTCCTTTCCCATTACAGCTTCGTGCCCAGAAGGATCAAGATCAATCCCTCAGGAGAGATTGCCGGCGGGCTCTCCCGCTTTGTCACTTCCCTGATCGATTTCTCCTTCGTCAGATCCATCTGCGCCTCAGCTTACTCCTCCCGGGGAGGACATGCCTACGACCCCGTGAGCCTCTTCCTTCTGGAACTGTTCCGATACCTGGAGAAGTTCCCCGATCTGAAGACTTTCCTCTCTGTCGTCCGTGATGAGGAGAAGGGAAAACATTATCGCCTCTATGCCGATATCTCTTCCACCCATGTCCCCTGTGAAGCCAATTTCACTCACCTCAAAGATCGGTTGGGAGAAGCCCTCTATATCGAAATCTCTCAAGTTCTGGTTGAGATCGTCCGCCTCCTGGGGCTCCTCTCCTTTAAGATCCTCTCCACGGACGGCACCCTCTTTCCTTCTTACTCCCATTATAAAGGCTGTACCTACTTCTGTGAGGAATGTCAGTCCATTGAGTTCAAGGGCCTTATCGATAATGTCCGAAAAAGAATCCTCTATAAATTGCAAGACCCCAAACGCCTGGCCCTCGGCAAAGAGATCAAGGTCCGTGTCGATTGCCCCTCCACTCGTTTCCCTGAAGGGGTCCTTAAACCCAAAGTCGATCTGATGACCCTGTCTCTTCAAATCGCCGATCCCGAAGAACCCAACCCTTTTAATAAAATCTTCGGAGTCGATGACGTACTAAAATCTCATGGCCTCGATCTCAGTGTCCGAAAGATCAACTTCCACAGCATCAGCCTCGATCAGATCGACTCTTTCTTCTTCCGCTGCCCCAAAATCCCTTCCGATCGTGATGCCCGTATTGGCGTCAGAAGAAATCCCAAAAACCCCGATAAGGTTGAGAAGATCTTCGGATACAATGCCGTCATGACCACCTCCATCGAACTCTCCTTGGGCCTCGAACTCCCCGTCGGTTGCCTCAACATCTCGGGAAATGCCGAAGAAGGGAATCAATTCATCCCCCTCAAAGAACAGATATCAAGGCATCACCCCAACACCAAAATCGATCTGGCCGATGCCAAATATGACGAACTCCATAACTACGAACATGCAAGAGCCCTGGGCTCCATTCCCCTCATCGACTATAACGTCCGCAATGAGAACGTCTCGGTCGAAGGCTTAAAACTCAGAGGCTACGATCGAAACGGCTGGCCCTTCGCCCCCTGCGGCGCCCTCTGCCGACCTAACGGCTTCGATTATCAATTCCAAAGAGCCACCTTCACCTGCCAAAGGCAGTGTGTCTTATCCAATGAACCAAGATTAAAGGAATACTCTCAAAGCTGCCCCTATTTCATCAATTACCACGGATTCATCAAACATATGTCCATCAAACAACACCCCCGGGTCATTACGGAAGTCATCCGGGGAACCCCTCGCTACCAAACCCTCCGATCTCTTCGACCTGCCTCAGAAAGACTCAATAGTACGGCCAAAGAGGACTTAGAAATCTTGGACAAGCCAAAAGTCAGGGGGCTGAAACGAGCAGGTATCCTCGCCCAACTGACCCTGATCGTAATCCTCCTCAAACGTGTCTCACAATTCATCATCAAGGTCACCCTCGCCGTGAGAAAAGAAAGAATCAAAAACCCTCGCGGCTTTATCATCATCCGGGGACCTAAGGTCCCTA
>JBFMAE010000123.1:0-6694 GCA_040756085.1 Thermodesulfobacteriota bacterium | reverse complement strand
CTTAAAGAAAGGAGACCATAAATGATTCGGGCAAAGTTGTGGTTTCGATGTGCGGCGATGCATGATCCAGTCACCCCATTGGTTGTTCAACCTGCCCTGATCGGATGGGAAGCGAAGGAGAGAAGGGTTGAGCTCAGGATTGAGAGGGCTTTCAACGGGGAGGAACTGGTCCGCCGGATGAAAGGATGGGTGACGGTCGATCCCTCAAAAGTGATCGAAATAGTTCATCGGTTTGGAAGATTGAGGCTCCTGGATGACACAGAACTGGTCGTCGAAGTGGAAAAGAAGGAAGATTTTCAAGAACTTCAAAAGACACTTCAAGAGAGCTTCGGAGGAGAGGTTGATGCCGAGCTTCTTCCTAAAAAGTAGAAATATTATAAATATTATAATATTTTCCTTGACATAATATTTTATTTATCCTATAAGCAAAACATAAAAATTAAATAAGGATTTAAAAGACCTTCCTTTTGCCTCAGAAGGAAGGGCATATCAAAGAGATAAATTTTAAAAGAATTAACCACAGGGAGTCTTTGCCTATTTTTTCCATAGGAAGTTGATCTTTCTGAAGAATGGCCATGGAAGAGAGCGTATTTAGGAATATAATTCAGCGGAAAGGAGGAACTTTAAATGGCGATTTTGGAGGAACCGGTAAAGGGCATTAAAGAGGTAAAAAATTACATCAACGGGGAATGGGTCGATTCGAAAGGTCAGATTGTGGATGTCGTCAATCCGGCGACAGGAAAGGTGATCGGGAAATGCCCCATTTCGACGAAAGAAGAGATTAACGCTGCCGTGGAAGCAGCCAAAGCAGCCTATCCGGAATGGAGGAGAACCACTCCGCTAGCTCGATCGAGGTACCTATTCCGATTGAAAGAATTGCTTGAAGAAAATTTTGAAGAAGTTAGCCGAATTCAGACTATGGAACACGGAAAAACTATCGATGAATCGAGAGGGGAGACGAGGCGGGGTATCGAAAATGTGGAAGTCGGCTGTGGAATTCCTACATTAATGCAGGGTTACTATTCAGAGGATATTGCTACTGGAATCGATGAGTATCTCGTTCCTACGCCTTTAGGAGTATTCGGGATCATTGGTCCCTTCAATTTCCCGTTTATGATTCCCCTTTGGTCAGCACCCTATGCATTGGCTACTGGGAACACCATTGTAATCAAGCCCTCAAGCGAAGTGCCTCTCAGTCAGACGAGGCTTGCTGAATTGGCAGAAGAAGCGGGTTTCCCACCCGGCGTTTACAACGTCGTCAATGGCGGGAGAACGGTCGTCAACGGCATGTTGGAACATAAGGATATTGTGGGGATCACCTTTGTCGGATCGACCCCTACAGGCAGGGATGTGATTTATAAAAAATGTGGTGAGACGGGAAAGAGAGTAATCGCCCAGTGTGGTGCAAAGAACTTCATCGTGATCATGCCGGACTGCAATGTCCCAGCCACTATTGCCGCCTTGATGACTTCCTTCTTCGGCAACGCAGGTCAACGATGCCTATCGGGTGCCAATCTTCTCATCGTTGGAGATGATGATAAGTTCTATAGAAATTTTCTGGATCAAGTGTGCGACATGACATCTAAAATAAAGGTTGGTTATGGACTTGACGAAGCGATTCAGATGGGACCGGTTCGCGATAAAGATAAAAAAGTGAATATCATCCAATACATCGAAAGCGGAATTAAAGAAGGGGCCAAACTCATACTGGATGGAAGGAAGCCGAAGATACTGGGTGACTACCCTGACGCATGCTTCTTGAATCCAACGATTTTTGAAAATGTGTCACCCAATATGAAAATAGGGAAGGAAGAGATATTTGGTCCAGTCATGAGTGTGATGCGTGCTAAAAATTTGGATGAAGCAATCGAAATTTGTAACGCAAATCCCTTTGGTAATGGGGATGCCATCTTTACTCAAAGCGGCCGAGATGCCCGATATTTTCTATACAATGTGGAAAGTGGCAATGTCGGCATCAATATCGGAATTGTGGCTCCTATGGCCTTCTTCCCCTTCAGCGGAATGAAGAATTCATTTTACGGCGTCTTACACACCCAAGGCAAGGAGGCAGTGCGGTTCTTCACAGAAAGCAAAGTGGTCATCCAAAGATGGTTTTAATATAGAGGAGGGAAATAATTATGGGAATAAGCACATGTTCTGGAGCGATCAGCCTGTCAAGAGAATTGGAAAATGAATCGGCCAAAGTCTATCAAGAGATGGCACAGAAATTCGAAAAAGATAAGGATCTCTTCCTCGCTTTTGCCAAAGAGAACGGGAAATTCTTCACCCAGGTTGAGCG
The DNA here is from genome assembly GCA_040756085.1 of Thermodesulfobacteriota bacterium. Taxonomy (GTDB): domain Bacteria; phylum Desulfobacterota; class BSN033; order BSN033; family UBA1163; genus JBFMAE01. Next base: position 4,395 of record JBFMAE010000123.1, on the reverse strand, counting down.
GGCTTACTATGGGGTGATCACGGATGCGATTGAAGGTTGTTTTGCCTTCGATCTCAATCCAGAGGATTATCAGTTCAAGAAGACGCTTCCAAAAGATATCAGCCTTTCGGATGCCGTGGCTGAAGCACTAAAAATGGAAGAGATGATGTTGAAATTCTATCAAACGGCAGCAGAGCAATCAAAGCATCTGATGGCGGATGTCCCGAGGGCCTTTTCTTTGGTCGCTAAAAAAAGAAATGAACGGATCCCCAAGTTAAAAACCTTTCTGAGCAAGTAATCAAACGAATTAAGCAAATCTTATGTAGCCCTGCCGGTTTTCCAGCAGGGCTACTTTTTTATTAGCAACTCACACCTCCCCTGGGACCATCACCCAAGCGCTTCCATCGACTACTTGAACACCATTCTGATTGGTGCAAATTGTCTTAAATTTTGCCCGGTTTTTCTCAGGAACCAGTTCGATGACCTCTACCTCGACCGTAATGGTATCTCCGATTCTTACAGGAGCGAGGAATCTGATCTCGTGAGAGAGGTAGATGGTACCGGGTCCAGGAAGGATATTTCCTAAAACACTGGAGATGAGCCCGATGGAAAGGGCACCATGGGCAATTCTCCCTTTAAATCGGGTTTTTTCCGCATAGGCCTGGTCCGTATGGATGGGATTGTGGTCCCCAATTGCATTGGCGAAGAGCTCAATCTCTCTTTTGGTAATGGTCTTGGTGATCTGCGCTGAGTCTCCCACCTTCAGTTCACGGACGGATTTTCCTCCGGCTATCAAGATGGACCTCCCTATATATAATTTGAGTACATGTTCAACCTCTAACGCTTCACCTTCTTCATTAACCAAGCCATGTTCTCAGCAAATTGGATCACTGTCTGAATTCCTTCTTCATCCTCCTGCGCATTTCGAGCACCACGGGCACCTGCCACCCCAATGGTCCAGTAAGTTGCCCCAGGAACAATCATCCCATTTATAAAAAACCATAGAAGGAGCTGGGAGAAGGCAAGATTATGGCCGGCACGACGCGCAACCGTAATTGGACCTCCAACCTTCCGGGAGAAAAACCTTCCAGACCAGAGGGCCACAAATCCGGCTCGATCGAGGAGCGACATCAGATGAGGAACAACGGAGCTGAAATAGACAGGGGAGCCTATGATGATCCCATCCGCCTCTTTCATTTTCTCAAATATTTCATCGAAGTCATCCCCTTCAATATTACATCGATGCAGCTTCACACATTCGTAACACCCTGTGCAAGGCTTGATCATCTTTTCCCTCAAACTGATCAATTCTGTTTCGACCTTCCTGTCCTTAAGGGTCTCTAAGGCCTTATTTACATAGAACTCTGTATTACTGTTTTCCCGAAAGCTGCCAGCGATCCCTATGGCCTTCATCATTCCTCGCTACCTCTTTGAGTTTTCATTGCCATCGCAAGGTCGTCTTCAGGCGACCGTCCTTGAGCTGTTCTTTTATCAATTTTCGGAAATAATCATGAATAAAGCATTTTCCAAATTCTTCTGTTTCTATTTTTAACCCCTGATCAAAAGGGAGATACTGTGAAGCGTATATGGCTTTTTTTGCAGAAGAAAGTGCATGCTTGGGAATAGCAAATATTTTTCCTAGGATTTCATCAGCTTTCTTTTCAAGCTCTTGATGTTCGACCAAATAATGGACCAATCCCAGTTCAAAGGCCTCCTCACCACTATAGAGGTGACCTTCCAGAATTATTTTTAGGGCCTTTCCCATTCCTACCAATCGGGAAAGTCGCTGTGTCCCTCCTCCACCAGGAATGATACCCACCTTTACTTCAGGTAGACCGATCCGAGCCAGTTTACTGGCTATCCGGAAGTCGCAAGCTAAGGCAAATTCATATCCTCCGCCGAAACAGAGCCCATTAATAGCCGCCACCATCAATAATGGACTCGCCTCCATTCGGTTAAATAGATTTTGAATATTTATGGAGAACGCTTTGGCTTCCGAGGGGGAAAATAAATGCATCTCAACGCCATCTGCCCCTCCGATAAAATAAGTTTCACCCACACCACGAAAAACAATGGCTCTCGCATTGGTTCCTTCAATTGATTCGATAAACCTGGTTAGTTCCGATAATAGCCCGGAATTAAGGGAATTCCGATCTTCTGACCGATTAATCTGAACCCAGCATATATCTTGGGCCTGATGGATGATTAGATGGGAGAAATCATTTGACATGTTTATTCCTCCTACGTTCCCTCACCCCTGCCTACCGGCAGGCAGGCTAACCCTCTCCCACAAGGGAGAAAGGAGATGGGTGGATTAGATGACAAGACCTCCATTCGGGCTGAAGACCTGCCCGGTGAAAAAGTCAGCTTCTGGAGTGGCAAGAAAGGCAACGAGGCTTGCAATTTCTTCAACCGTGCCAAACCTTTTGAGTGGGGTGTTTTTCAAAATGAATTCTTTAAATTTGTCCTCCATCTTATCCAGCATAGGGGTCTGAATATACCCTGGGGCAATGGCGTTGACACGGATATTATACCTTGCTACTTCCCTTGCGAGCGTTCGTGTTAGTTGAATAATGGCTCCCTTAGCCACACTGTAATGAAGTGCTCCAGGAGTAGGGGTGAGGCCAGCAACTGAACTGAAATTGATAATTCGGCCGGTCTGTTGTTCCTTCATCCAGCGAACAGCCTCTCGACAACAATAGAAAGTTCCATCCAGGTTGATGGAGATCATTTGCCTCCACTGATCATCGGTCATCTCTTCAATAAAGGTGGTCTGATCGAGGATGGCAGCTGCATTGACCAGGAGATCCAATCTTTCAGTCTCCTTACGCAGTTCCTTGAAAAGGTCATTTACCATAGTACTATCGGAGATATCTACGCGGAAGACCTTTGCTTCCCCACTCATCCTTGTAATTTCATCTACTACCCCTCTGGTTTGAGATATATTTATATCAGCTATAAAGGCCCTTACATTAGACTGAGAGATTCTTCGGGCGATCGCCTTCCCAATACCTGAAGCTCCACCGGTAATAAGGGCCGTCTTGGTCTCTTGGGTTTGCATGACCATCTCTCACAAATCCCTGAATTTATGATAAGCCTTTTCGGACATCTCTGTAGGGAAAATAAAGACCTTATCTGAAAAGATCTGACCCATAATGCCCTGAGCTACCTGTTCAGGTGTATCCATTCGGAAACGCAGCTTTCCAACAATTTCTGACAATTCATGGCTCCCCACAGATGTGTCAAAAAATTCGGTGGAAATAAGGTAGGGACAAACCACTTTCAACTTGATTCCCGTTCCATCGAGATCCCTTAATAGGCCTCTCGTAAATCCAATGACTCCATGTTTAGTTGTTATGTAAGGAGTGACTTTATTTGAATGGGCAACAAAACCTGCTATGGAGCTGATATTGATGATCATTCCTTCACCCTGCCTCTTCATGATAGGCAGAACCAACCTGGTAAGAAAAATAATACTCAGAAGATTTACTTCAAAAAGGTTTCTGATCTCCTTTTCATCGATCTTTTCAATATCCCCATACATGCCAGAACCAGCATTATTGACCAGGATGTCGATCCTTTCCCATCGGTTTAGGGTTTGGTTTATCAGATTTTGTCTGTCTTTGGTGTCAGTCACATCGCATTTAATACACAAGGTTTCATTCGGGCGATGTCTTGCCACCTCCTGAAGTTTTTCAAAACGACGAGCAGTTAAGACAACCTGCGCTTCCCTTTGCAAAAATTCTTTGGCTAGAGAAGCACCAATGCCAGAACTTGCCCCTGTAACGATAACAACCTTACCTTTTAATGATTTCATTTTGGTTTATATTCGACTCTCTTTTTCTCTTTATGCTCTTGCTCTAAAGAATTTGTGGTGGACAACCCATATTGAATAAAGGTCATTATGTCTTTGAAAATTTGTTGCGGTGGGACCTTGCCTTCCCAAAGAACCCAGCGCATACCTAAAAAATCGCCAATCCCCATGAGACAGTAAGCTAAACATTCAGGATCAAGGCGGCGAATCTGTTTTTCTTTTATAGCCTTGGCTAAACCACGAGTGTAACCCTGCACCCATCGACGATAATACCAATGGAAGACATCTTCGTCCACAAATTCTGCTTGACGGACAATCCGGTAAAGATTGCGATGTTTGGTGACAAAGGCAAAGAAGGTGCGAAATCCCACTCGCTCTGTCTCAATACGGTCCGAAATACCTTTTACCGCTTCGGCAATTTCACGGCGTAAAGAATGGCTTAATTCTTTTACCAGCTCAACAAAAGCTGACTTCTTATCGTTAAAGTAAATGTAGAATGTACCTTGGGCTACTCCAGCCCGTTGGCATATCTCGACAATTCCAGTTTGTTCGTATCCTTTTTCCCCAAAAAGCTCTTCGGCAGCATCCAAGATTCTTTGCTT
>JBFMAE010000122.1:0-2740 GCA_040756085.1 Thermodesulfobacteriota bacterium | reverse complement strand
TATATCTATACCGTTGGAAGGGCAGGCGAGAAGTTCTTTCTGGAGCTCATGAACGGAAAGATTTTGGGTGCCAAATGTGATGCCTGCAATACCATCTATGTCCCTGCCAAAATATTTTGCGAAAAGTGTTTTGCCAGGTTGGAGGATAATTATCTGGATGTCGGAACAAATGGAACGGTTCATACTTTTACGCAATGCCATGAGACCTACGAAGGAATCAGGAAAGAAAAACCCTCGATTGTCGCCGTGATTCAAATCGATGGGACCCAAGGTTGCCTCGTTCACTGGCTCGGAGAGGTAGATTTTGAAAAGGTTTATATCGGGATGCCCGTAGAGGCGATCTTCAAGCCGAAAAAAGATCGGGAGGGAAGTATTTTGGATATTAAATATTTTAAACCAATAAAATAGGGTTCAAGCCTGCCTGCCGGCAGGCAGGGATTCTAGGGTTCCAGGGTTCGAGGGTTCAAGTAAAGAGATTAACTTGACCCCTTGGACCCTTGACCCCTTGCCCCCTTTTGGAGGTAAGTATGGCACTCGATTTCGATCTAACCGATGAGCAACAGATGCTTCGAAAGATGGTCCGAAACTTTGCGGAGAAGGAGATTACCCCAGTAGCTCAGGAACTCGACGATAAGGAGGAATTCTCCTACACGTTGACAAAACGGATGGGTGAATTGGGATTATTCGGTCCCTTTGTTTCTGAAGAATACGGGGGAAGCAATGTCGGCTATGTCTCCTACATCATTGCTGTAGAAGAGATTGCTCGAATAGATGGATCGCAAGCCGCTACCCTCGCCGCTGGAAACTCTCTCGGGATCTCCCCAATTTACTACTATGGAAACGAGGAACAGAAACAGAAATGGCTTCCTGACCTCTGTTCAGGAAAAGCTCTTTCCTCCTTTGGCCTAACCGAACCAAATGCTGGCTCGGATGCTGGGGCATCGAAAACTACCGCCGTCTTGGAAGGAAATCAATGGGTCATCAACGGTTCAAAAATCTTTATCACCAATTCTACGACCGATATCAGCAAAGTATGTGTGGTTCAGGCCGTTACAGGAAAACTTCACACTGGAAAGAATGAACTCTCTTGCATTCTGGTTCCGAATGGAACATCTGGTTTCACAACAAAGACCATGCATGGAAAGATGGTCTGGAGGGCTTCCAATACAGGAGAGCTTTACTTCACGGACTGTAAGGTCCCCACGGAGAACCTTCTCGGTAGGCGAGGAGATGGATTTCATCAGATGCTCGCCACCCTTGACGGAGGAAGGCTCAGCATTGCTGCAATGGGTTTAGGAGGAGCACAAGGTGCCTTTGAACTGGCCCTCAAATATGCCAATGAACGGGAGCAATTTGGGAGACCGATCGGCACTTTTCAGGTGAATGCATTTAAATTAGCAGATATGGCCACCGAGATTGAACTGGCAAGGCTTCTTCTCTACAAGGCCTGCTGGTTATGTGAACAACAACGGCCTTTCTCTAAAGAATCTGCCATGGCAAAGATGTTCTGCTCCGAGATGTATCACCGAGTGGCCAACCAGGCCGTCCAGCTCCATGGGGGATATGGTTTGATGAAGGAATATGCCGTGGAGCGCCACTATCGGAACCAGAAACTCCTCGACATCGGAGAAGGAACTTCAGAGATCCAACGGATTGTCATCGCCCGGCACATCGGTGTTCCCGGCCGAGCCTTATAAAGAATTAACGTGTCCGACCTCCGTTTTACGTGCCTGCACGCCTGTCCGCCGAACAAGTTCTTTGGCAGGCGAGCCGAAGCGCTGCGTTTTGCCTGCCTGCGCGAAGCCCCGCCTGCTGAAGCCTCGTGCGGCGGGCAGGCGCTACGGCGAAGGCAAGGCACGAAGGCGTGCTCGAAACCTTTCCAAGACACGTAACAAGCCTGACTGCCCTGTACCATGTTAGGTTCAGGGACTGCGGTAGGCAGGGACACGATGATACGATAAACCTTGCTTCTTCTTAATAATTTTGATATTTTGATTAAGCTATGAGTATAGCCAAACGAATTTTGGAAGGAGATATTCGGGCCGCTTCCAGGCTGATGAGGGACATCGACGACCGAATGCCCACTGCCCTGGGACCACTAAAAGAGCTTTATCCCAAGACAGGAAGGGCCTATATCATCGGGGTCACCGGACCTCCTGGTTCCGGTAAATCCACCATCGTGGATAAGATGGTGGATATCTTCCGGAAGGAAGGAAAGAGCGTTGGGATCGTTGCCGTTGACCCCACCAGCCCTTTCACAGGAGGAGCGATTCTGGGTGATCGTATCCGGATGCAACGCCATGCCACCGACGAAGGTGTCTTCATACGCTCTCTTGCAACCCGAGGGTGTTTAGGAGGACTTTCCCGCTCCACTCAGGATATTGTCAATGTGATGGATGCGATGGGAAAAGACATTATCCTGGTCGAAACCGTGGGTGTGGGCCAGGATGAGGTGGAGATTGTCAATACGGCTCATACCTCCATCGTCGTCCTCATCCCGGGCATGGGAGATGATATCCAAGCGATCAAGGCAGGAATCATCGAGATCGGAGATATCTTCGTCATCAATAAATGCGAGCGGGAAGGGGCAGATAAGATGGAACGGGACCTCCGGATGGTCCTCGAAATGGGCAAAAAAAGAGAGGATGGCTGGGAACCTCTCATCTTTAAGACGGAGGCGATCTTAGGAAAAGGGATTTTTGAGTTAGTCTATGGAATTTACCGCCATAAACAGGCGCTG
>JBFMAE010000121.1:0-5388 GCA_040756085.1 Thermodesulfobacteriota bacterium | reverse complement strand
CATCTTGAATTTTCCTTTTTTGAATTTAAAAAATTGGGTCTAAGCATTTCAAATACTTAGAAAACTTTTTATCCTCAGAATCGTATATAAACTTATATGACCATGAAAAACTCAGGAAACTCCAGTCTTTAATTTACCTTGACAAAAAAAATTTTTTTTATATATTTACCCTGTTGTTGCATAAATCCTATCAGACAGGGATGCTTCCAAACCTGTCCAATGCGGCTTTGTTAGTTATTTTATGGGTAAAACGCGTTTCCACAAAAGGTGGCCTTTGTAATATGCTGGGAATCCCGGTATTCAACTCATCAGGGTGGCCGCTGGAAAGCTTTTCCAGCATCCCTGTCTGCTGGTTTATTTAATTTTTTGCAACATCAGGGTTTATTCTTCTAAAATTATTGAGAATTGGAACAGAATGTTTACTTTGAAATTTGATGAAATTCCCGGGGAAGGGCTGGATCTGAAGTGGACAGAGGAACGGGCTTCTTTGTTAGGCTATTTGGAAAACCTCTCACAGATCGACTTCGACTTCGAAACGCCCCTCCAATCAGAGACAAAAATTCAGAAGGTGGGTCAATCCGTCTCAATCAAAGGGAAGGTCGAGACCCGCCTACAATTGAAGTGCGTGAGGTGTCTGAAAGAATTCTCCTATCCACTCTCTTCAACTTTCGAAATCACCTTACACCCTCTAAAGGGGCCTTCCTTTGTAGAAGAGACGGAATTGAGCGAGAAGGAGATGGAATCGAGCTTCTTCGAGGGAGGAGAAATTCATCTTTCGGAAATCGCCTGCGAACAAATCTTCTTAGAGATCCCTTATCAGCCACTTTGCCATGAGGGATGTAAAGGACTTTGCTCAACCTGCGGAAAAGATCTTAATCTTTCTTCCTGTGAATGTGTGAAGGATGAATTTGGGGCAGGTTTCTCCGATCTTAAGAAATTGAAGCTTGATTAATCACCCCCACCCCTTCCTCCCTCTCGAGGGGGAGGAAGGGGTGGGGGAACTTTGTTTACGAAAGGATGTTTTCGAATGGGAGTTCCAAAGCGTAAAACGTCACCCGCAAGGAGGGATCAACGCCGGGCCCATAAAAAATTGGTTTCCCCCAGTTTCTCCCTTTGTCCTCAGTGTCACGAACCTTTATTGCCTCACCATGTCTGTCCGCATTGTGGAGCTTACAAGGGGAAAGAGATTCTTAGTGTTGAAGAAGAGAAATAAATCCTTGAAAGGATGACAAAGGATAGCCTGAAATGAAAATTGCAGTAGATGCCATGGGAGGGGATTTTGCTCCTCAAACCATTGTTGAAGGAGCTTTTTGGGCTTCTAAAAAGTATGGAGTGAAGGTGGTCCTGGTGGGTGATGAGGACCAGATCAGTAAAGAACTATCAAAATATCCTACTTCGAAACTTCCCCTCTATATCCATCATGCCTCCCATGTAGTAGCCATGCATGATTCCCCCTCCGTCGTCATCAGAAGAATGAAGGATACCTCCATCAAGGTTTCCCTCGATCTGGCAAAGGAGGGGCAGGTGAACGGGGTGGTTTCCGCAGGGAATTCAGGAGCTGCCATGGCCTTGGCCATGTTCATCCTCAGAAAATTGGAGGGGGTCGAGCGACCTGCCATCGTCACCATCCACCCGACCTTGAAAGGTTCTACAGTCCTCATCGACTCCGGAGGCAATGTGGATTGCAAACCCTATCATCTCATCCAGTTCGCCATCATGGGGGATGCCTATGCAAAATATATCCTGGGTAAGGAAGAACCGCGGATTGGTGTCTTGAGCAATGGAGAAGAGGAGGGGAAAGGGAATGAACTGACCCGTGAGGTTCACGATATCCTATTGACGACCGATATGAACTATATCGGTTATGTGGAGGGGAGGGACCTCAATAGCGGAGAGGTGGATATCATCGTATGCGAAGGTTTCGTAGGAAATGTAGCTTTGAAGGTGAGCGAAGGGCTTTGGGAAACCATCCACGCCATTCTGAAATGGGAGGCGCAGGATAATATTAGGGCGAAGGTAGCTTATTTTCTGATGAGGCGGGCTATCCGGCGCCTGGAGAAGAGACTGGACTACGATGAATATGGAGGAGCTCCCCTCCTGGGAATTAATGGAAACTGTGTCATCTGCCACGGGGCTTCCAATGCAAAAGCGATCATGAATGCCATCCTCTTGGCCTCGAACCTGGCGAAAAATAGGTTCAATGAACATCTGACCCAAGAGCTTGAGGAAAAACAGGAATTGCTTCGCCTAGGGCAGAAGCGGCAAGAGAAGATCAATGGGGCCATCAAATCGATTCGATGATGTTATATGGAAGGAATAGGAGGGACGGGAGTTGGATTATTTTCTCACATCAGACCAAAAGATGATTCAGGACTTAGCCCGTAAAATAGCTGTGGATAAAGTGGCACCGGTACGCGCAGAATTGGATGAAAAGGAGGAGTTCCCATGGGAGATCATGAAAATCTGTGCAGAGGCAGGCCTCTTCGGTGTCTCCATTGAAGAGGAGTACGGAGGTATTGGGGGAGGTGTCCTGGAGAACTGCTTGGCGGTGGAGGAGTTGAGCCGGGTCTGTTTGGGGGTGGCCACCAGTTATGCAGGGAGTGGCTTGGGCGCCCATCCGATCATGCTTTATGGGAGCCCGGAACAGAAGAAGAAATATCTTCCTGATATTGCCAGTGGGAAGAGACTGGCAGCTTTTGGATTGACCGAAGCCGATGCGGGAAGCGATGCCGGTGCCATCCGGACGACCGCTAACCGAAAAGGGGATGGATATTTTTTGAATGGGACAAAGCAATGGATCACCAATGGAGGGGAGGCAGAGATTTATACGGTTATTGCGATCACCGATCGATCAAAGGGGCCCAGAGGAGCAAGCGCCTTCATTTTAGAAAAGGGGATGCCGGGTTTCGATTTCGGTAAGAAGGAGAAGAAGTTGGGTATCCGAGCCTCTGCCACCCGGGAACTGGTCTTCCAGGATTGTTATGTCCCCAAAGAGAATCTTATCGCAAAGGAAGGGATGGGATTCATTGTCACGATGAGGACTTTTGATCGAACCCGGCCCGGAGTGGGCGCTCAGGGCGTGGGATTGGCGCAGGGGTCTCTCGACGAGGCCGTGCGCTATGCCCGGGAACGGGAACAGTTCGGGAAGAAGATCATCTCCTTCCAGGCGATTCAACATCTGTTGGCCGATATGGCCACCCAGGTTGAAGCGGCGAGGGCATTGGTCTATTCCGTCGCCCGTTATATTGACCAGTCAGAGAACCCCAAGGAGATTTCGAAGGTCTCAGGAATGGCCAAGGTGTTCGCCAGCGATGTGGCCATGAGAGTAACGACGGATGCGGTTCAGGTATTCGGTGGCTATGGATACATGAGAGAGTATCCCGTTGAGAAAATGATGCGGGATGCCAAAATCCTCCAGATCTATGAAGGTACTAACCAGATCCAGCGCAATGTCATCGGTTTGGAATTGAGCAAGGAATACGCTGGGAAAAAATTAGAAAGATGAAACAGACAGCCTTTATCTTCCCCGGTCAAGGTTCCCAGTATGTTGGAATGGGAAAGGAATTTTATGACCATTTCAAGGGAGCGAAGGAAGTCTTTGAGGAAGCGGATGATACCCTTCGTCTCTCCATTTCTGAACTCTGTTTCCGGGGTCCAGAAGAGGCATTGAGGCTCACGGAGAATACCCAACCTGCGATTCTAACGACAAGCATTGCCGCACTCAGGGTGCTCGAGTCCGAAAAGGGAGTGAATCCCAAACTGACTGCCGGGCATAGCCTGGGGGAATATTGCGCCTTGGTGGCATCCGGAGCGCTTTCCTTCGCCGATGCCGTTCATACGGTCCGTCTCCGCGGAAAGTTCATGCAAGAGGCGGTTCCGGTAGGAGAAGGAACCATGGCGGCCATCCTCGGTATGGAGAGGAGAGAGGTTGAAGAACTCTGCGAGGAATTTTCGTCCGGGGAGGTCCTTTCCCCTGCCAATTTTAACTGTCCAGGTCAAATCGTCATTGCAGGCCATTCAACAGCGGTTCAGCGGGCGATTGAAGGGGTGAAACAGAAAGGGAAAAAAGCGGTCCTGCTTCCTGTCAGCGCCCCTTTTCACTCCCCCTTGATGAAACCGGCGGGAGCTCGACTGGAAAATGCATTGGAGGGAGTCTCCATCAGGGATCTGGAAGTTCCTGTGGTGACGAATGTGGAGGCAGAGGTCAATCAATCAAAGGATCGGGTGAAAGAGCTGTTAGTGGCTCAAGTATCGAGTCCTGTCCGCTGGGAGGAGTCGATGCGTCGGATGATCGAAAAGGGGATTGAGCGGGTTGTGGAGATAGGCCCCGGGAAGATCCTCTCCGGTTTGATGAAAAGGATCGATACCCGTGTAGAGACTGGAAACTTAGAAGATATCAAGACGCTTAAAAATATATCTTAAACATCAATCGATTTTCAGTGAGGAGTGACGAATGGAATTGATGGGTAAGGTGGCTATGGTCACAGGGGCGGCCCAGGGGATTGGAAAGGCAGTTGCCCTTCTTCTTGCTCGGAATGGTGCGGATATCGTTGTCTCGGATATCAATTTAGAAAAGGCGGAAGAGACCGTAAGAGAGATAGAAGCCATCGGTCGAAAAGCCATGGCGATCAGAGCCGATGTGGCCAAATCAGACGATGTGGAGCGGATGGTCCAAACTCTGATTGAAAAGTTCGGCCAGATCGATATTCTGGTTAACAATGCCGGGATCACGCGGGACAGACTCATCCTCAGGATGACCGAAGAGGATTGGGATGCGGTTCTCAATATCAACCTGAAGGGGACATTTCATTGCACCAAAGCGGTCATCAGACATATGTCAAAACAGAAAAGAGGGAAAATCGTTAACATTGCCTCCGTGGTTGGAGAGATGGGGAATGCGGGACAGGCAAACTACGCTGCTTCAAAGGCCGGGGTGATCGGTTTTACAAAAACGATTGCACGAGAATTTGCGCAGAGAGGAATCAATGTCAATGCCATCGCCCCAGGGTATATCGAGACCCCGATGACCGAGGCGCTTCCTGAGAAGGCCAAAGAGGAATTGAAGCGGATGATCCCCATGGAGCGATTGGGACAACCTGAGGATGTGGCGCACGCTGTGCTTTTCCTCGTTTCTGAAGCTTCGAGTTATATTACCGGACAGGTTTTAAATGTCAATGGTGGCATCTATATGTAGGGAAGGAATACTTGGAATAATGGAATGGTGGAATGATGGTTTAAGTTCTATGAATTATTCCAGCATTCCAATTTTTCATCATTCCATAAATTTTACAAGGAGGTGATTACATGTCCATTGAGAAGAGGGTCAAGGAGATTATTGTAGAACAATTGGGCGTCAACGAAAGCGAAGTGACTCCGGAGGCAAAATTT
>JBFMAE010000120.1:0-7248 GCA_040756085.1 Thermodesulfobacteriota bacterium | reverse complement strand
GGGAGTAACCCGGGCCTCGATCTATACTAAGTACACCGGACTTTCGCCTCCTTGATTCATCCACATACTTGCGGCTAATCGATTTGCGGCACCATAACTATCTTTGATCCTTATATCGGAGTTCCAGCCAATCCCCAAATCCCGATTTAGAAGGTGTCATTGCGAATGAAATGAAGCAATCTCGGTCTTTTGGGCTCGCCTCTCTTCGCAGTCGAAGCGGGTGAGATTGCCACGCACCTTTCAGGTGCTCGCAATGACAGGTTGGGTAAGGGCTTTTCTTTTCTAAATCGGGATTTGGGCCAATTTTGACTCTAATTTTTATTGACAGAGGAGACTCTTTTATATTAAGTTTCTTATGAAAATTCATAAAATATTTCAGGAGTCTGCATGGACATTGCCCACGAACACATCCCTGTTAATATCGAAGAAGAGATGAAAAAATCCTATATGGACTACGCCATGAGCGTTATCATCGGCCGAGCTCTCCCGGATGTGAGGGATGGTCTTAAACCGGTTCACCGGCGCATTCTCTATGCGATGAATGAATTAAATAACGATTGGGATAAACCCTACAAAAAGTCCGCGAGAATCGTCGGCGATGTGATCGGTAAATACCATCCCCATGGTGATATGGCGGTTTATGATGCCATTGTCAGAATGGCACAAGATTTTTCCCTCCGTTACCCCTTAGTCGATGGGCAGGGTAACTTCGGTTCGATCGATGGAGACCCCCCGGCAGCCATGCGATATACAGAGATCCGGATGTTTAAACTCTCCAGCGAATTATTGAATGACATTGATAAAGAAACCATCGACTTCGTTCCAAACTATGATGAATCGCTGCTCGAGCCCTCTGTGCTTCCATGCAAATTTCCAAATCTTATCGTCAATGGATCTTCCGGGATCGCGGTGGGAATGGCGACCAATATCCCTCCCCATAATCTTGTCGAAACGATCAATGGGCTCATCACCTTAATAGAAAATCCTGAGATCTCCATTGAGGAATTGATGGCCCATCTCCCCGGCCCTGACTTTCCCACAGGGGGATTCATTTATGGTAAAGAGGGAATCCGGCAGGCTTACGAAACAGGGAAGGGCGTGATTCAACTCCGAGCCAGGGCGCTCATCGAGAGGGATCGGAAAGGGGAGCGCGAAAGTATTGTCATCACAGAGCTTCCTTACCAGACCAATAAGGCCAAATTTGTCGAAAGGGTGGCTGAACTGGTTCAGGAGAAGACCATCGAAGGGATTTCCAATATCCGGGATGAATCGGATCGTGAAGGGATGCGGGTGGTGATCGAACTGAAGCGCAACGAGGTCGCTGAAGTCATCCTCAACCAGCTTTATAAACATACCCAGATGCAGACCTCGTTCGGGATTATCCTCCTGGCCATCTATCAGAATCAACCGAAGCTCCTCTCACTCAAAGAGTTGCTCCGGCTTTTTGTTCAACACCGTCAGGAGGTTGTCACCCGAAGATCGCTCTTCGATCTGAAAAGAGCCGAGGCCAGGGCCCATATCCTGGAAGGCTTGAAAAAGGCCATCGATCAAATCGATGCCGTCATCGCCACCATCAAAGCTTCAAAAACTCCTAAGGAGGCAAAAGATCGTCTGGTTGAAAAATTTGCCCTCTCGGAAGAACAGGCACAGGCCATCCTGGAGATGAGGCTCCAACGGCTCACCAATCTTGAGCAACGGAAGATTGTAGAAGAATATGAGGAGACGATCAAACTGATCAACCGGTTAAAAGCTCTCCTTGCCAGCGAACGCTTGATGCTCAACCTAATCAAGGAGGAGCTCGTTTCCATCCGAGATGCTTACGGAGACGAGAGGCGGACCGAGATTGTGGATGTCGCACCGGAAATCCAGATCGAAGACCTCATCGCTGAAGAGGATATGGTCGTGACGATCACCCATACAGGATACATTAAGAGAAACCCCATCGGCCTCTACCGAAGTCAGCACCGCGGGGGAAAGGGGAAGATGGGGATTAATGTAAAGGAGGAAGATTTTGTGGAGGATCTCTTCATCGCCTCCACCCATGACTACATGCTCTTCTTCACCGACGCCGGGAAGATCCATTGGATGAAGGTCCATGAAGTCCCACAGGCCGGTCGCCTTACTCGGGGCAAAGCCATTGTCAATCTTCTCAACCTCAGCCCCCAAGAGATGGTCACCACCATTCTCTCTCTAAAAGAGTTTGGGAAGGGAAAGTTCATCACCTTTATGACCAAAAAAGGGGTCATCAAGAAGACGGCCCTCGAAGCCTACAGTAACCCCCGGGCCGGCGGGATCATCGCTATTCATCTCGACGAAGGAGATGAGCTCATCTCCACCAAACTGACTGAAGGGAAGCAGCATCTCTTCATCGGGACGAAGTTGGGAAAGGCCATTCATTTCCCTGAATCTCAGATTCGAGAGATCGGTCGTACCGCTCGTGGGATCAGAGGGATTAAGATTTCGAAAAACGATGAGGTGGTGGGGATGGAGGTGGTTGCCTCTCACACTCAGATCTTGACGGTTACCGAACATGGTTATGGAAAACGAACTCCAGTCTCTGAATATCGGATTCAGAATCGAGGAGGGTCCGGAATCTTTACCGTGAAAAGGACATCAAAGACCGGCGATGTGGTCGGCATCAAAACGGTAGTGGATGAAGACGAATTGATGGTCATTTCCAACAAGGGGAAAATCATCCGTTTGCGAGCAGTCGATATCCCTGTCCAAGGAAGAAGTACCCAAGGGGTCAGGTTGATCACGCTCGAAGAAGGGGAACGGGTAGTTGCGGTTGCGAGGTTGGCAGAGAAGGAATAGAATCGATTTAAAAAAACACTTGTATTTTTAAAAAATAGTGTTATTATATTTATTTTAGAGTTATAGATAATTTTTATCCCCAAATATTTTCCCCTCTTTGGTTTTTAATTTCATTTATCCACAGTTGTGGAAACATTGTGAAAAGAGACTTGTAACTAACTGGAAATGAAGATGTTTTCTTTTTGGGGTCGGTCCTGCCCACTCCATAATTTACCTTCATCCAACATCCCAAGCCACCAAGGTTCAGTTAATGGAAAATTTGTGGTCTAAGGTGATCGATTCTTTAAAAGAAAGGGTCGGCCAGCAGAATTTCGACATTTGGATTAAACCCATCCATTTCATCTCCATGGAAGGAGAGCAGGTGGAATTAGAAGTTCCGAATCGATTCTTCAAAGAGTGGATCAACGAACACTATTCCCCTTATATTAAAGATGAACTCTCCTTCTTGACTCAAAAGCCCTGCCATCTCCAATTCCGAATCAGAAATGAAAAAATGAGTGAAAAAGATTTCTTCCCACCGCCTTTTCAAAGTAGCGCCCCTCCGATCTCTCATTCTTTTCAGTCGATCTTCAACCCAAAGTATACATTCGATCATTTTGTGGTGGGTGCAAGTAATCAGTTTGCCAATGCCGCTTGCTTAGCGGTTGCCAATTTACCGGCTAAAAATTACAATCCCCTCTTTATCTACGGAGGGGTGGGGTTGGGAAAGACCCATCTTCTTCACGCCATCGGGAACCATATCATCCTGCATCGGATTCTTCCAGATTTGAAGAAGGTCTGCTATCTCTCCTCTGAAGAATTTACCAATGAACTGATCAATTCACTCCGCTATGAAAAGATGGATGAGTTCCGAAATAAATTTAGAAGAATGGATATTTTGCTGATCGACGACATCCAATTCATTGCGGGGAAAGAAAGAACCCAAGCAGAATTCTTTCATACTTTTAACTCCCTCTATGAGGCCCGAAAACAGATCGTCGTTACCAGCGATAAGTTTCCAAAGGATATTCCTAATTTCGAAGAACGACTCCGATCTCGGTTCGAATGGGGTTTGATCGCCGACATTCAACCTCCCGATATAGAAACCAAAGTTGCTATTTTAAGGAAGAAAGCCGAAGTCGAAAATATCTCCCTCCCCAATGATGTTGCTTTCTTTGTTGCATCTCAAATTGACTCCAATATTAGAGTTTTAGAGGGCTCTCTCATCCGAATTGGTGCATTCGCTTCTCTTACAAAAACACCGATTGACATTCAGTTGGCCAAAGAGGTTCTAAAAAATATTATTAAACAGAAGGAAGAGTTGATCTCCATCGAAGTCATTCAAAAAGCGGTATCCAATTTTTTTAATATTAAAATTTCGGATTTGAAGGCGAAGCGAAAATATAAAGGGTATGTCATCCCCCGTCAAATCGCCATGTACCTCAGTCGAAAATTAACCAATGCCTCACTTCTTGAAATTGGAGAGAAATTTGGAGGGAAGGATCATTCCACCGTGTTGCACTCCGTTAAAATGGTAGAAGATAAAATGACAAAGGAATCTTCTTTTAAAGAAATAATTGAGAATATTCAGGGTCGAATTAAATCATAAATTCTACTAAGTTAAGTTATTTGATATGTAATAATGAATGGACGGAAGGAAGGGAAAGAAGAAAGAAGTTTATCCGGAAATTTGTAATTTAGATTTAATGATAGTCTTCACAAAATGACAATTAAACGCCTTAGTGGAAATGAGGTTGAAATATTGTGGATGAATGATGAGAAGATAAACTATAGAAGGAAGGGATTAGGGAAAATAAGAGATTTACCCAATGGTTTTTAATGAAATTCAACATCCAAACTCTCTTCTTATTTAAGTGTTAGGGTTTTTTTTCTTCATTTCCACAATGATATATGATGATGACGGAGATAAAGATAAGTAATATTAGTAGGAGGAGGAAAGATGAATTTTGATATTGATAAAAAGGAATTTTTAAAAGGACTTGGGTTGATGCAAAGTGTTGCAGGAAGAAAAACCACTCTTCCTATCCTATCCCACATCCTCATGGAGTGGGATAAAAACTCCCTTTACCTTACCGGAACCGATTTAGAAACAGGAATAAGAGAAGAGTTAACAGCAAAGGTCTATCATAAGGGGAAAACTTCTGTTTCTGCAAAAAAGTTATATGAAATTGTAAGGGAACTGCCAGAGGAAGTCATCCATATCCAGAAAAAGGAAAATCACTGGATTACTCTTCATTGTGGAAAGTCTGTCTTTAATCTTGCCGGATTAGATCCTGATGAATTTCCTTCTCTTCCCACCTATCAAGATGATTATTTTTCAAAGGTTAGGACTCATCTTATCCGGGAAATGATTGAAAAGACTGTTTTTGCTGCCTCCAATGAGGAATCCCGGTATCATCTCAACGGAGTCTTTTTCTTACAGAACAAACAAGGAGGAAAGGAGATATTAAGAATGGTCGCCACCGACGGCCATCGACTATCATTAGTTGATAGAGAAAGTCAGATCATTCGTGGTGTTGAGAATGGGATAATCATTCCTAAGAAAGGGGTTCTGGAGATAAAGAAAATTATGGGGGATAGGGATGGGGAAGAAGAAGCGGAGGTCTATTTTGATAAGACTCATGGTTTTTTTAAACTTGGGAAATCTCTTATGGTCATCCGGTTGATCGATGGAGAATTTCCAGAATATGAACAGGTGATTCCAAAGGGGAACGATAAAAAGTTAGTAATGGAAAAAGAGAGGATGATTGGATGTCTGAGGCGAGTTTCCACTATGGCCAGTGAAAGGGTGGAAGGAGTTAAATTTTCTTTTAAAAAAAATTCCATTGAACTCTCCTCGTACCATCAAGATTTTGGAGATGCAAAGGAAGAGATTGAGGTGGTCTACGATGGCTCTTCTTTTGAGATTGGATTTAATGCAAGATATGTCATGGAGGCGCTCAATGTGATCGATACCCATGAAGTCCTTATGGAACTGAAGGACGAAGGAAGCCCCAGTATCATTAAGCCTTCATCTTCTGCACAACCATCCAATCAACTCTGCATCATCATGCCAATGAGAATATAAATAGATCTCATTATTGAATCGTTTATACGGACAAAAAAATCCAACAGATATACGATCACTAGCATAAATCACTTATTGAAGGAGCAGGAATGAAGGAAATAGTGGAACAATATACAGCAGAACAGATTAAGATTCTGGATGGATTGTCTGCCGTTCGGAAAAGGCCGGCGATGTATATTGGAAATACAGGAATCGAGGGGCTTCACCATTTAGTCCACGAATTAGTGGATAATAGTATTGACGAAGCCCTGGCCGGATATTGTTATCAGATTGAAGTGATCATTCATATCGACAACAGTGTAACGGTAAGGGATGATGGTCGGGGCATCCCCGTGGATATTCACGAGAAAGAAAAGCGTCCTGCGGTGGAAGTGGTTATGACGAAACTCCACTCCGGAGGCAAATTCGATAACCGAAGCTATAAGATCTCCGGAGGTCTCCACGGAGTAGGGCTCTCGGTGGTCAATGCCCTCTCCGAATTTATTGATCTGGAGATCCGGAGGGAGGGTAAGGTCTATCACCAGGTTTATGAAAGGGGGGAAGCCAAGACGAAGCTTGAGGTCACAGGGAAAACGAGACACACGGGGACCCAGATTCGTTTCAAACCGGATAGCGAAATCTTCGAAACCACCTCGTTCAGTTTCGACACCCTCTCCCAGCGTTTGAGAGAATTGGCCTTTTTAAACAAGGGACTTTCCATCAGCATCGAAGATGAACGATCGGAGAAAAGACATGACTTCTTTTACAAAGGAGGGATCCTCTCCTTCATCGAATACCTGAATAAAAATAAGAATTGTATCCATCCGAAACCTATCTACGTCCAGGGGGTCAAAAACGGGATCGATGTGGAGATCGCCTTTCAGTATAATGATGGATATAGTGAAAACCTCTTCTCCTTTGCCAATAACATCAATACTCACGAAGGGGGTACCCATCTCATCGGATTTAAAACTGCCCTCACCCGGACGATCAATCAATATGCGACCAACACCAATCTCTTGAAAGGCGTCAAGGAGAATCTCACAGGAGAGGATATTCGGGAAGGACTCGTAGGTGTGATTAGCATCAAGATCCCCGAACCCCAATTTGAAGGACAGACTAAGACGAAGCTGGGGAACAGCGAGGTCAAGGGATTGGTGGAGGCCTTAGTCAACGAGAAGCTGGGAAGTTTTTTTGAAGAGAACCCATCCATCGCTAGAAAGATTATCTCCAAAGTGATTGATGCGGCCAGGGCGAGGGAAGCCGCCCGAAAGGCACGGGAACTGAGTCGACGGAAAGGGGCCCTGGAAGGAGATTTCCTGCCGGGAAAACTGGCCGATTGCCAAGAGAGAAACCCCAGTCTGAGCGAGATCTTCATTGTGGAAGGT
>JBFMAE010000119.1:0-3155 GCA_040756085.1 Thermodesulfobacteriota bacterium | reverse complement strand
GGTTGAACAGATTTAGCCTTCGAGGGAAAAGAAAAGTGAACACCCAGTGGTTACTCTACTGTGCGGTACACAATCTCTTTAAAGTGCATCGATACGGTCTGGAGTTTGCGTGACGGAACCGGATTGGATGGTGTGGTACTGTGGCAAGAAAAACACCATGGAAAGACGACCATAGCAGCAAGGATCGTAAAATGTTTCGATGGCAGAAAATATTTTCCTATTTTTAATCCTGCAGAAGAAGCGGTTTTTTAAAAAGTGACCTTTTCTACAGGCTCGTTACGGTTTCAAATTATACGAAGAATCTATGTAATGATAAAAGACGTGGTGGGATCAAAAAACTATAGTGTGTGGCTGGAGATGCTAAAACGATTGGTCCCATATGGCCGTGCTCATCGGCTTTCTGTGGTCGTTGCCAGCATGCTGCAAGTGGCATACGAAATAGCTCAAGAGAAAGAAGAATCAAAACAAAAGCAAGACAATTGTGTTCTATTTTCGAAAGCGCTTGTGAGCATAATGAAGAAAATGGAATGAAACCACTTCTAAAAATAACGGAACAAGTCTTTAAAGACGCAGGGGTTGGATTCAAACGGGTTAATAGGAAGGGTCAAGGTTATAGTATAGCAGAGGAAGCTATCTACCAATTCTTAAATTGGGATTCTATGCCGTGGGAGGCATAAATTGGTTTGAATAAACAAGAACGAACTGGAAGGGATTCTTAAGTTGTGCTAATGGAGTTAATTAAGTCCAGGAATTGTTTCAAGATCCGAGCGGTCGCTCCCCATATGATGTGTTCTCCATATTGAAAGGCGTAGAGGATGTCCTTTCGATCCCCTCGAATGATCTCCCTCTCACTGAAACACTCCTCATCGAGTAAGGAGGCGAGAGGCACTTCAATCAATTCCGCAATCTCAACCTCGTTTACCTTAAAAGGATAGGGAAAGGGGAAGAGGCCAACGATTGGGGTGACGATAAATTCAGTAATGGTTACAATGTCATCTAAAACCCCAATGATTTGAACATCATCCTCTTTGAGCCCGATCTCCTCAAAGGTTTCCCGGAGTGCGGTCCTCTCTAAATCAGAATCCCCTTCATCGACCATCCCTCCAGGGAAAGAGATCTCGCCTTTATGATATTTTACATGATCGGTTCTCTTGGTGAAAAGGAGGTGACAATTCTCCCCCTTTTTAAAGAGGGGAACAAGGACCGCCGCATGGGAAAAGGTCGGATTCTCAATCACCCTCCTTTTTCTTGAAAAGAGGATGTTCCGTATCTGATTAATGAAATCTTTTTCACAATAATTCATTTTCATATTAAGGGTTCAAGGATTCGAGGGTTCATGGGTTCTGGGTAAATTAAAAAATAAATTCCAAATATCAAAATTGCATTCTAAAATATAAATTTTAAACTGTCATTTAGCATTTTGAGTTTTGAATGTTGGTTTTCTTTGTCTCCTAGACTCCTTGAATCCTTGACCCCCTGCCTGCCGGCAGGCAGGCTTGGACCCTTTCTATGACGATACCTCTTTTAGAAACTCCTCAAGCTTCATGATTCTTAACAACGGATAGAGCACTAAATCCCGATAGAGATGGAGACATCCTTGATGAAATTCCCTGTTTCGGCTGGCTGAGCAATCTTCCAAAATGATAACATAGAAATCATGGCAAAGCCCATCCATGGCGGTCATCAACACACAGACCTCCGTAGTAATGCCTGTGACGATGATCGTATCAACACCGATCGACCGAAGCGTCTGATCGAGATCTGTCTTGAAAAAGGCACTAAAACGCCTCTTGGGCAAAACGATATCCGTCTGTTCTGACTTTAAATCATCCACCACCTCTGACCCCTTCGTACCCCGAAGGGAATGGATTTTCATTCTTCCTTTAAAGATAAAATCCTTTTTTAAAAAACTGTCACAGGCGAAGATGATGGGAAACCCTTTCTTCCGACTTACCTCCAGAAGCCTCTTAATATTTGGCAGAATCTGCCTTGCCTCCTGAGTGATAGGCAATCGGGACCCCTCCTTAAAAGTATCTTTCAACATGTCGACGACAATGATCGCTGGTTTCATAAACATCTCTTATAAGTTATAAAATAAACTCTACCGTTAACCCTAACCTTTCAACCATAACCTAAACTGGCTTCCTATCCCTTGCCCAAATTCAATCTAAAGACACTTAAAGCATTTTGGGTGGTTACCTCTGCTACTTTTTCAAAAGGCACTCTCTTGATCTCTGCAATCTTTTGGGCTGTATATCGAACAAAACTCGGCTCATTCCTCTTCCCTCTGAACGGAACAGGGGTTAGGAAAGGGGCGTCTGTCTCCACCAGAAGAGATTCTAATGGGATTTTCTTGAGGATTTCCTGAAATCTTTCCGCATTCTTATAAGTAATGCTTCCGGGAATAGAGATATAGAATCCCATATCGATGCATGCCTTCGCCATCTCATCATCTCCGGAGAAACAGTGGACGATCCCTCCACACTCTTCCGCCTTCTCGGATTTCAAAACATTCAGAGTCTGCTGATGGGCCTCCCGGTCATGGACTACAATGGGAAGTTTGAGTTCTCTCGCCAACCCGATCTGTTCCCGAAATCTCTTGAGCTGGATATCCCGTGGAGAGAGATTTCTGAAAAGGTCTAAACCAATCTCACCATAGGCCTTTACTTTCTCGTTCCGACAGAGTTCTTTCAAGGTCGGATAGGTCTGATCATTGATCTCCTTTACATTATGGGGATGGACACCGAGGATGGCATAGACCGAAGGGTGCGTATGGGCAATTTCAATGGCCCTCTTCCAATCTTTTTTCCCCGTTCCAACAGTGAAGATGTATTCGACACCGGATTCTTTGGCCCTCTGAATCACTTCCTCCAGATCTCTTCTAAAGTCCGGCATCTCCAGATGTGCATGAGAATCGATGAGCATAACCAAAGATCGGATTACTGGAATAATGGAAAACTGATAATTTCGTAAAAAGTCGTCATTCCCGTGAAAACGGGAATCCAGAGAATTCTAACTACATGAAAATACTATAGGGGTAGGGATAACGCATTGGTTTGCGTCACCCCTCCCTCCGAACCGGACGTGCGGATCTCCCGCATCCGGCTCTCCGGTCGGTGGTATTACCTCACGAGGATTGGAGTAAAGCTCGATGG
>JBFMAE010000118.1:0-9119 GCA_040756085.1 Thermodesulfobacteriota bacterium | reverse complement strand
CGGGGCGGCGGCAGGCACGGTACGCTGTCTATCAAAACAGGAGATGCTGAAAAAGAAGAAAGAGATATTGAATCAAATCTTTAAACTCTGGTCCTCTCAGTAAGAAATGGGGATTAGAGGCTGTCCCAAAATTAATGAAATACCACAATAGTATTAAACATTGGAGAGATGAAAAAGGGAATCACACGCAGGGATTTTTTCAGGGAGAGCTGGGGACATTGCCTCCGATGGGGAATCCTCTCCTTGCCTTTACCTCTTCTTTTCAAAATAGCAAAATCCCATGCTGCAAAAAGTGCCGAGATTCTCCAGGAGGCCCGCCATTACGAAAAACTTACCCAGAATAGAGTGAGGTGTTATCTCTGCTTCAGGGGATGCGAAATTCCGGATGGCAGGAGAGGGTTCTGCCGAAACCGGGAGAACGCGAAGGGAACACTTTACAGTTTGGTTTATGCAAAGCCGGCTGCCCTCCAGATCGATCCGATCGAAAAGGAACCTTCTTTCCATATGATACCCGGATCAAAGATCTTTTGTACGGCCACCGCCAGCTGTAATTTCCGCTGCAAATTTTGCCAGAACTGGCATCTCTCTCAAAGAAGTCCGGAGGACATTCCATATATGGTATTAAAACCTGACGAAGTGGTTCAGAGGGCCATTCAGCGGGGTTGCGAAACGGTCTCCTTCACTTATTCTGAACCGACCGTTTTTTATGAGTATATGTTTGATATCGTCAGGATCGCCAAACAGAAGGGACTCAAAACTCTGTATCATACCAACGGTTCCGTCAACACAGATCCCTTGGTCGCTCTTCTCAAATTTATGGATGCGGTCACCGTTGATCTCAAGGCCTTCACCGAAAAATTCTACAGGGAGGTCTCCTCATCGGAGCTTGAACCGGTCCTCCATACCCTCAGGACGATTAAATCTTATGGAAGACATCTCGAAATTGTCAACCTCATGATTCCTACATTGAATGATGATTCCAAAGATGTCCGGGAGATGTGCCTCTGGATTAAAAACCATCTGGGTAAAGATACTCCCATACACTTCAACCGGTTTTTCCCGCAGTATAAATTGACCCATCTGCCTCCCACCCCTGTGGAGACACTGGAGAAGGCCCATAAGATTGCCAAGGAAGAGGGCCTCGAATACGTATATATCGGAAATGTTCCAGGGCATGAGATGAACTCCACCTTCTGCCCCCGTTGTAAAAAGAGGATCATCTATCGAACCCATTTCCTGGTCTCCGCTAAAGAAATTAAAGACGGGAAATGCAAATTCTGTGGCTATCCCGTCAAGGGAATTTGGTCTTAAGACCTGCCTGGAAAAAGAAATGGTCTATGGGTTTGGGTGAGGAAGCCAGTTTGGTTCTGTTTAACTTGCAATGGAAGGTTCGATATGATAATTTCCTTTCATGCACATCGATATTCAATTCCTTCCCTCTTTTCCCGATCCAGACATTCTTTCCAATCGCACCGTCATTGTCATTGATGTTCTCAGGGCAACCTCGGTCATCGTCCAGGCAATGTCACAGGGGGCCATGGAAATCATCCCTGTGGCTACCGTGGAGGAGGCTTTTCAAATGGCAAGGACGTTTCCTCAGGGGAGCACCCTCCTGGGAGGAGAGATGGGGAGCCGGAAGATCGAAGGATTCGATCTGGGGAATTCTCCGAGGGAGTACGTTGCTGAAAAGGTGAAAGGTAAGAGATTGATCCTGACCACGACCAATGGGACGAAGGCCTTCCACCTCGTTGCTTCGTGTCAGGAGATAATGGTTGCAAGTTTTCTTAACATCGGAGCAACTGCACAGCGATGTGTTGAACTCAACCAAGACCTCTTGATCTTTCCCTCAGGAGATGAAGGAAGGCTTTCCATTGAAGATACGGTTTGCGGGGGAATGCTTATCGATCTGATTCTTGGAGAAAGGAAGGTAACCATTGATCTGACCGATGCTTCCCAGATGGCGCGCATCCTTTATCAAAGATTTGAAGGCAAACCGGTTGAAGCCTTTTACCTTTCCTCCCATGGAAAGGACTTGATCGCTCGTGGGTTTGAAGAGGACTTCACCTATTGTGCTCAGACGAACATTGCCAAAATCGTCCCTTCATTCAGGGAAGGAGTGATCAGGGCTGATTGAATGCGGAATGCACCTGCCTGCCGGCAGGCAGGGATTGCAGAATGCGGAATACGGAAGAATAAAAGATGATGGAACGAGCGAGATGAGGCGCCCGGAGAGGAAAATAAGGAACGATGAAACCATAGAGGCGATGCTTAAGCAGATGCCGGTTGGGAGGATTGCCACGGTCAACCGGAAGGGATTTCCCGTCATCAAGCCAGTCAATTATATTTACTGGGATGGAAAGGTTTACATCCATTCCTCAATAAAGGGAGAGAAGGTTGAGGATATCCGTCGGGGGAGTCCTGTATGTTTTGAAATAGATGAACCCCTTGCCTATGTAACGGCGACAGGGCCTGCCTGTACGGGCAATTATTATTATCGAAGTATCATCGTTAAGGGGAAAGCCGGCTTCATCAACCACCGAAATAAAAAATTAATCATTCTCGAGAAGCTGATGAAGAAATATCAGCCCGAAGGTGGCTATGAAGGGATATCGGAAAGAGTCCTGAATAAAACAACGGTGATCGAAATCCAGATTGAAGAAATCATGGGTAAAGAAAGCCTTGGATAAATGAACCCTACCGTCTCCATTGTCAAATGTAACCGTTATGATGACGAAGAGGTCCTGAAGGGACTTCGACGATCCATTGACCTCATCGGAGGAATTGAAAATTTCGTGAGAAGGAGGGATCGCGTCCTTCTCAAGCCAAATCTCCTCTATGGAAAGAGCCCAGAGAAGGCCGTAACTACCCATCCCTCTATTGTTAAAGGGATGATCCAGATTGTTCAGGAAGCAGGGGGGATTCCTTTTATCGGGGATAGCCCATCCATTGGAAGTTTAATCAGGACGGCCGAAAAGGCAGGGATCAAGAAAGTAGCGGATGAGATGCATTGTCCTCTTGTAGAATTCAACAAACCTATTCTCCCCCCGAAAGGAAGGGGAGGATTTTTTAAACAACAAGAAATTGATCGGACTGTTTTAGAAGCGGATGTCATCATCAATCTTCCAAAATGGAAGACCCATACCCAGATGCTTCTCACCCTTGGCGTGAAAAACCTTTTTGGATGTATCCCGGGACCCCGAAAGGCCTTGTGGCATCTCAAAGCAGGAGAGGATAAAAAGGTCTTTGCACAGATACTGGTGGATCTATACCAGGTGATCCGACCCTCTCTAACCATCCTGGATGGAATTGTGGGGATGGAAGGGAATGGGCCTAATAGTGGTGACCCCATTGCTCTGGGTTTGATTTTGGCAAGTAGAGACCCCCTCAGCCTTGACCAAATTGTCTGTGACCTTCTTGGGATTTCAAGAAAGTCTTTGATGACGAATCGAGTGGCATTTGAGCAGGGATTGGGGAGTGACGGAATTGAGGTGGTGGGTGAAAGACTGGAAGAAATGAGGGTTTCCCATTTTAAACTTCCCCATCCATCCCGCCCCGATTGGAATCTTCCGGGGTTTATGAGAAAGACTCTAAAAAACGCATTGACCTCTAAGCCGGTGGTAGATGAAGAGGTCTGTAAGGCTTGTGATCAATGCATGGAGATATGTCCTCCTAAAACAATCCATAGAAAGGAGGTAGGTTTGGTTTTCGATTATGAGAAATGCATTCGGTGTTTCTGCTGCCAAGAGGTCTGTCCGGAGGGAGCGATCTCCATCAAACCTGGATGGGCCTTAAAGTTAGTAGGCAGAAGGCAGTAGGTAATTGACTTGGGCTTCAGGTGAGTGATGCGTAACATCAAATTACTGATTGAATATGACGGAACGAACTACCAGGGATGGCAGGTTCAATCGAGAGGTCCAACTATTCAAGGGGTGATCGAAGAGAAGCTGGCACTTCTCACAGAAGAAACAGTTCATCTGATCGGTTCTGGGAGGACGGATGCAGGGGCTCATGCCCTCGGACAGATAGCCCACTTCAAGACGGAAAGCCAGATGGATGTCCGTTCGATCCGGAAGGCCCTCAACAGCCTTCTCCCTCCGGATATTGTGATTCGAGGAGCAGAGGAAGTTGAAGAAGGGTTCCATGCCCGGAAGAGTGCGAGAAGCAAGGTTTATGAATATCGGATTCTCAACCGGGATTTCCGTTCCGCTATCGCCCGCGGGTATGTATGGCATATTCCCCAGAAGTTAGATTTTGAAGAGATGAAAAAAGCAACTCAACATCTGATCGGAGAACATGACTTCTCATCATTTCGCTCGACTGGGTCTCCGACCCGGACAATGGTTCGAAGAGTGATCAGAGCCGAGTGGAAGAGGGGTCGAGAGGGTCTCATTCATTTTGAAATCGAAGCCACCGGTTTTTTAAAGCAAATGGTAAGAACCATTGTAGGGACCTTGGCCGAAGTGGGGAAGGGCAAGGTCACTTCTGAAGAGTTTCGGAGGATCCTTCATTCAAAGGATAGAGAAAAGGCAGGTTCGACAGCCCCTGCCCATGGGCTCTTTTTGAAAGAAGTGAAGTATTAGCAGATGGCTTATAGTTGATAGCCAATAGTTATTCTTCTATAAGCCATCAGCCATTAGCTTATAGTCAAATTTTGACTAATTCATAATTCCTTGTTCCCAGGCCGATCTCTTCACCGTAGGCCAGTTGAATCCTCCAATCCACCTCTGGATAGAGGGCACGAAATTTATCCTCCCCACTTGTCCAGTTCTTGATCAGTTTAGAGGCTCGATTTCCCTCCTCATTGTTTACCAGATCCACGGAAGCCTGATCGATAGCCACGGGGTCCTCAGAAGAGAGGATTCCGATATCTTGGACGATCGGGGTATCCGAATACTCGTAACAGTCGCAGGCCGGGGAGATCTGTGTGAGGAAGTTAAGGTAAAGAGCCTTCCCTTTTTTCTTCTGAACCGCTCCATAGGCATATTCGACCATCTTCTTCTGGAAGATGGGGATGCTCTCGTTCCACTGGATTTGAATGGCACCGGTAGGACAGGTGAGGATACACTCCCCACATCCGATACATTTTTTGGAATCGATGAAAGCGAGAGGGTGTTTGTTCTTGCCCTCTGACTCCGGAGGGGACATTGAGATCGCTTCCGAAGGGCACCAGGTGAGACAGAGTTCACATCCCTTGCAGACTTTCTTCTTGACTTGAGGAGAGATATTCGAATGCTGGCTCAACTTCCCCTCACGGCTGGCACATCCCATTCCCAGATTCTTCAATGTCCCTCCAAATCCGGATAGTTCATGCCCTTTGAAATGGGTGACACAGATGAGCGTATCAGCCATGTAGATCGTATGGGCAATGGAGGCCGTTTTGAAAATGGGTCTGTCAATTCGGACCCTTATGCCACTGTTCCCCCTCAATCCATCCGCGATGATGAGAGGGGCATTGACCACGGAGTAAACGAACCCGTTCTGATGGGCGTTGGTTAAATGGGAAACGGCCTCTGTCCGAGTTCCGAGATAGAGGGTGTTCGTATCCGTTAAGAAAGGCTTTCCTTTATATCGTTTGACCTGATCCACCACTCTTCTTAAAAAGATGGGTCGGACGAAAGCGGTATTTCCTCTCTCGCCGAAATGGAGTTTGATCGCTACAAGATCCCTCTCCCTTATTTTCCCTTTGAGATCCGTACGGTCCAAGAGGGTATCCAGTTTATCCAGAAGGGTCTTTCCACCCACCTTCAGATCGGAAAAATAGACATTACTTTTCATCTCTTGTCCTCCGTGCCGAAATTCTAAGAGAATCTCACCAGTGTGTCAATGTTCAGGACTCTTTTGTTTTTTCGGGAATTTTATGAGATCGCTCCTTAGAGGAGTCGAACCCAAATCCCGATTTAGAAAAGAAAAGCCCTTACCCAACCTGTCATTGCGAGCACCTGAAAGGTGCGTGGCAATCTCACCCGCTTCGACTGCGAAGCGAGGCGAGCCCAAAAGACCGAGATTGCTTCATTTCATTCGCAATGACACCTTCTAAATCGGGATTTGGGTCGAAGGGTTGACTTTTATTTGGTAAATAAGTAAGTTAAGATATAACATTTTTATTCAGACGGATAAGACAGAGAAAGGAGAAGAAATGAAGCGATTTGAACCGAGCCACATACGAAATATAGGAACCTTTGGCCATGGCGGGGAGGGAAAGACCTCATTAGTCGAAGCCATCCTTTTCGATACGGGAGGGAATAACCGTCTGGGCCGCGTCGATGATGGTTCCTCTTTAATGGATTTTGAACCGGAGGAGATTAATCGGAAGATCAGCATCAGTGCATCCCTTTCTCACTTCGAATGGGAGAAACACCAGTTTCATGTTATCGATACGCCTGGATATGCTAACTTCATCGCAGAGGCAAAGGCGTCGATGCGGGTGGTGGACGGGGCCATCATCGTTGTCGGAGGAAATGCAGGGGTCAAGGTTCAGACAGAGGCCGTGTGGGGATATGCCAATGAATTTCAGGTTCCACGAATCCTCTATGTAAGCAAGATGGATATGGAACGAGCCGATTTTCTCAAAGTCGTTGAGGAGGTGAAAAAGACCTTTCCTTCACAACCCGTCGTTCCTGTCCAACTTCCCATTGGAGGCGAAGGAGATTTTAAGGGAGTGGTGGATTTGATTCAGAGAAAGGCCTATCTTTATCAAGAGGATGGAAGCGGGCAGTTCGAAGTCAAGGATGTTCCTCCTGAGATGAAAGAGGATGTAGATCGATATCGGGATAAGTTGATCGAGGCCGTGGTAGAAATGGATGATCAACTGATGGAAAAATATCTGGACTCTGGAGAAGTCTCCGCTGAGGAGATCGTCCAATGCCTTCGAAAAGGGACGATAGAGAGGAAACTGGTTCCTGCTCTCTGTGGTTCCTCCATCCGTAATGTTGGTATCCAACCCTTGCTCGACCTGATGATTCGCTGTTTCCCCTCCCCTCTGGAGAGAGAACCGGTTCAAGGGAAAAATATTAAAACGGGAGAACCGGAGGTAAGAGAGCCTAAAGAAGATGGACCCTTTTCCGCTTTCGTATTCAAGACGATCGCCGATCCCTTTGCGGGCAAACTGAGCCTTTTCAAAGTCTATTCTGGAAGTATCAATGCCGACTCTGCCGTGTACAATTCTAAAAAGGATGTGAAGGAGAGGATCAGCCAGATTTTTTTACTGGAGGGAAAGAAACAGAAACCGGTGGGTTTCGCAAGCGTGGGCGATATCGTCGCCGTTGCGAAACTGAAGGAGACCACCACAGGCGACACCTTCTCCGATGAGAAGAAGCCCATCCTATTCGAAGAAACCAGACTTCCTCTGCCGGCGATTTCCTATGCATTGGCTCCAAAAAGCAAGGGGGATGAAGATAAGATCACCTCCTCCCTGGCCCGCATCCATGAGGAAGATCCGACCATGACCGTAGGACGGGATGAACAGACGGGAGAGATCATCCTCTCAGGAGTGGGACAGACCCATGTGGAGGTGATCGTCGAAAAGTTGAAAAGGAAATTCGGGGTAGAGGTGACCCTCAGTGTTCCAAAAGTACCTTATAAAGAGACGGTCCGTGGGTCAAAGACCGGTGTGATCTACCGTCATAAGAAACAGACCGGAGGTCGTGGTCAGTTCGCTGAAGTCCATTTTGATATCGCTCCTCTCCCGCGGGGAACGGGATTCGAATTTGAGAATGCCCTCGTCGGGATGAACGTCCCGAGGAATTTCGTTCCTGCCGTGGAGAAGGGGATTGCAGAGGCGATGCAGAGCGGAGTCTTGGCTGGTTTTCCGGTCGTGGATGTGAAGGTACGGTTTTATGATGGGAAGTCCCATGAGGTCGATTCTTCTGAAATGGCTTTTAAAATTGCCGCGATCATGGCTTTCAAAAAAGGAGTACAGGAAGCAAACCCCGTATTGCTCGAACCGATCATGAAGGTAGAAGTGACAGCGCCCGATGAGACCATCGGGGACGTGATCGGGGATCTGAACAGCCGGCGGGGGAGGGTGTTGAGTGTCGAAGCCAAAGGGAATTACCAGATGATCCAGGCCAATGTCCCCATGTCAGAAATGCTGAAATATGCTCCGGATCTCAATTCGAAAACAGGGGGAAGGGGATCGTTTACCATGGAGTTTTCCCATTATGAGGAGGTCCCTGCCCAATTGAGCGAGAAGATCATCGCCCAGGCAAAGAAGGATAAAGAAAAAGAGAGTTAATAACCCAATGTCCTACAAATAAAGCGGACAGGCATGTTTCCAAAACTTTACAAAGCGGTGATGATAAGGTTTTATGGGTATCAATTGTTTTACCAAAAAGTGACTTTTGTAAATTGTTTGGTGATCTGGTATGAGATACATTAAAAGGTACCGCTGTAAAGTTTTTCCAGCATGCCCGCCCGCTTATTGGAATATTTTCCTAGAATTAATAGGTTAAGGTTTTAAGGAAACGAAACACGGGCACGGACACGATTTAATATGAGGGCTGTGATTCAGAGGGTGAAATCCGCTGAGGTTTATGTGGATGGCCGATTGTCTGGAAAGATTGGATATGGCCTTCTTGTATTTGTGGGTGTAGGTAAAGGAGACGGAGAGAGCGATCTTTCCTATTTAACTTCGAAATTGCCTGAACTCAGAATCTTCGAAGATGCCTCCGGGAAATTCAACCTTTCATTGAAGGAAATAGGGGGAGAGATATTGATCGTCTCTCAGTTCACCCTCTACGGCGATTGCCGGAAGGGGAGAAGGCCCTCTTTCACGGATGCGGAAGAACCCACCGGTGCAAAGAATCTCTACGAACGATTCATTTCAAAATTGAGAGAACAAGGAATTTCTGTCCAGACCGGAGAATTTCAGGCAAAAATGGAGGTGCATATCATCAATGATGGGCCTGTGACGCTTTTATTGGATAGCAAAAACATATAAAGTTCAAATGTAAAAACTCAAACAGTTAAGAATTTACCTCTGTTCGTCATTCCTGCGAAAGCAGAGATTTTAAAGTGGTATATCATTTTACATTTGGAGCTGATATTGTCAAATACACAAGCTATAGAATAAGACGTACTTAGAATTCAATTTTGCTTATGTCAAATTAAATATGGCGGAT
>JBFMAE010000117.1:0-3507 GCA_040756085.1 Thermodesulfobacteriota bacterium | reverse complement strand
TTCCACTTGGGAGCTATGGCCGCCATGTTAGGTGGACATGTAAGGGTTGGGATGGAGGACAATTTCAGGATCAGGAGGGGGGAATTTGCGAAGAGCAATGGGGAGTTGGTTGAGAAGATGGTGAGAATAGCGAGGGAACTAGATCGGGACATTGCCTCCCCTGAAGAAGCAAGGAGCATACTGCGTTTGAAAGGAAAGGAGAAGGTCAATTTCTAATCAGGGCCTCTTTTTCATGAGGGTCTTGACAACGCCCCCCATCACTGAAGTGCCATTCTGATTGACCACATCTACCTGGAAGGCGACCAAGCCCTGCCCTTCTTTCTTAGATTCTCTCTTTTCGATGACCTTGGCCTTCACATGGATCGTATCGCCTATCTTTATCGGAGCTCGAAATCGCCACTCATCGATTCCGTAAAAGGCCATGATCGTTCCCTCGAAGATATTGAGACGGACCAACAGGCCGGTCGCCATTGACAGACCGCACATCCCATGGGCAACCCTCTCTCCAAACATGCTTTCCGAAGCATACTGGGCATCTGTATGGAGGGGATTAAAATCTCCGGTGAAGCCGCAAAAATTGACAATATCCGCCTCGGTCATCGTCCTTCCCAAGGTGATAAACTCCATGCCTTCCTCAAAATCTTCGAAATATTTTCCGAGAATGACGGCCATAACTATAACCCCAACTGTTTTGCGATGATGTTCTTCATAATCTGTGAAGTCCCAGCACCGATATTGGCCAGCCTGACGTCTCGATAAATTCTCTCCACTTCATACTCTTGCATATATCCATAGCCACCAAAAATCTGAACCGCTTTATTGGCAACCTGGTTGGCAATCTCGGTGGCAAAGACCTTCGCCATATGGACCTCTTTTCTGCATGGGTTCCCTCTGTTCTTTAGCCAAGCAGCATGATAGGTCAATTGCCTGGCCGCCTCAATATCGGTTGCCATCTCGGAGAGCATATGGGAGATGACTTGAAATTGACCAATAGGCCTTCCAAACTGGATTCTCTTCTGGGCATATTTGAGCGATAGATCGAGAGCGACCTCAGCCGCCGAATAGGACATGGCGGCGCCTACGAGGCGCTCATTTTCGAAGCCCGCCATGATGGCGTAAAAACCCTGGCCCTCTTCGCCTAAAAGATTCCCTTTGGGAACAACACAGTCATCGAAGAAGAGCTCGGCCGTATCGGAAGAATGCATTCCCATCTTCTTCAATTTCCTCCCCACTGAAAACCCTGGGGTGCTGGTTTCAAAAATGACGAGAGAAATTCCCTTTTCACTCTTCTCTGGGCCTGTTCTCACCCCGAGGGTGATGAGGTCGGCCTGTGTCCCATTGGTAATGAAAATCTTGCTTCCATTGATGACATAGTGATCCCCATCTCTAACAGCCGTTGTCTCTATGGAAGCCACGTCTGATCCATGATTGGGCTCGGTTACCCCCAAAGCGATAATCTTCTCTCCTGCCAGAGCCGGTTTGAGATATTTACACTTCTGTTCGTGAGTCCCATACTCATTGATGGCCGGGGTCGCTATATCCGTCTGGACAAGAACGCTCATAGCAAAACCGAGGGTCCCACATTTAGATATCTCCTCCGCAAAAACGATAGTGGAAAAATAGTCCGCACCCCCTCCACCATATTCCTCAGGGTAGGAGACGCCAAGGAAACCGAGGTCGCCCATTCTTTTAAAAATCTCCCGTGGATAAATTTCAGCCTCCTCCCATTCCTCAGCACAGGGCCGAATCTCCTTTTTGACAAAATCCCTAAGAGACTTCCTAAAGATATTATGTTCTTCCTTAAAATAGATGGAGTCCATTTTAACCTCCTAAAAAATAAAGGGGACGCTTCTATTTATTACCTTTTGCTGGCCTCCCCTTTCTATTCTTTAAGTTCTTTACTCCGAATTTTGCTTCCATCCTATTAATAAAAGAACTGGAGCCTAAAAATCTAACATTCAAATTTGGTTTAGATTCTTCATAGTAAGTAAGTCTATAACTTAATTGCTTTTCTTTTTCACTCTTTCCCAATTCCTGATAAAGAGGATCAATATCTACAATATCGTCTCTTTTCCCATAGGCATAAAATTGGTAAGTAGACCATGGGTAGTCTTTTGGGTCATTAATAATTTTTGCTCTAACAGGATTCATCTCAACATATCTTCCACAAGCAATAAGATAGCTATCTCTCTCAATTAATAAACTTTTAAATCTTCCCTGCCATAAATGCCCCCAATACCTATATCGCCTTCTAAAATAATGAGCATATCTTAGATTAATTTGCTTCATTAGCTTGGAGAGATTGGTTTTTGGAGTTGTTTCTAAAATGAGGTGGATGTGATTAGGCATCAAGCAGTAATGATAAAGTAAAAAACCATGTTCCTCTTTATAGAGTTTTAATATGCTGAGATAGTGTTGGTAGTCTTTTGGGTCTTTGAATACTCTCTGACGATTGTTTCCTCTCATGAGGATATGAATTATTCCTGTTTCTGGTAATAACCTAAAAATTCTTGGCATAAACAAAAAATATCATAAAAGAATCTTCATGGCAATAAAATAGAAGCGTCCCCTTTCCCCTCATGGAAGAAATTTGACAAACTTGGCCAAAAGGGGATAATTTGAGAGCGATGAAGGAGATTGTTGAAGTAGCCGTCGGTCTTCCTGTATCGAAGACCTTCTACTATCGCATTCCTGAAAGAATGAAAGACTCCCTTAAGATAGGAATGAGAGTGCTCGTCCCTTTTAAAGGGAGGAAGGTCACGGGGTTTATAATCGACCTCCTGGAGCATCCTCCAAAAGAGGCGGAAGAAAAATTGAGGGAGGTTGAAGACCTTCTCGATGAGGCACCTCTCATCGATCCTCAGATGCTCCGTTTTTATCGATGGATTGCGGATTACTACCTCTATCCAATGGGAGAGGTGATCAAGACCGGTCTCCCCCCAGGGCTTCAACTGAAGAGCGAACTTATCCTGAGCCTCACTCAGGATGGGATGGAAAATCTCAGCCAAGGAGGCCTGCACCCAGTTCAGGAGAAAGTCTTCAGGGAGATCGAGAAATACGGGAGGGTTACGTTAAAGAAAATCTTGAGGATATTTCCTAGAGAGGTGACGAGATCTCAACTCTTTTCCTGGAAGAAAAAGGGCCTTCTCAATATCGATGCCGGGATAGAAGGGAGAGAAGTCAAACCGAAATTCGAGAAGATCATTCGGTACCAGGGAGGTGAGCCTGCAAAACCGATTTCAAAAAAGCAGGCAGAGATCCTGAAGTGGGTGGAGGAGAGAGGAGAAATTTCTTATTCTGAACTGGGCAAAAGATTTAAGTCTCCTTCTAAACCTATCCAGTTACTTCAAGCCAAAGGGTTCCTCTCTCTCTTCCAGAGGGAGGTATGCCGTGATCTCTCAGTTCGATCAGAGCTCAAACCCTACCCAAAACCTGAACTTACTTCTAATCAAGAAGCGTTGCTTGGCGAGATCCTGAAAGGAATTCATTCGCAACGGTTCTCTCCTT
>JBFMAE010000116.1:0-10985 GCA_040756085.1 Thermodesulfobacteriota bacterium | reverse complement strand
TAGGAGGGATGACTGCCTCCAGCGTCTCGAAGAAGGTGGACTTTGTGGTGGTCGGCGAGGATCCAGGCTCCAAATTCGATAAGGCCAAAGAATTAGGGATCAAGACCCTCACCGAAGAAGAATTTAAGAAAATGATCCAGTAGAAGATAAAAAATCTATTGCGAGCTTGTCGAACTTTTCAGGGTACTCTTCATAGGGACTATGCCCAGCCTTATCAAGGATCACCAATTTTGATCCCTTCCAAAGATCGTTTAGTCTTTTTGAGGGGTCTAAAGGAATAGCCTTATCTTCCTTTCCATGGATTATTAGAGTCGGCATGGTAATTTTGGCCAAAAGGTTAGCCTCTTTTTCGACATAGGGCTCTTTTAAAACATTTCGAAGGATAGGATAAACATTGCTCCGGCATAGGAACCCTTAATGCAAAGCGGCTGCAAAACTTCTTTGCAATACTCTTCGGTTACCTTGTTTTTATCATAAAACCATATCGTTTTAATATTCTAAAGTATTGCACTTTTTAAAGGATGAATAAAAAAGGCTGTTAACCTATAATTGGCTAAAGAAAGCGCACACTTAC
This sequence comes from Thermodesulfobacteriota bacterium, assembly GCA_040756085.1. Classification (GTDB taxonomy): domain Bacteria; phylum Desulfobacterota; class BSN033; order BSN033; family UBA1163; genus JBFMAE01. Next base: position 10,411 of record JBFMAE010000116.1, on the reverse strand, counting down.
TTTAACCAAGAAAGAAGAACAGCTTATGAAAATCCAAAATGCCAAAAAAGATATACCAAAATTATTATCCTGTTTCTCAGAAGTTTTTTCAAGACCTTCTTTCAAAATTTTCTCCTCTTTTATCACTGGCTTTATCCAACTGGGCAAAGAACCTCACACTTCCTCGATGGTTCAGTCCCTAATTCGTTTATATATTTATTTTTAGGGTGTCATTCCCACGAAAGTGGGAATCCAGAAGGGAAATACTGGATTCCTGCTTCCCTGCCTACCGCAGGCAGGAGCGGGAATGACTTTTTAAGGAAACGAACTTCTGACTCACCATACTAGACACGGACCACGGACACGGTCACGGTCCTAAGACCCCATTGCCTCCAGAACCACCTCGGTGATGTCCATTACGCTGAGGTCAATCTCCTGCTTTCTCGCATAACCCGAAATGGTCCGGATGCATTGCTGGCAGGAGGTCACCACGATATCCGCTCCTGTATCCTTAATCTCCTGAATCTTCATTTCAGCAATGGCGGCGGAGAGTTCCGGATCGATCATTTCGAGGTCCCCACCCCCACCACAGCAGACACACAATTGCCGGTTACTCTCCAGTTCTATCAGTTTCAGGCCTGGAATCTGCTTCAAAATATTCCTCGGTGGATCGTAAACATCGCTGTTTCTCCCGAGATCACAGGGGTCATGGTAGGTCACGGTCTTATTAAAACCTTTGTTGAATTCGATCTTCCCTTCTTTGATCAACCTCTCCATAAACTCCGTCGAATGAAGCAATGTTGCATGGGTATTGTACTTCTTTTTCCAGGTATGGTAGCAAGAAGGACAGGCAAAGACGACGGTCTTCGCATCCACCTCTTTGACTTTTTCCTGATTGTGCTCCACGAGTTTCTGTATCTTCTCCGCCATACCCATCTGGATGAGTGGAAAACCGCAGCACCATTCCTCCCCCCCGAGGAGGGTAAAGTCCACCAGGCATTTCTCTAAAACCTGTACGAAAGCCTGGGGGATCTTTTGGACTAAGGGGAAGAAGGCTGCGACGCATCCCACAAAATAGACAACCTGGGCTTTCTCTTTCTGATACAGGTGCTCCGGATGGTCCTTTAGGAAATCGATCCATTGGGAGCGGTCCTCATTGGGTTCATCGGAGATATTGAAATTGTTTTCCAGTGACTCGACCACCCGATCTACTATTTTCGGGTATTGGTTTATATCGGCCAAACAAGCCCTTCCTGCGAGAACCCCTTGATTGGTCTCTACGGCTGGAAAACAGGTTTGAGTACAAAGCCTGCAGCCCGTGCATCTGAAAAGGGTCTCTTCGATTTCGGGTGTCCAACCTATTTTGCCCTCGATGATAGCTCTGACAAGGGCGTTTTTCCCCCGCGGGGTAGCCCCTTCTCTTCCTCTGACTGTATAAACAGGACAAACCGCCAGACAGAAGCCACATCGGTTGCACTTGGCAATCTCGTCGTATAATAATGTTTTCAGCTCTTCCTGCTTCATCATTCACTCCTTACTCGCGGAAAATCCTAATTTCGAAGCACGAAATTCGAAATGGTTTAAACCCTAAACTCTAAATCCTAAACAAATCAAAAATCTAACCAAAAATATTTGAAATTTCCCCTCACCCCTGCCTACCGGCAGGCAGGCTTCCCCTCTCCCCAGCGGGGGGAGGGGGTTAAAATGTTAGAAGAAAATTCTCAGATTCAAAATTTAAGAATCTAAAACTCAAAGATTATATGGTTTTGAGTTTTGTGCTTTGAATATTTGAGTTTGTTTAGAGTTTAGGGTTTAACATCTTTGTTTCGCCTGCCTGCCCTGCCTACCGCAGGCAGGCGCAAGCAGGGATTTCGATATTCGGATTTCGAATTTTTGGTACGTTAGACTCTTCCTACAAATCGGCCTATGTTCAGGACGCCATTCGGATCGATCTCTTTTTTCAAAAGATGCATGATGCGATAATCATCTCGATGTTGTCCCCATACATCCACCTTCTTCTTGATCAAAAGAGGAGACGATTCCACTACGAGGTTGCCTTCATTTTTCACAGCCTCAGAGGTCAGTTTTCCGATGAGTTCGACAAAGGATTCAATCTTTGATCGTAAATTCTTCCCTGCTAAAAGATAGGAGTATAAAATTCCATTGCCAGCATGGCAGATTAAGGCACATTCGATTCCTGAGCCTTTAGCAATTTCTTCATAACCTCCAAGCATCTCCCCAGATTTCGAGATTACAAAGTTTGATTTCAAAGAGATGGGATTCGAGTAGTTCTGGATCAACCCATCGGAGAAGTCACGGGTAGCAATCCAAAAAGCCTGATGTTTCTCCGAATCCAGAGTCACTGCTTCGAGAACCCCATGTTTCTTTCCCATCTCACTCATCTCAGAAATCTGCCTGTCAATGCTTTCAGCGACCCCCTCCAACCCGATGGCAACGAGATAATTTCCATTTGAAGGAAAGGACATGGGATATTTCATCTTTTGCACAGCTATGGCATTAAGGATTTCAATGGACGAAGGAATTAACTGGGAGCTTCTCACCTCGCGAACAAAACTATCTAGCTCCTCTAATCTCGCAAAAGAGAACAATAAGGTCCCTTCCTTTTCAGGGAGGGGAAGCAGTTTAAAGGTCATCTCGCATAGGATGCCCAGGGTTCCATAGGAGCCGATCAGGAGTTTACAAATATCGTAGCCGGAGACATTCTTAACCGTCTTCCCGCCTGAGACGACAATATCCCCATTGGGGAAAACGGTCTTTGTCCCAATGATTAAATCTCTCGCTGTGCCATAGAGCAATCTTTTGGGGCCACTGGAATTCGTCATTACAATTCCACCCAATGTAGCTTTATCCGTAAAGGGTGGATCAAAGGGAAGGAAATACCCCTTCCCCACTTTTGCCAAACTTTTTTGAACTTCGATTAGAGTGATTCCACTTTCTGCGGAGAGGGTCAGATTTTCGCAGTCGCTATCTGTGATACGATTGAGCCGGTTGGTGGAAAGAACGATATCTATCTTTTTTGGAATGCCACCCATTCCCATCTTGGTTCCATTCCCTCTCGGTATGATGGACAGATGCTCCTGATGGGCATGGCCAACGATCCTTGAAACTTCATCGATCGTTCCCGGAGAGACGACCACCTTCGGCTTCTTTCCATCCAATCCATAGACTTTGAGTTTATCGGGATCTTTGATGAGGTTGGCTTCCCCGGCGATCTCCTTCAACCTGGAAACCAGTTTGTCAGCTTTGGACATCCAAAATCTCCTTCCTTGGCCACCCCCACCCCCTCCCTCCCCCTTGCCCTGAACCTATTACGGTACAGGGCAAGAGGGAGGGAAGTTTAGGTGGGAGAGGGATAGGGTGAGGGGGATATTGAAAGATCATACTTCGGCTTCAGGTAAGACTTTTCCAGGGTTATAAACATCTTCGGGATCGAAGGCCATTTTTACCTTTTTCATGGCATCAATATCCTGAGAGGTGAAGATGAAGAACATCTCCTTCTTCTTCTCTGTGCCAATGCCATGCTCACCGCTGATCGTCCCGCCCGCCTCGACACACAATTTCATGATCTCGGAACCTGCCAAGTGAACTTTTCTCAATTCCTCCTCATTCCGCTCATCAAACAGGATCAGAGGATGAAGATTTCCATCTCCTGCATGGAAGACATTGGCAATTTCAAGGTTATACTTCTTACCCACCTCCATCACTTTGGTCAAAACCTCGGGAAGTTTTGTTCTGGGAACGGTTCCATCACAAACCAGATAATTAGGCCGAAGCCTGGCAATGGCGCCAAAAGCCCCTTTTCGACCCGCCCAGAGTTGTGTCCTCTCCGCCTCTGTCTTTGCCGCCTTGACTTCGCGAACATTGTTTTTTCTGCAGATCTCCATAATCCTTTCGGCAAGCCTCTCCATCCCGTCTTTCAGTCCATCGAGCTCGATCAAAAGAACAGCCTCTGCATCCAGAGGAAAACCGGCATGGATCGACTCCTCAATCGCCTTGATGGTCAATCTGTCTAACATTTCCAGAGTGGCAGGCACAATACCATCGGCGATGATAGCGGAGACGGTTCTTCCCGCATCCTCTAAACTATTGTAGATGGCCAGCATGGTCTTCACTGATTCCGGTTTGGGCATGATCCGGAGGATCAACTTCGTGGCCATTCCCAAGGTCCCTTCCGAACCTACAAGAATTCCTGTCAGATCGTATCCTGGATTGTCCAAAGCCTTGCCTCCCACCTGTATGACTTCCCCATTATAGAGGACCACTTCTGCTCCCAGGATATGATTGGTCGTCACTCCATACTTGAGGCAGTGGGGTCCTCCCGAGTTCTCGCCAAAATTTCCGCCGAATGTAGAGACTTTTTCACTGGCAGGATCTGGCTGGTAAACATACCCGAGACGGGCCAACTGGTTTTTTAGAACCAGTGTAAAGACTCCTGGCTCCACCACGGCCCTCTGATTTTCGATATCGATCTCCAGGATTCTGTTCATCTTCGAAAAATGGATGATGATCCCCCCCTTGGTTGGAATGGTTCCTCCGCTCAGGTTCGTCCCCGATCCTCTGCCAACCACATGAATTCCTGTTTCGTGGGCGAACTTGACGATTCGGGATATTTCCTCCGTCGAACCTGGCAGGACGATACAATCAGGTCTTCCTCTGAAGAGGGAGGCGTCGTAACCATAAAGGAACAAGTCCGTCTCTGAGGATAAGACATTTTCTTTCCCAACGATCTTGGTCAGCTCTTCAACCATTCTCTCGCGTTCCATGGATCCTCCTCAAAATTTCTTATGGAATGATGGAATAATGGAACGATGGAATAATGGGAAAATCAACTACTCTTTAATCCTCTCATACCCCAATATTCCAATATTCCACTCTTCCAATATTCTGATCCGACTTCAACCCAATATTCCAGTATTCCACTATTCCAATGTTCCATCCGTTAATCACTTCCAAACAGGTCTCCAACCTTTATACCAACAGATTGGGCAAATTCAATCGGCCCTATCTTCTCTCCTTTATCCACTCTCAGTTTACCTATTCTTATAACACCCCCTTTTACAGCAATCTGAATACCTCCCTCTTCAATCGATACGACCTCTCCAAGCGATTTACTTATTTCTAAGATATTCAACTTAGCATCATATAATCTTACCTTCTTCCCTTTGATGGTTGTGTAGGCTCCTGGCTGGGGATCACATCCCCTGATTAAATTGTAAATGTCTTTGATCGGCTTTTCAAAGTTTACAGAGGCAATTCGATCATCACAGGGAGGTTCATAGGTTGCTTTTGAATCATCCTGTGAAATTCGCGGAGCTTTTCCCTTCTTTATCAAATCAACGGCCTCCAACATAGCATCCACTCCCATCGGAAAAAGGGTATTGAAGTAAAGAGAACCTGTCGTATCCTCGGGGTTGATCTCCACCTCTTTCTGGAGCAGGATGGGACCGGTATCGATGCCCTGATCAACCCAAAAAATCGTCAAACCCGTTCGGGGCTCTCCCTGAATGATGGCCCAGTTAATGGCGTTGGCCCCACGATGCCTTGGTAAAAGAGAAGGATGATAACAGATAGTTCCAAGAGATGGAATGGTAAGAAGTTTATCTGGGATGATATCGGTGACGAAAGCCAGTATTGCAAGATCGGGCCGGAGTTTCACATACGACTCATAAACCTCAGGGTCTTTCATTAAGACTGGTCGAAAGAAGGAAATTCCTGATCGCTCAGCCAATTCATTCATAGTTTCTCCCCTCTTATCCGGAGGGGAAAAGACTCCGACAACATCCTCTCTCTTTTGAATCAGGGCTTCCAATACTTTCTCGCCGAAAGGACCTCGGCCAACCACAATGATTCTCATTCTTAAACTCTCAACAAAAAATCCCCCCATCCCCCCTTTAATAAAGGGGAAGGTGTGAAAAAATTGAGGTTTGGCGGTCGGGGAGGAATATCTTCAAAGTTTTACAAATGCGGTCGTTTTGAAGGCAGAGGTAACAAAGCTCTTCAAATAACAACGATTATTAAAGTTTTTTATCGTGAGTGGTGAACATGAAAAGATACCGCTGTAAAACTTTTTCGATATCCCTACCCGCCCTCTCAACCCGAAGCAATTTTTTCACAGCTTCGGGGGGCAAAGGGGGATTATTATGCATCTGCAATTCAAGTAGATATTCGTTGAAATGAGCTAATCTTAGGCCTTCTTTCTCTTCGCATCAAAAGCGGCTATCTCGGCCATGATGGCAAGGATCGTCTTGGCATTCTCATAGACAGGAGTGTCTACCATTTTCCCCTGATAGGAAACGGCTGCTGCGCCCTTGGCAATTCCCTCCTCCTCAAACACCTTCACAACGCCTTTTGCCCATTCCACATCTTCTTGGGAGGGCGTATAGATTTTATGAGAGGGCTCGATCTGACTCGGATGGATGAGCATTCTTCCTTCATATCCTAACTGCCGACCGAAGCGGGTGCTCTTCTCAAAGGCTTCTGTATCTTTGTAAGCGACAAAGGGACAGTCGATAGCGATGCACCCCGCAGCTCTAGCCGCAACAGCCGTATGTGCTCGCGCATAAAATTGTTCCTCCCCATCGATGGTGAGCTTTACTCTCATATCTTTGGTATAATCGACTGCACCAAAGATAAGGGAATTCACCCGCTTGCTGGTTAAAGCCGAAGGATAGGCGTTCATCACCCCTTTGGCCGTCTCGATGAGAAGCTGAATGGCAATACGACCCACTTTCAATCTTCTTCTCCGCTCCAATTCTTCAAGTTTCCAATCAAGACGCTGGACGTGATCCGGACCTCCACACTTGGCCAGGCAAACACCTGAGAGTCCCTCATGGACGATTGCTTCGAGGTCATCATTCGTCATCAAGGTCTCCCAGTTATTGATCCTGACATAAACAGTGGATCCACCCGATCCCGCTAATTTCAAATTCTCTCGTGTCATTTCACGGGCTTTCGCTTTCTCGGCAGGGGGAACGGAATCCTCCAGATCCAGAGTAATAATGTCTGCTGGAGTGGTCGGAGCCTTAGCAATCATCTTGTCATTGTTCCCCGGAATATAAAAAACGGATCTCATTACAGTCATGTTCACACCTCCTGGTTTTATTAAATTCGAAATCCGAATATCGAATCTCGAAACAAATCCTAAATTCAAATGTTCAAATTTCCCAAACCTTAGAGTTTTAGTTTTTAATTTCGGTCATTCGAATTTGTTTCGGATTTCGGATTTCGTGCTTCGAATTTGATCATTGTCCATTATTAGGCTTTCAGCAAACGTTTGAGGGTTGGAGCAATTTCATCTGGACGATCAACCACGTGAACTCCGGCTTCCTTGAGGGATTTGATCTTATCCTTCGCCGAACCCTTTCCCCTCTCAATAATACTGCTGGCATGGGAGAATCGCATCCCTTCTGGAGCCCATGCCCCGGCGACATAGACAACAAGGGGCTTTGTAAATTCTTTATTTCTCACGGCCTCTGCTGCTTCCTCTTCATAGGGACCACCAATTTCACCAAAAATGGCAACGGCCTTCGTATCTTTATCTGCCTGGAAAAGGGGCAAGATATCTCCAAAAGACTGTCCCAACACCGGCTCTGTTCCAATGTGCAATACCGTCGTGACACCGAGACCTGCTTCTTTAATGGCCCATGGAACCGTACCCGACTGTCCTCCACTTCTGGAGATCACACCTACGGGTCCGGGAACAAATACTCTTTTAGCAAATTCAGAAGTCCCCCCGAGCCATCCAGCAGCAGCGATTCCAGGACTGATAATCCCGATTGAACCCGGCCCTAACAGTCGGGCTCCCTTTTGTTTCGAATATGCCATCATCTCAAGGATATCGTAGAGGGGAACTCTTTCAACCGGCATTACAATAAACATAATTCCGGCATCCAGAGCTTCCAGAACAGCATCCTTAAGGGCTGGCCCTGGAACAAAGGTGACGCTGGCGTCAATTTTTCCTTTTTCCCTGACAGCCTCCTCCACGGTGTTGAAAACAGGTATTCCGGAAACTTCTTCTCCGCCCCTACCGGGTGTCACTCCAGCCACCACCTTAGTGCCATATCCTTTCATAAATTCGGCTCGTGCCGAACCCTCTCTACCCGTAATCCCTTGAACTAATATCGTTGTATTCTTTTCAAGTAGAATAGCCATCTTCACTCCTTCCCCTCACCCTTCCCCTCTCCCCTGAGGGGAGAGGGTGGGGTGAGGGGTTCATTAATTTAATTAGATGATTCCATGTTTTCTCTTGTACTCCTCCAATCCAGGGATTGGAGCTTCAATCGTGATCGCCTTATTTCCTCTGAACCAGCATTCATACTCGCAGGCCAGGCATTCTGTCCCCACCCTTTGGGCATATTCGGCATCTCCCCCGAGGGCGGGTTTCCCATCTTTGATCACCAGGATGCCCCGGTCATAGAGTTTGCATCCTGCGGCACATGCATGGGTCTTACAATCGACACACTTATTCTCATCGATGATGATCTTAATCGTCCTTTCTTTAAATTCAATCATCGCCTATTCCTCCTTTATGAGATTTCTGAAAAAGTCGAGAAATCTCTTCAAGAGATCGTACAGTAGTTTTTCAGAGCTCTCCTATTCCTCTATCCTTTCGATACTCAAGAATGAGGGCTTTCATTCTCCCCGCCAGAAACTCGGTTTCATAAACTTTATCACTTCCGTAGATCTCAATCCTTCCGGGCAAATCCTTTGTCCCTTCCTTCAGAATCTCCATAGATTCTTTCTCTCTATTACCGCAGAGCAAGATCACACAGGGAAAGCCCGGCCTCTTGGGTATTTCTTCTCTGAGGGCCTTCACGATCCCGTGGGCATGGTGCCATTGCTCCTGATTCGCCACGACGAATCCTCCGAGCATATATCCTTCGATCCCTGGCTGGTTGATGATCACCTTTACCGCTCGATAGACTTTTGCAGCGGTTGGGTTCCCACTCGTATCAGCATAGTTGGCAATCATCAGCCCCTGCCGATTCAGTGCATCCACACCTAAGATGGCACCGCCTCCGCCAATTCCATGATAGCCAACATAATTCAGTCCTTCGATTTCTGAAACCATCTGTGCGATATAGCAGGTCCCCCGGAGATCTCCCTCCTCGATCCCCCACGCAATCCTGTCCAGCTCCGTGGGGGGTGTGGGAAACTCCCGGGCGACATCGATCCCTAATTCGGGGTGACGAAATACCGAAGAATCGTCAATAGCCATACGGCAATCCCCGGCAAATATCTTCCCGTTCTTGGTTAAAACAAGGGGATTAATCTCGGCCATCCGGCAGTCATATCCCTTAAAGGTCTGATACAATCCCATGATGGATTGAGCAATGGTGGGGAGCAACTGGGTTGGAACCTTCAGTTTAACAGCAAGGTTGAGGGCATCATAGAGGCGGAATCCCCTGAGGACATCCACCGTTATCTGGGCGATTTTTTCGGAGGGTACGGATTCAATATCCACACCCCCTTCGGTGCTGAACATCACAACCGGTGCCCGGACTTCCCTTGAGGCATCGATGATCACACCGACATAGTACTCTTTCTCGATGTCCAATTTCTCCTCGACCAGTACCCTTTCCACCTTGAGGTTTTTAATGATGGCCCCCAAGAGTTCTGCAGCAACCTTTTCTGCCTCCTGGGGGGTCTGAGCAAACTTGATGCCACCTGTCTTTCCACGGCCACCCGCCCAGATCTGTGATTTGATGGCAACCGGCTTGCCTATCTTCTCAGCAATCTTCTTGGCCTCCTGGGGAGTAGTTGCTACCTCACCCTGAGGAATCGGCACTTTGGCCATCTTAAGCAATTGCTTCCCTTCATATTCATATAATCGAGCCATAGTTACCCCCTGAAAGCTATAAAAAGAAACATCCCTGAGGACGTTTCATCGCTTTATAACAAATGGTGCGGGTTGTCAACAAAATTATAAACCCCGCGCGATTACACCCCGCACCCCGTATCAAAACACGGGGTTTTCTGAAAAAGAATACTATTGATGCACCCCTTCGTCCCTGCTCTGCCTGCCCTTTGCACCTGAGGATAATTTTTTCACACCTTCACTTATCCGGGGAATCGGGCAGGAATGTCGGAGAAAATCTTATAGCGGGAACCTCAGCTTGTCCCTTGATTGCAGAATGCCCCGAACATTGGGAAGACTGTGCTGTGATTGAGGAGGTTACCTATGCCAACCATCATTTCAGATCATCCGCTTGATAAGATTTTCGGAGATATTCCTGCTCGATTGCCGACATTCCACCATGCTTCAGTGAGGCATTATGATCATCCATTTTTTAAGCTTGACAAAAAAATTGGTTTTGATTAGAAGGTAAGACCATTGGATCATTTGCTATGTTTAAAGCATCAAGCACACCAGAGTCTCCCAATAGATTGTAAATCAGGTGAAAAGTCTCAT
>JBFMAE010000115.1:0-5655 GCA_040756085.1 Thermodesulfobacteriota bacterium | reverse complement strand
GAAGGGACTTTCCAATTATTCTGGGAAAGGAAAGGGTTGTGGAAGCAGAAGTTCTGGGAGCTAAGGCTCATGCCTTTACCGATTCTCCCGGAGAATTTGTGGGTAATTTAAAAGAAGTACTCAATCTTCCTCTCACATCAAATAGAGAGCGAAGTATCTATGTGGCGACACTCAATGCGACGCTCAAGTATCTCCATCTCATTGAGAATACGATTCACTGTAAGGACGAAGATCCCGAGAAATGCGGGAAGGAAATAGTATCTCAACTGCTGAAACGTTGTGGAAAGGTCAAGGTCGGTTTCATCGGTTTGAATCCAGCCATTGCCGAAAACCTTACCGAAACTTTTGGCATTGAAAATGTTAGGATTACCGACCTCAATAAACAAAATGTAAATTCTTTAAAGTATGGAGTAAAGGTGTGGGATGGCAACGAAATGACGGAAGAATTAATCAAACAATCCGATGTCATCCTGATCACAGGGACGACCTTTGTCAACGGAACCTTCGATCACATCATGAATTGCATCCGCAATTATAAAAAAGATTACATGATCTACGGGGTCACGGGAGCAGGGATATGCAAGCTGATGGGATTAAATAGGATATGTCCATATAGTAGAAGTCAATAGGGCTTCGTTGAGGAAGAAATGAAATGGAACCAAAAATTTTAGAGGAGATCAGGAAGCATTTTAAACATGAGGTAATTGAATTTGATTGGGAGCCCATTCGAAAGCAACCAAGAAGGTATGGGATCCTTTATCCAGTAATCGGCTATTGAGTTTCGTTAATTGCCATCAGTTTGATGGAAATTGGGATTTTCATGTGGCTCTTTCTGATTGCTGGATCCATTTTCTTCTTTGGTGGAATTTTCTGTGCCAATGGAATCATTAGTGAATATAGGAAAACAAAAAGTGAGTCTGAAAACCAGAAGAATTCATCAGAGATAGAGTTTCCCTCAGGATTATGAATTTAATAAAAATTTAACAGGAGGTGGAAAATGGCAGTCATTGTGGATCTCGAAAAATGTACAGGTTGTGGTACGTGTGAAGAGGGTTGTGTCCGGTAGAAGCTATTAAGGTGGAGAATGATAAAGCCGTTGTAGATAACGAGACCTGCGTCGATTGCGGAACCTGTATTGAAGAATGTCCAGAGAAAGCCATCAGCGAAGGGGCATAGGAGATAAATCTGATGAAAATTCGCATAACAATTCTTTGCGAGAATTTAGTGGGTCGGTTGGTCGGTTCTGGGGAGCATGGATTTTCAGCTTTCATTGAGACGAATCAAGGGAACTACCTCTTCGATACTGGAAGCGGCCACTCCATCGTAGCAAACTCTCTTACCTTGGGTAAGGACCTGCGAACAGTCCAAAAAATCTTCTTGAGCCATGGCCACTATGATCATACCGGAGGGCTTCCTGAAGTTCTAAAAATGAGAGGAAAAGTGGATGTTCATGCCCATCCTCATGTCTTTTTGGAACGAATTGCAGTGCTCAAAGAAAATGAAAAAGAAACAAAACGATTTGTGGGAATTCCTTATAAAAAAGGATACCTGGAATCTCTTGGAGCCAATTTTGTTCCTAATACTGCTTTTACCGGGGTAGAGAAAGGAATATTTTTAACTGGAGAGGTTTCAAGAAAAACCGGTTTTGAAAAACCGGATCCAAAGCTTTTCAGTGAAATTAACGGCAAGACTACACACGATATCTTCTTGGACGACCAATCTCTTATACTCGACACGGAAAAGGGACTTATCCTGATTCTCGGATGTGCCCACTCCGGAATGATCAATATCATCAATCATGTCATCGAAAAAACTAAAAAGGAAAAATTCTATGCAATCCTGGGTGGGACGCATTTAGATTTCTTAACGCCTGAACAATTGGAAGAATCCGTCAAATCTCTCAAGAAGATGGCAATTGAGAAGATCGGCGTCTCCCATTGCACAGGCATGAGGGCTGCTTTCAGACTCCATCAAGAATTCGGGGATCGATTCTTCTATGGATGTGTGGGGAGTATTCTGGAAGTTTAAAACAAAAATAGTCTTTCGGTTAAGGTTACGAAGCCCGTATGGTCTAATGTCAAAGGGTGAAGGTAAAGATTTTAGTACAATTGACGTAACCCATTGATGAAACCGACTTCCTTACCCTAACCACTGGACCTTAGACTTTATTTTATGATCAAAATAGATATCCCCGGCTGGGGGAATATGAACATCGAAAATATTGTTCTCGATCTTAACGGGACCATTGCAACAGATGGAAAAATTCCTTCTGGGGTGAAAGAAAAGATAAATGTCCTCTCTGGTAAGGCGAAAATTTATATTCTAACTGCTGACACTCAAGGGACAGCCAGCGAGGAAATACAGACCATGAATGTGGGATTAGTAAAGATGCCGGAGGAGCGAAGCAAAAAAGGAAAGTTAGAATTTTTAAAAACACTCAATCTTGAGGGAACCGTTGCAATTGGAAATGGAAATAATGACCGGCTCATCTTGAAAGAGGCTGCTTTGGGCATTGCGGTATTAGGGGATGAGGGATTGTCTGTTTCTGCGATGAAGAATGCAGATATCATTATAAAGAATATTTCTGATGCCTTGGATCTATTTTTGAGGCCTAAAAGATTAATTGCCACATTGCGCGAATAAGGAGAGGAATATGCTACTCTTCGATCTTGGTAAACTTCCCGGCCAGCAGTCGATGCTGATCTTCCATGCTCTTGCCCGAATGGGGGTCGAAGCTCTTGTCATCGTATCACCCATGAGCCCCCTCGTCAGTATCGGATATTTTCAAGATGCTCAGCAAGAGGTGGACCTTCAATACTGTAGAGAATCGGCCATCCCATTCATGCGAAGGGAGGTGGGTGGAGGAGCTACCTATCTCGACGAGAATCAAATTTTTTATCAACTCATCTGGAGAAAAGATAATCCTAAGTTTCCAAAAGTAATACAGGACATTTACCCATGGTTTTCAGAACCACCGGTGGAGACTTATCGGGCCTTCGGGGTAAAGGCAGAATACCGAGCAATCAATGATATCGTCACAATACAAGGAAGGAAGATTGCTGGAGAAGGGGGAGGAAATATTGGAGAGTGCATGGTCTTTGTGGGGGGAATACTTCTCGATTTCGATTACAAGACGATGAGCAAAATATTGAAGATTGCAGACGAAAAATTCAGAGACAAGGTTTTCAAAACGATGGAAGAAAATTTGACAACCATGAAGAGGGAACTGGGAATGATTCTATCAAGAGATGAAGTGGTTGCCGTGCTCAGAGATAAATTTCAGAGGAGAGTTGGAAGGCTTGAATTGGTTTCTTTAAATTCAGAAATTCTTGAAAAGATGAGACAGTTAGAAAAATGGATGACCTCCGATGAGTTTCTCTACAAAAAGACACCGAAAATTCCAAAAGGGGTGAAAATTAAGGAAGGGCTGGAGATCCTTTACGGTATCCACAAAGCCAAGGGAGGCCTGATTCGAACGGCGGAGGAAATTTCGGAGAGAAGACTTGAAGAGATCACCATTTCAGGTGATTTCACGTTTTTCCCAAAGGAAGACCTGAGCAGAATGGAGAAGTCATTGGAAAAAGTTTCCTTGGAGGAGGAAGAGATCATCGATAGACTGGATACCTTCTATGGAGAGAAAAAAATTGAATCCCCTGGAGTGGAATCAAGAGACTTTGCCAGGGCTATTTTAAACCCGATAAAGGATATAGGATAAGAAAGCTCGACATGAGTTCGTTGAGACAAGTTTATTATGACTTTTTTTCTAAATTTTATGATTTGGCCATTCGCTTACATTCAAGGGATATCGAGGGTTCTCTTCGAAGATTTATTGTTGAAAAGGCAAATCTTTCAAAGGGCGACCGGGTTTTAGACCTTTGCACCGGAACAGGTTCGGTGGCTATTGAATTGGCTAAGCAGGTAGCAGAAAGAGGCTTGGTGATCGGCCTCGATTTTTCTCTGGGCATGCTCGAAAAGGCAAGAAAGAAGGCCTTGAGTTTGCGTTTGAATCAACTCCATCTGGTGCAGGCAAACGCCAGTCAACTTCCGTTCAAGAAATCCTCCTTCCACGGGGTGACTTGTTCACATGCCTTTTATGAATTGAAGGGGGATGAAAGAACAAGGGCCACCCGTGAAGTGGCAAGAGTTTTAATCGAGGGCTGCAGATTCTGTCTAATGGAGCATGCAAAGCCGGAGAAAGCATTCTTGCGATTGCTTTTTTATATTCGGATCTTTTTTCTTGGCTCAAAAGATGCGAGGAAGTTTCTCTCAGAAGAGGGATCGATATTCGGTGAAAGGTTCAAAAATATAACAAAGGTGATGAGTCCAACTGGTAGATCGAAATTAATCTATGGAGAGAAAGGAGGATGATCGATGGAATTATCCGTTGAGGAGAAATGGAAGCGCTCCCGAGCTGCCCTTTCCATGTTGCTCGGAACCTCCATCAAAGCCATCTTTGAATCTTATGGGAAAGAAGGTTTAGAAAAGGTGGCCAGGGCATGGGAGGAGAACAATAAAAAGGCGGCCAAAAGATTGATGGAAATTGTTGGTAGGCAAGAAAGAAACCTTGAGACCGTTGCCCGGATTATTGATTTCACCGATTCCATTTATGGGGTTGAAGGAGAATGGTCAGAGATTGTACCCAAGAGGGCAGTAAAAATCGAAAAATCATGTCCCCTTGCCAAACAATTTCCTCCTGAGACCTGTACGATGTGTTTTTCAGGTTCGATGCAGGGAATCGCCCGTGGGGTATTGGGCCACGATAGGGTGGTCTGCCGGATGCCAAAGTCTCTTCCGGGTGGAGATGACTGTTGTGAAATCATTATTGAGGTTAAAGATTGAAAATTCTCGACGATTTAATTCTAAGCCTCAAAGCAAATGACTTTCCGGTAAAAAGTGTCCATACCTGTGTCTTCTGGACCGCTGTCGTGAGCAAACATTGTGGCCTCTCCTCGACCTTCAGAGATGAGAGGCCTTCCCATGATCGGGGTGTCAGAGATGTTGGAAGGTTGACCCAAAAGAGGGCACTTGAGCTTGCGGAATATGCAAGATCCAATAGCCTCCTGGAGGCATCCATTGGGATGGCCACCCTCAATTCCTTGATCGATATTGATGAGAAGAAATGCACAGAGAAGAATGCCTTTGAAATACTTCTGGAGAAAGGTGAAGGGAAAAATGTGGCTGTGGTTGGACATTTCCCCTGGATTCCTAAATTGAGAGAAAAGATAAAGAATTTTTGGGTTCTTGAACAGAGGCTTCGAGAGGGAGACCTGCCTGCGAAGGAGGCTGCTAAAATTTTGCCAGAATGTGATGTTGTAGGAATCACAGGAACATCATTCATCAATCATACGATTGAAGGACTTTTGAACCTATGTAAAAAAGCCTTTTTTGTTCTGATTGGATCCACTTCTCCCCTCTCCCCCATTCTCTTCGATTATGGCATCGATGCCATCTGCGGGGCAAAGGTGATCGATGCGGAGAAAGTAGTCCGATCAATCAGTGAAGGTGCCACTTTTAAAGAGATCACTGGAGTAAGGCTTCTAACATTATCGAAATCGTCAATTATAGGATAGATCATGCGATTCATTTTCGTGAAAAATAAAATAGTTTTGGGAATTACTATCTCTCTTCTTTTATTATCGGTTTTTTTGGTAGGTT
>JBFMAE010000114.1:0-7463 GCA_040756085.1 Thermodesulfobacteriota bacterium | reverse complement strand
AATTGTGCGGCCCGGGTCCCTTTTCTCGGTGAGTATTTAAAGGAGAAAAGGTCATCAAATCGAACATCCTGGATCAGGTCCAACGTATCCTCAAAATCCTTTTCTTCCTCACCCGGAAATCCGACAATGACATCGGCAGTAATGGCAATGGAAGGACATGTCTCTCTCAGGCGATCGATTTTTTCAAGATAGGAGGCTTTCGTATAGTTCCGGTGCATTCTCTTTAAAATCTGGTCTGAGCCCGATTGAAAAGGAAGATGAATATGTTCGCAGAGTTTTTTCAACTTCGAAAAAGCTCGGATCAACTCATCGGATAGATCTGCAGGATGGGAAGTGGTAAAACGAATCCTTTGAAGACCTTCGACTTCGTTGATCCGGTGAAGGAGTTCCGGAAAACTCAATTCCTCTTCCAATCCCCTGCCAAAACCGTTCACATTCTGACCGAGGAGGCAAACCTCCTTCACACCCATCTCAGTCAGGTGCCTGACCTCCTCGATAATCTCCTTACTGGACCGGCTCTTCTCTCTCCCCCTCACATGGGGGACGATACAGAAGGAGCAGAAATGGTCACAACCCTGCATGATGGTCACATACGATTTTACTTTCGCCAGAGGCCTCTTTGGCAGAACCGTCTCCAGATACTTTCCAATTGGATCGAAGCCTGTCTCACAGACCCTCTGTCCGGAAACCTCTATCTTTTGCAGCAATTGGGGCAGCATGGGAATGGCGTGTGTCCCAATGACCATGTCGAGATAAGGAACTCGGTTCAAGAGCCATTCGCCTTCCTGTTGGGCAACGCAACCCGCTACTCCAAGGATCGTCTCTCTCTCCTCCTTTAACTTCTTATATCTTCCCAGGGCGCTATAGAGCTTATGCTCAGGCTTTTCCCGAACGCTGCAGGTATTAATAAGGATGAGGTCAGCTTGCTTAGGGTCTTTGGTTTTAAGGTAGTGGGACTCTTCCAGTAGCCTTAGCATCCGCTCTGAGTCGTGCTCGTTCATCTGACAACCATAAGTCTCTATATAAACTCGCTTTTCCAATGGTCCCCTTTCCCCAAAAAACTTCCTTTTTTCTTGTATCAAGGCTGGAATTGAAGCTCCAAATCCCAATTTCCAAACAAATCCCAAATCCAAATGTCAAAATTCTAAACATCTTCTTTGTTTGGTAAATTGGTATTTTGAATTTAGTGCTTATTTGGAATTTGGGATTTGGTGCTTGGAATTTTCTCTTCCGTCGTTACTCTCTCACCTTAAACTTTTTCTCCAGGATCCCCATCTTCTCCACAATACCACCGTATTCGAGTTCACCATAAGGTAGCATCGCTGCTCCGGAGAAACCTTGCTGTCGGATGTCCGTTGCCTTCTGCGATACCTTATTTCTCACCCAATCCCAGTAGGGATGATCAAAGGCATCGGCAGGTTCTGTTAATTTCCCACCGTGGACGCAGAAGGCATGGCAGGCGACCACTGGAGGGCCGTCGAAGTAGGAGATGGGAGAATTTATCTTGACAGGCATCAATGGACCGGTATGGCTTCCCCTCATAAAGCCTGCCACATAATGACCGATACTGAACGGAGAGAGCACTTCCCCCGTCGCCGGAAATGCACCTTGAACCCTCACCAACATCACCGGGTCATCTTTTCCTGTATACTTCCCAGCGATATTGTGAAGTCGAGTCGTGCTCACTGACGCGGCAATTTCCCCATTGTTTCTCGAATAGATTGCTTCGATCACAAAGCGTTGATTGTCTCTCAAAAGGGCGGCAATCTCGTAGATCTCCTCAGGGGCGTTCAACTCAATGATGCGATCCCCCTCTGTGTAGTTGACATCCATGATGACAAACCGAAACCCTTTATTCATCGAAGGGCTGAGGATCAATCCGGCATTGTACATCGGATCTGTAAATGCTAAATAGAGGGGGAGGTTATAGGCTCCGGGGTCGGTCTTATCCGCAGCGAAGAAAAGGAAAGGTTCATTCGGTCTTTCTTCAAACTCCATCTCAGCCACAGCAGGCCCCATCCCCTTCACATTTCCTGAAAAGGAATCTTTCAACAAGTCCTGGCCCGCTCCGTAAAGGCCCTGCTCCTTGGCCACTTTCGTTCCGGCCACAAAGGCATCCCAGGCCACTTGATGGACTTTTTCACTTCCCTTTCCCAGGGTATGGGAGAAAAGGATGGCAATGTCGTCTCCGGTATGGCTGATAAAAAAATCAGAAATCATCCCTTTTCCTTTTGAGGCCACAAAATTTCTGACCTCCTGGACCAATTTCTCGCTGGGACGAATGTGCCCCCCGATACTTCCGATGTCGGCTTTAATGATACTGAGTGTCGTTTCCATGTCACTCTCCTTTAAGTTTGGAATATTGGAATACTGGAATAATGGAGGTTACAAGCAATCTGTAAATTATTAGTTCGACCCATCATTCCACCATTCCATTATTCCATTTACAACCTCCACTTTTTTAGTTGTCGAATGGAAGTGTAGTTTGTCAGATCGAGGTTGAGTGGAGTAATGGAGATATAGGCATTGGATATAGCCTCAAAATCTGTATCCTTTCCTTCATCATAGACCAACTGCCCACCTCCAATCCAATAGTACTTTTTCCCCCTCGGATCCGTCTTCTCTACCACCGCACTTCCATTATGGGTCCATCTCCCCTGCTGAGTAATCTTATAGGATTTGATCTCCCTCTCATTCAAATTGGGGACATTGATATTGAGGAGGGTATCCCTGGGGATTCCCTTCTTGATAATATATCGGGCTACCCTCACAGCAAAACGAGCAGCCGTATGAAACTTAAAATGGCTTCTTGAAACCAGGGAGATCGCAAAAGAAGGGATCCCCAATAATGTTCCTTCAAATGCTGCAGAAACGGTTCCTGAATAGGTGATGTCATCCCCTAAGTTTCCCCCTTTGTTGATCCCCGAGACGATCAACTTGGGCTTTTGGGGAAGGATGGCATTGACCCCCAGATGGACGCAATCCGCCGGGGTTCCATCAACGGCGTAGACATTTCTTTTAATCTTCTCTACTCGAAGAGGCCGGTGAAGGGTGAGGGAGTGAGCGATGGCGCTCTTTTCTCTGTCCGGGGCAACGACAAACACTTCTCCCACCTCTTGAAGAGCCTTTGCCAAGACAATAATACCTGCTGAATATACGCCATCGTCATTGGTGACCAGAATCTTCAACCGTTCGACCATATTTCATATAAAAGAAAAATGGTCGGGGCGAGAGGATTTGAACCTCCGACACCTGACACCCCATGCCAGTGCGCTACCAGGCTGCGCTACGCCCCGAAGAAAACAATGGAATGATGGAATAA
This sequence comes from Thermodesulfobacteriota bacterium, assembly GCA_040756085.1. Taxonomy (GTDB): domain Bacteria; phylum Desulfobacterota; class BSN033; order BSN033; family UBA1163; genus JBFMAE01. The sequence continues at coordinate 4,141 of JBFMAE010000114.1, read as the reverse complement.
TGGAAAACTGGAATATTGGTACAAGATAAAGGAAATCTTCTTGTTCCATGCTTTTAAAACCCATCGTTCCATTATTCCAATATTCCATTATTCCCGAATCTTATATTTCAATATATTCAATTTCCTCCCAAAAGTCCAGTTCCATTTCAATCCACAATCACGGCTGTCCCTTGGGCGCCCACGAGCATCATCACCATATCGTTATGAGCTCCCAAAACTTTATAGGTAATACTCACTCCAATCACTGCATTCCCACCCCGTTCAATCGCCTCATCCTCGATGGTCCTCAGCGACAGTTCCCTTCCACTCTGGACTTTCTCCGCCCAGGAAAGGGCGATTCCCCCATTAAATTTTTTCAAATCTAACTCTTTGACCAACCCCACCCCAAAAATATGCTCATGGGAAACAATCCCCAGTGTTTTTACAATTTTCCGGTTTGCGAATTCCGTCGTGCTGGTCGCAATGATCTCCCTTCTTTTTTGCTCCTTCTCTAAAAATTTTTTTACCTCTTTTTTCCCCTTCTCTACACAAGCGGAGCACATGTCGGGCAGCCCTTGACCCGATTCATAAACATAAGAACTTCCACATATAGTGCAACTGACAACCCAATTCATAGAACCCTCCTTCACAATGTGCAGGCACCAACCACGTCACTCTTACCAACCAATACCCTCATTCCATTTCCATCGCTGATGCATTGACAGATGATCTGTCGTAAAGAGTAGGGGTTTGATTTATCGAAACCGGCCTGACCGCCTTCTCTTTCTTCTTCCTCGAAAAGATCAGAAGTGTGATGGTCAGGACCGATATGCAAACAATGCATGAATGAGTGGGCATATGAAAAAGGGTGATGGATGTGGTCGGTAAAAAACTATTCCAGCATCTTTCTGATTCCCTTTAACTCCTCCCGGACAGCAACCAGCAATTCATGATCTTTCCCGTCTGACTTTCTCTCAACCAGTCTCAATTTCATCTGCCTGTTTTCCGCTTTCTCCAGATCTCGGATCTTTTTCTTTGCTCCGGCGATGGTGAACCCTTCCTCATAGAGAAGTTTTTTAATCTTCAGGATGAGATCCAGATCTTTTCTCCTGTATAGCCGCTGGAGGGATCCTCCCTTATGGGGTTTAATGACTTTAAATTCCGATTCCCAATAGCGAAGTACATGAGGCTTGAGACCCGTAATTCGGCTCACTTCTCCAATCCGATAATAGAGCCTTTCGTAGGAGACGGGATTTTCATATTCTCGACTTTTGAGCGGCCGGGCCACTTTTATCCCCTCCATATCATTGAGTGAGCCGTGATTCGTTATAGGGAATATTCTTTATTTCACGATTCACCAACCCATTTCACCAACACCCTTAAGGTTGTGGCTCCTGACGGTTGAGGGCTGACTTCAACACCTGGCTTGGTTTAAAAGTTAAAATCCTTCTCGAGGTGATCTCAATGTCGTCTCCCGTTTGTGGGTTCCGGCCTCTCCTCGCCCTCTTTTTCCGGACGACAAAATTTCCGAATCCGGAGATCTTGATCTTATCCTCTTTTTGAAGGTGCTCTTTGATGATATCGAAAATGGACTCCACAATCTTGGCCACTTCTTTCTTAGAAAACCCCACCTTCTCATAAATGTTCTCAACGATATCAACTTTCGTCATGGCTCGCCTCCTCCTTTCTTTGGAATCCTTATTTCCTCAACTCCACTTGAAAGATTTCCCTCAATCGGGAGATGACTTCCTCATGGCATTGATTCACCTCTTTGTCTGTCAAGGTCCTGTCATCGGCATGGTATCGAATTCGGTAGGAAACCCCTTTCTTCCCCTCCGGGATAGGAGTCCCCCGATAAATATCGAAGAGGGTGACCTCTTCAATGAAGGGCTGCTGGAATGTCCAGATCGTCTCCACCACTTTTTCCGTTTCCAGAGCTTCATCGACTACTAGTGAAAGATCCCGGTAAACGGCCGGGAATTTCGGCAATGGTCGAAATCGTTTTTCCTCCCCCGCCCATTTCACCATTTGCTCAAAATCGATTTCAAAAAGAAAAACCTTTCCATGAATTTCATAATGGTCCAGCACCTCGGGATGGACCTCTCCCAAAACACCCAACACCTCCTTTCCAAGGAGAACCCTCGATGCCTTTCCCGGGTAAAGATAAGGAATATCCCCTGCCCGGTTAAATTTAAATCCCTTGATTTGCATGGCCTCAAAAAGATCTTCGACGCAGCCTTTGATATCATAAAAATCGATCTCCCTTGGAGAACAGGCCCAGTGGGGGGATTGATCCATCCCCATCGTCAAGCCCCCCAGGTATTTAACTTCCTTTGGAAGCCTCTCCCCATTCTGAGGAAGAAAAACTTTTTTTAACTCAAAAAGTTTCAGATTCGAATTTTTCCGGGAGAGGTTATAACGGGCAGCCTCCAGGAGACCAGGGATCAGGGTTGTCCTCAGGACGGAGAAATCTTCTGTAAGGGGGTTGAGGATTTTGAGATGCCTTCTCCTCGGATCATCCAGAGAAAGGCCAATGGAATCCCAGGAGTTGGGAGAAGTAAAACTGTAAGTAACCACCTCATGGTAACCGTGGTGGATAAGAAGCTCCACCACTTTTCTCTCCAGAAGGAACTCTTTACCCCTCACCACAGAGGAAGGAGGGCCTTTGGGAAGTGTGATAGGTATTCTCTCATACCCGTCCATTCGGGCGACTTCCTCTATGAGATCGATCTCCCGCTCCAGATCTCCTCGAAAAGAAGGAGGGGTCACCACCAGAACGTCCTCATCCTCATCCCGAACACCCAATTCTAAATCTTTCAAATAAGTCTTCACCTGTCGGGCAGGGATCTCCGTTCCCAACACCTGATGGATTTTTCGGATGCTCAAACGGATCGGGTTCGGTTTGATGGGTGATGGGTAGGCATCCACCGCCCCCTCCACCACTTTTCCACCGGCCAGTTCTTGGATCAACTGTGCCGCTCGGTTTGCCGCAGAAAGGCACCCTCCATAATCAACCCCCCTCCCGAAACGGTAGGCCGCCTCTGTTTCAAGCCTGAGTTGTTTCGAAGTCCTACGATTCCCAATGGGGTTGAAATAGGCGCTCTCCAAAAGGACGGTTTTCGTGTCCTCTTTTATCTCCGAGTTGAGACCACCCATCACGCCGGCTATGGCGACCGGTTTCACACCATCGCAGATCATGAGCATCTCTTGGTCCAGAGGCCTCTTCACCCCATCCAGGGTGATGAACTCCTCGCTTTCCTGCGCTCTCCGAACGACGATCCTCCCCTCTTCCAGCAGGTCAAAATCGAAAGCATGGAGAGGCTGGCCGACTTCCATCATGACATAGTTGGTCACATCGACCACATTGTTGATGGACCGGATCCCCACCTTTTCCAGTCGATTTCTCATCCAGGAGGGAGAAGGACCGATCTTCACACCCTCGATTATCCTTGCCACATAACGGGGGCATAAATCCGGATCCAGAATAGTCACCGAGGTTTTTTGATGGATTTCCTTCCCCCTATCAGAGAGGGAGAGGAGTGGGTATCTCAACCTCTGATGAGTTAAGGCGGCAATCTCCCGGGCCACTCCGATCACACAGAGACAGTCGGGACGATTGGGTGTGATGCTGATATCGAGAAGTGTGTCTTTCAAACCCAATGCTTCTCCCAGGTTCGCTCCCAACGGAACATCGGGTGGAAGGATCATGATTCCTGAAGCGTCCTGGCCCAGACCGAGTTCCGTCTCGGAACAGAGCATTCCCTCGGAGGCCACCCCTCTGATCTTCGACTTCTTGATTTCGATCCCATTAGGGAGCCGCGCCCCTATAAGGGCTAAGGGAACCCTTTGTCCTTCCCTGATATTTGTCGCACCGCAGACGATCGAAAATTTTTCCTGCTCCGTTCTCACTTCCACTAAGGAAAGCCGGTCCGCATTGGGATGCTTTTGGATGGATTTAATCTCCACCACAACGACCTTCTCAAATCCTTCGCCTATGGAGATGGCCTCCTCAACCTCCAGACCCGCCATAGTCAGAAGATTGACGAGGTCTCTAATCCCTTTCCGGATCTGGATATAATCCTTGAGCCAATTCAAGCTGACTTTCATAATTTTCCAATCTCGGATTGGAAAATATAGTTCGGAGTTCGGTGTTAAGAGTTCG
>JBFMAE010000113.1:0-5557 GCA_040756085.1 Thermodesulfobacteriota bacterium | reverse complement strand
AGAATCGGGTCTTTTACATAAGCATCCAAAAAGTCCGCCAAGGTCTTGTCTCTCGCATTCCACATCTTTGGGTATAGACTAGGAAAATCAGCCCTCGGAATCTTTTTTCCGCGGCTGAGCTTGTCACTTTCTTCGGCAATTCCGATTATTTCTTGAACAACCCCTCTGATCCCCTCCTTCTCAGCGGGAAAATGTTGGGCCAAAACGTGAATCAAAGCTTCTGGATCCCGGGGAGGAAATGGGATGTCCATTTTAGAGTCCTTATATCTGAAGACTTCCGGCAGTTCTATCAAATGCAATTTTTCCAGAACGCCTAAATCTTTCAGTGAACGTGCCGCAGCGTTATCGTGAATGGAGGTCCCGTGGAGGGAGACTTCAAAGGTAAACTTTCCTCCTGCCCGATCAAAAGAGGTTGCATAGCCACCCGGAATGTCGTGCTGTTCGACAACCGTTACTGGGATACCAAACTTCGATAGATAGGCGCCGCAACATAATCCCCCCAATCCCGCCCCGATGATCACGGTCGGGTAGTTGCCTTTGGGGCCCAGGCTGGCGGCATGGGCTACAATCTTTTTCCAGTCGAGAGCAAAGGAAGCTGCGGTCATGGCCGAAATGGTTAGAAATGAACGCCTGGATATTCTTTTGTTAAGCATGGTCTTACCTCCTTTCAAGTAAAATGGTTACACTTTATTTATTGCGTCTGTATTGGTCAGCACCAATTAAGGAGAAAAGAACGAACACCTACTTAAGTTCAAGTTTGATATCGGTAATGTCCTGATCAACTTTGAAAGCGATCTCTTCAAACCTGGGCGCCCTGAAAGCTGGCCTGCTTGGCCGATACATTCCCCATGGTTCTTCTGGACCGAAGGCGCCTTTATCCAAGGTTTTATTAACATTTAGGTCTTGAAAACATTTGATACCATACGTTCCTTCAGGAACATTCGTAAATGAGAAAGAAGTCTTCCCCTTCTTTAAATCCTCCGGACCGACTTCTATTATTGATGCGAATTGAGAGTCTTTATTACTTTCAAATTCCTCTTTTGTTAAGAGTTGAATAATGATAGCACCTTTCTTCGGAAAACTGATTTCGCCCTTTACAGTAAACCTTCTTTCTTGAGCCAATCCAGGGATTTGTAATAGTGCCAGAAACAAGATGGAGACGATGATGATTTTTTTGAGATGCATACCTTTACTCCTTTCTTCTTAGGGTTTTGCGATTATCTTATCTGACGGATTGTGTTTTACAAACAGTCTGGTGACGAAAAGACCCATAAGGCGATCAAAGGGTAATAATAGGAGTAAAAGGGTGAAAATCGAAGGCGTTAGGTTGGATGAGGGACGAGAAGATCTGCAAACCAGAGTGCCACTTCTTCCTTGGACATCTTAAAATACTTTTTCAGTTTGGATCAGGGTTTCAGGAATAGATTTAATTCCTGAAATTTATCATCTCTAAAAAGTGTAATTCGAACCGAACTGGCCCCCTTGACTGCGTCAAAGGCTTCTTCAAATTCGTGAACACCTCCCACTTCTTTGAAGTTGACTTTGGTAATGATATCTCCTGTTTTGATGTCAGAAGCCTCTGAGGCACTGCCTGAAACGACCTCTGAAACCAATACCCCCTTTTGGCCCTTGAAGTTAAAGTGGGAGGCTAAGGCGGGAGTGAGTTCCTGAATTCGAATCCCATATCGCTCTCCAGTGACATTCTTCTTGGTAAGGGTGACTCCTTGTTCGTCGAGAATCTTGGATGAGACAAAGATCGGTGTTTTAGATTTCAATGAGAGGATGATGGCATCGCTGGGTCGAGCATCGACTTCAATCAGACCTTTGTTCAATATCAGAAAGAGTGTTGCATAGTAGGTATGTTCTTTTAGGGCGACTATTTTTACCTCTTTTACCTTGACCTGAGTCTGTGCCAGAATAGAATGGAGGAGGTCGTGGGTCATGGGTCTCTGGGAGGTGATATTTTTTAGTTCCTTATCAATTGCATTGGCCTCAAGAAGGCCGATCCAGATGGGAAGGGCCTTCTTACCCCCCTTGTCGGTAAGGATGACAACCGGATTCTGTCCGAAGACATCCAGCCTAACCCCCTTCACCTCCATTTCAATGAAGGGAGGAGGTGTTTCCTTACCCAAGGAGATGAGCACAAAAGAGACGAGTAAAAGTCCCACCAAACCTATCTTCCAATTCCAATATTTTCTCATGAATTTCTCCTCTTCCGTAAAGATAAAACTCTCTTTCTCAATATGGCCATCAAGGCGATGATGATCTTTTGCCCATCTCGCTTGGTCAGAGGATCGGGTTTTTTAATGATCCGCTTGCAGAATGCATGGTAATGGCCTTCTTCCCAGTTTAATTTTTCAAAAAGATAAGCGATGAAATCCTGCTGGCTCGAAGTGATCGATTCCAAGCCTTGGGGGCTGCCGGCAGGAATGAGTCGTCCTTTGGGCACCGGATGGTATGGATAAGGGAGGAGGCCCTTAAATCCCATTTTTTGGAAACGTTTCATCACCTTTTCAAAACCTTTCCTGGTCAACTGGGCTGCGCTCTCCACCCCTGCCACTCCTTTAAGAATCTCCCGATAAGATTCATCATTGAGATGGAGATCTTCCTTGGCAATATGGACAAGCGCCTTCTTCTTCCGTCCAATGACCACCCTAACCCCCACTTAATTATAGAATAAAATGGATAGAAAATGAATATGTATAAGAGCTCTGAAAAATTACTACACGATCTTTTGATTACACACCTGCCTGCCGCAGGCAGGGATTTTAAAAGATGATTACGCAGATTTTCATGATTTTTCAATGCATTCGCATCTGTGTAATCGGTTCCTAATCCCTGCCTGCGGTAGGCAGGGGTGTAATCAGAGATTTCTGGACTTTTTCAGAAATCTCTGTATTGGAAATTGACAGAACATCTTTTTTTAAATAACATATGCCCGACTGGCTTCAGATCATGGGATTTCGAATTACCCATTTGGTATTTCCCTTAACCTTTTCTTGATGGGAGATGGAAAAAACCCTGACATGAAAGATACGATTTCGATGGAAAATCTCAAGCAGCATGTGCGTCAAATGAAGCAATCCCCAAGCCTTAAGACTTGACCCGGAGGTAAAAAAGATGAAGATCGGTGTGATTTCGGATACTCACCTAAGGGAACCCAACGAAGAATTTAAAAAGGCCATCGAGACTTATTTTAAGAAGGTGGATAAGGTCCTACATGCAGGGGATTTTATCAATTGGAGCGTTGCGGAGTATCTTTCAGGCCAGAAAGAGCTGATTGCTGTCTGCGGCAATATGGATCCGCCGGAGATCCGGAAGGCATTTCCCCAGAAGAGGATCGTTGCACTGGGGGAATTTCGGATCGGCCTGATCCATGGGGGAGGTTCACCCTTTGGGATAGAGTCGAGGGTCAGGAAGGAGTTCGATGAAGTCGATGCGATTGTTTACGGCCATACCCATACACCAGCCAATCACCAGGTGAAAAATATTTTATTCTTTAACCCCGGTTCTCTTACCCGTTCTTTTATTCATCGACCCACTCTCGGCATCCTGCATATCGAGGAAAAGATCGAAGGGGAAATCATCAAAATATAACCCGAACAGTTTGAACCATGAACCATGTACAATGAACGATAAACAATGAACAATGAACGATGAACAAAGAACGATGAACAAAGAACGATGAACGATAAACTTTGGAAAAGGAATAAAGGGTAATGAATCAAAAGTGGTCATTATTCCGATGTTCATGGTTCATCGTTTATTTACTTTCTCTAACGCATTCACCAGGTCTTCAAGGGGAGGTCGCTTGTTGATATCGTGGACGTCGATATAACGTATGATTCCTTTTTTATCAATGACAAACAGGGCTCTTTCGGAAACTCCATTTGAACGCAATACGCCATATTTTTTTGCCACGGCGCCATGGGGCCAGAAGTCGGAAAGCACTGGGAACCATAACTGACCCATCTGATTGGTCCATGCAAAAAGGGTCGGGATGTTGTCAACCGTTATTCCAAGAAGGATAGAATCCTTCTGGTCAAAAATATCTTTGATAATATTGTAACCGGGCCACTGATCGGAACAAACAGGCGTCCAGGCTGCGGGAACGAAGGAGAGAACCACATTCTTTTTTCCCAGGTACTGGCTCAGAGAAACCTTCTCCCCAGAAACTGCAGGGAGACTGAAGTGAGGGGCGTGGTCCCCCACCTTCACTTTCAGAACGCTGTCAATCGGCTTGAGGGTTCCCACCTTATAGATATTTTCCTTGAAAGCATCTGAAAGACCATAGGCCATAGGGGCAAAGATAATTACAGAGAGAACTCCAGTTGCCAAGATAGAGTAAGCGGACCTTCTCTTTTTCATAGCGAATCCTCCTACTTTATCCGGAAGCTTTGAGTACCAGTTCCAGAAAGGGCTAGGCTCCCGGGTAACCTCCGAGTTGGGAGTGTACAATTTGGTGAGTTCCATCCTCATTCATTTTGACAACGATAAAAAAGGGCGTCCTCACTTCTCCTATCATCTTATGGATGGTAAAATCTTTATCTCCGAAGAGGGGGAAAGGGATACTATATGTTTTTTTGAACACCTCAACTTCAAAGGGGGAGTTTCCTGCGCCAATGCCGATTAATTTAATTTTGTTCTTGAGATCTGGATTATTTTCGATCGTGTTGTATAGCTCGTTGATCCCGGGAGCATCCTTCTGGCAGTAAGGGCAGTACATGCTGAAGATTTCGACCAACACGATCTTTGCCTTAATCTGCGGTATTTTGAAAAAACCCTCACCGGATAATCCAAGATAGCTCTTTTCGGCTGGACCCTTTGGGATGGGAAGGTTGATCTCCGGCAACACCCCGCCTTTTTCAAGTGGCTTGTTGGCGGCTAAAATAGGAGAACCGGGCGTAAGCATCAAGAGGGTGATCACAGCCAGAGTCAAAGTCATCCATATTTTCTTCATTCTTTTACCCCCTTTCATATCAATTTTCAAAGGCACTTAGGATGGCTTCATAGTCCGCCGCCCTCTCCCTAACCTTGACATCATATCCGGCAAGAGTGAGGGAGGGTTCCCTTCATGGTGATGATCCCTGTTCGTTCTTTAATGGGGGCCTCCTTATCATTAAAATGCCAAATGTCAAAGCTCGTCCGTCGCCATAGTCTGGCTTTGGATGACGGCGTCAAATGTCAAATCAAATCCAAAACTCAAATGTGGTTTTGGATTTTGGACTTTGAAATTCATTCTTTAGAGTTTACCAGTTTTCTGCCAGAAGTTCGAAGTAGGCCTGCGGAAGATTGCAAGCCGGACAGGTCTGTGGGGCTTCCGTGCCCTCGTGCAGATAACCGCAATTCCGACAACGCCAGACCACCGACTTATCTTTTTTATAATAATCGTGAAAGTCTCTTATTGCAAGATTTTAGATACATCTTTTTTCAGGGTGACAATCGTGGCACCCCATGAGCCTGCCCCAGGCGGTGCCTGTCTGAAGGATGCGACAAGAGGAGATTTTTTGAGGAAGTCGTGGACGATCTGCCTTTGAACCCCTTTCCCTTTTCCGTG
>JBFMAE010000112.1:0-3254 GCA_040756085.1 Thermodesulfobacteriota bacterium | reverse complement strand
AGAGAAGGGGAAATCGGTGACCCTCCATCATGAGGAAGGGCTGCTCCAATCTTTGAATCAACTGGGGAAGGAAGGGCTTTCGATCCAGAGATATAAAGGGTTGGGCGAGATGAATCCCGAACAACTCTGGGAGACGACGATGAATCCGGAAACCCGTACCCTCCTCAAAGTGAAAGTGGAAGATGCCATCGAGGCCGATGAGATCTTCAGTGTCTTAATGGGCGATGAAGTGGAACAAAGGCGCCACTTCATTGAAGAGAATGCCCTCTTCGTTCGGCGCCTCGATATTTAGGAGATCCCCAGAAGCATGCTCATCGTCGGATTGACGGGAGGGGTGGCGAGCGGGAAAACGGTTGTTTCTCAGATATTGAGAGAAGAGGGAGCTTATCTTATCAATGCAGACCAGATCGCCAGGGAACTGGTTCAGCCACACACACCTACCTGGAAAGAGTTGATCCGAGTATTTGGACAAGACATCCTTGAAAAGGATGGTTCCATTCATCGGAAAAAATTGGCTGCAAAGGTTTTCTCTGACACTCGTCAGAGGAATCTTCTGAACCAGATTCTTCATCCCCGGATCAAGGAGGAGATGGATCGAAGGGTGAAGGAGATTAGTCAAGAGGACCCTGAGGCTATCGTCGTTTTCGATGCCGCTCTGCTCGTTGAGGTCGGGGAACATCGCAAGATGGATAAGGTCATCGTAGTTACTTCGACTGAGGCACAGCAGATCGAAAGGCTGAAAAACCGGGATGGGGTGGAACCTGAAGAGGCCCGGAAGGTCCTTTCCTCTCAGATGGCCAACGAGGAGAAGTTGAAAGTGGCGGACTATGTCATTCGGAATGAGGGTTCTCTTGAGGAGACGCGGAAGAGGGCAAAAGAGATATTTCAAGAGCTAAAGAGGATCGCCCATAAGAAAAATAAAAAACGCTAAAGGCCTTGCCTGTCCACCCTGCCCACCGGCAGACAGAATTAGGGAGGCGCTTTGCCCTGTACACCATCTGGGGCAGGGCTTTGCGGATAGCGAAAACACAAACATAAGGAGGATAAAGGAGAGGGTAATGAACATCAAGGATTTGAAAAAGAGGAAGATCAATGAATTGACCAAGATTGCAAAGGAGCTCAATGTCGAAGGGGCCAGCGGGCTGAGGAAGCAGGAATTGATCTTTGCCATCCTTCAAGCACAGACAGAGAAAAATGGCCTGATTTTTGGAGAAGGAGTACTGGAGATCCTGCCCGACGGATTTGGATTTCTGAGGGCACCCGATTACAACTACCTGCCCGGGCCAGATGACATTTACATCTCCCCATCCCAAATCCGACGGTTCAATCTACGGACCGGCGACACGGTCTCAGGGCAGATTCGACCGCCCAAGGATACAGAGCGGTATTTTGCCATGCTGAAAGTGGAGCTGGTCAATTATGAAGATCCGGAAGTGGCCCGGGACAAGATTCTCTTTGATAACCTGACCCCGCTTTATCCTCAGGAAAGGTTCCATCTGGAAACCGCAAACGATTCGATAAACTATTCGGCTCGGGTGATGGACCTCCTCACCCCCATTGGAAAAGGACAGCGAGGCCTCATCGTCGCGGCGCCGAGAACCGGCAAGACCATGCTCCTCCAGAATATCGCTCACAGCATCGTCGACAACCATAAAGACATTGCTCTGATCGTCCTCCTCATCGATGAACGGCCTGAGGAGGTGACCGATATGGAACGGTCCGTTGATGGAGAGGTGATCAGTTCCACCTTTGACGAGCCGGCCCAACGGCATGTCCAGGTTGCGGAGATGGTGATCGAAAAGGCGAAACGGTTGGTGGAACATCAAAAGGATGTGGTCATTCTTTTGGACAGCATCACCCGTCTGGCTCGGGCCTACAATACCGTCGTCCCGCCCAGCGGTAAAGTCCTCTCCGGAGGGATCGACGCGAACGCCCTTCAAAGGCCGAAGCGATTTTTTGGTGCAGCCAGAAACATCGAAGAGGGGGGAAGCCTTACCATCATTGCGACCGCCCTCATCGATACAGGGAGCCGGATGGACGAGGTAATTTTCGAAGAGTTCAAAGGAACGGGAAATATGGAAATCCACCTCGACCGGCGCCTGGTGGATCGGAGAGTCTTTCCCTCTATCGATATTCAACGCTCCGGTACTCGAAAAGAAGAGTTGCTCCTGGATGCAAATGATTTAAACCGAATCTGGCTACTGAGAAAGGTTCTCCAGCCGATGAACACGGTGGAGAGCATGGAATTTCTTTTAGAGAAGATGCATGCCACAAAGAGCAATCGGGAATTCCTCGATTCCATGAACCAATAGAGGTGTTAGTGATGGTGATGGGGTTTACGAGACTATCACTATCCCCAATCACAATCACATTCATTATAAAAGAAGTTGAAAATTTTTCAGAAATCAGTAAAATGAGTTTGGAGGCTATGATGAAGAAAGATATCCACCCCAAGGTTTTTGATTCCGTGATCAAATGCGCCTGCGGAGCGACCTTCGAAACGAAGAGCACCCAGAAGGAGATTCACGTGGAAATCTGTTCCAACTGCCATCCCTTCTTCACCGGTAAGCAGAAGTTTTTAGATACCGCGGGAAGGATTGAACGGTTTCAGAAAAAATATGGTAAAAAGAATGATCAGAAGAATTAATTCAAACTCACCCATCCACACGCTCACTTTTCGGTCGACACACTTTTATTTATCGTCCCCCAATAGGCCCGTACGCCCGTGGTCAATCCCTGCCATCCTGATGCTCTTCCTTTTAAAAGGGGAGTCTCAGCATTAGTTCACCCTGTTGTATAAAAATGTTTTTTAAAGAGAATGGATGTTTTAGTCTATCTCTATGAAGTTTGTATTATTGTGCTAATCAAATGAGTGGTGATTTTGGCCAATTTTACCAACAGGGTTCATTTGGAGGATTTAAATGTTTTTAGGGAGAAGAGGTCCTGATCAAGGACATTTCCTATTCAAGGAGTCTATCCCTAAAAAAAGGGAGGAACCGCTTCGAGTAGGAGGACAGGCCGTCATCGAAGGCGTGATGATGAGGTCTCCCAATTCGATGGCGATTGCTGTCCGAAAACCCAACGGGGAGATCGTAGTGAGACGGAAAGGACTTGCCTTTTTTTCTGAAAAGACGTTCATCTCTAAATTTCCATTAGTCAGGGGGGTATTGGCCTTGATCTCTGCCCTCGTCTTGGGGATCCAGGCCCTTAATTTCTCAGCCAATCAGGCCCTCTCCGAGGCCGAAGGCGAGAAA
>JBFMAE010000111.1:0-6460 GCA_040756085.1 Thermodesulfobacteriota bacterium | reverse complement strand
TACCAGAGAGGAAGTCATATTTCTGTTTTACCGAGAGGTCGAAGCAACTGCGGTAATAGGGACATACGATTGTTTCGAGGAGTGTATCCCCCGTTGTAACAGGCTCATTGACATTTCCTCTCACCCGAAAAGGGATACACCCCGAAGCAGTAATGATTTCCAAAGGGACAAAGGAACAGACATAGCCGATGATCTTTTTCCCCTCATTTTTCAGTTCTTTCGCCCTGAGCCCGTAATCCGTATAATACTTTTCTACCGTGTTAAAAATGTTTTTTTTTCCTTCCTTCATCGACCTTCTCCTTACTATAACTATAATGTCACCCTTGTTTCAGGGTCTATTTTTTAGGAGATTCTGAACCAAGACTGAACCAAGTTTCAGCCCAAGGTTCAGAATGACAGAATATAAAGAGGCTGACTCAATCACATCGGCAGAAAAGCGAAAGAGAATTCTCAAAAAGAAATATACATAATTTGCTCCTCAGTTTCAATCTCATCGCCCCAAACTTTCAATGGCGATGATTGCAGCACCTAACGCAGCCGTCATATGGGGCATTTGAGGTACAAGGATATCATGACCTCTAATTTCCTTTAAGGCCTGAAGGAGACCCACATCCCTTGCACCGCCACCCACCATGGCCACATCGAGTTCAACCCCTATTCTCTCCGCTAAACTGTTGATCTGGGCTGCAAGAGCTCTGTGTATGCCCACCAGAAGGTCTTCTTTTGTGACCTCCTGGGAGAGTCGGGAGATCGCCTCTGACTCCGCAAAAACAGCACATCCGGTGTTAAACTCAACTCTCTTTTTTGATTTTAAAGACAACTCACCAATCTCTTCCACCTTGACTTGGAGAACCTTGGCAATGACCTGAAGGATTCTACCACTCCCTCCGGCGCACTTTCCGCTCAATAAAAAATTGTGTACACTTCCATTACCATCGATGCGGAGGACCTTCGTATAAAGATCCCCTACGTCAATGACGGTTCTCACAAAAGGGAGAAGAGAAGAAACACCCTTTCCAAGGCAGACGATATCCGGTTTTACTTCATCGGCGAATGTCACTGATTTTGATCCATATCCAGTGGCGACAATCCGTGAAATATCACCTGCTGATATTCCGGTCTGGGAAAGCAACTCATTTCTTATCTTCTCAGCCGTGAGCTTGAAATCTCCTCCAGAGGGACAATCAAAAGAACCCAGAAGTCCCTGATCATTGAGGACGATCCCTTTTGATGAGGCTGAACCGATATCGATGCCCAATACAGAAACCATCTTCTCACGTCACCATTATTTAAACCATAACTTAAAAAATTAAGAAAGGCGAACTGGTTTTTTTCCATTTCCAGTTCGCCTTCCATAATTTATTTCCCAACCGCACCTTTTCAACCCCCCCGCACCCCCCTTTGGTAAAGAGGGGAAGGAAGGAGGATTATTTTATCTTAAAGGATTCTTGGATCCCGATATATTTCTTTCTGAGCTTTGGTTTCTCTATTTTTCCTGTTGGATTGCGGGGAACCTCACCGAAGAAAATCTTCTTGGGTCTCTTATATTTCGGCAATTTCTCGCAATAGGCTAAGACCTCCTCTTCCGTCAGTCTCTTTCCAGGCACCACATCAATGATGACCGACACCACTTCACCTAAACGTTCGTCAGGGATTCCAATGGCTGCCACATCCTTGACGCCCGGGAGGGAGTGAAGGAAATCCTCAATCTCCACAGGGAAAACATTCTCACCGCCACAGATGATGAGGTCTTTTTTTCTGTCGACCAAGAAAATAAAACCCTCTTCATCCTGTTTGGCCATATCCCCTGTGTACAACCATCCATTCCTAAGGGCTTTGGCGGTTGCCTCTGGGTTTTTATAGTATTCCCTCATCACACCATCTCCGCGGACCACCAGCTCCCCCACGTCTCCCATTTTAACGGGATTTCCTTCCTCATCCACAATTCGGGCTTCCCAATTGAAACCTGGAAGGCCTATCGCTCCAACCTTATGTTCATTTTCTATTCCAAGGTGAACGCAACCTGGACCGGTCGATTCGCTCAAACCATAGTTTGTGTCATAGGCCATATTGGGGAAGTACTCTTTCCAGTGTTTCACCAAGGAAGGAGGAACAGGCTGTGCCCCAATGTGCATGAGTCTCCATTGACGGAGATCATAATCCTTGAGTTTAATCTCTCCGCTATCCAGCTTTAAAAGGATATCTTGAGCCCATGGGACGAGAAGAAAAATGACCGTGGCCTTCTCTTCACTGATGGCTTGAAGAACCCATTCAGGTGCAATCCCTTTCAGGATGACCGCCCGTCCTCCAACAATAAAACTCCCAAACCAATGCATTTTTGACCCTGTGTGGTAAAGGGGAGGGATAAGAATAAAATTATCCCTTTTCATCTGATAATGATGGGCATTTTCAGTGATACATGCGCAGATCATATTTTTATGAGTCAACAAGATGGGCTTTGGTTGTCCAGTGGTGCCGGAAGTAAAATAGAGGCCGCAGGGATCATCATAACCAATAGGAATATTGGGTGGGTTGGAAGAAGATTTTTCTAATAATTTTTCAAAAGACTCTGCATAACTCGGAACTTCTTTCCCAACAAAGATATAGTGTTTGACAGTCGGAAGATTATCTTTAATGCCAGTCATCCGATCGATGAACTCCTCGCTGAAGACCACACATCCAGGTTCTGCTACATCACAACAGTATTTGATGTCATTCCCTGTAAAACGGAAGTTGAGAGGGACAGCCCATGCCCCTGTGCGGACGATGCCGAAATAGGCGATCAGCCACTCAATGGAATTCATCATCAGGTGAATGATTTTATCACCCTTCTTTACCCCTTTTCCGATCAGGACATTTGCAAATCGATTCACCTTCTCGTCAAACTGCTTCCATGTGATCTCCGCCCTCTTCTTTTCAGCAGGGATTCTTTCAATCAGCGCCACATCGTTCGGATACAATCTCGCATTTCTTGCTAAGATCTCCCCAATGTGGATGTCTAAATTCCCCATATGAATTCCCCTAAAGTAATGTTGGAATAATGGAATATTGGAAAAATGGGCTCAAGATCACTACTCTATGGGTGATTCGCTTAAGGAGCACTATGTTTGAGGATCGCTTCACTTGAGGGAAAACAATTTTTTAGCCTTCCTCCTCGAGGGAACGCAGTGACCGATCCTCTATCCTTTATCCCCAAGTCCAAAGGCCACTCCTCAAGTTCCCGTTCTAAGGGACGCTACTTCAACTTCCCTCCGTGCCGTAGGGGGATTAGAGCCAGCGTTTACGCCGTTTATAAGACTTAACGTCTTTATATGATTTGAGCGCACCGGAGGCCGCTGTGCCCAGATAAAATTCCTTCACGTCGGGATTTTCCCGTAGTTTTTCGGCCGCATCCTCCATCATGATTTTCCCATTTTCCATGACATAACCATAGTGCGCAATCAGGAGGGCCATATTGGCATTTTGTTCAACCAGCATAATGGTTGTTTCCTGCTCCTCATTGATTCTTTTCACGATCTCAAAAATCTCTCTGACCAGAAAAGGTGCCAGACCTAATGAGGGTTCATCTAATAACAAAAGCTTAGGGTGAGCCATCAATGCTCGGCCCATGACGAGCATCTGCAGTTCTCCACCACTGCAGTATCCGGCCAACCGATTTTTTCTGGCCACCAGTGGTTGGAAGTAATGATATACCATTTCAAGATCTTCCTTATAGGGTTTACCCCAGCGGGTCGCTGTCCCCACTCTTAGATTTTCTTCAACGGTCAGATATTTAAAAGGTTGGCGGCCTTCCATGACCTGAATGATTCCCATTCGTGTAATCTGTTCTGGAGCCGAATTCTGAACCGAGTGACCTTCAAAAACGATTGTCCCCTCGGTTACATAACCATTCTCCGGTTTGAGCAATCCAGAAATGGCCTTCAAAGTCGTCGTCTTCCCTGCGCCATTGCTACCGAGGAGGGATACGATCTGGCCTTTTTTAACGACCAAAGATACCCCTTTTAACACTTGGATGACATCGGAGTAAACGACACTAATATTGTTGAGCTGTAAAAGAATCTTATCTTCCATACCTGCCTCATGCAGTTGTAGGGTTCGCTCTCCGAGCGAACCGGTTTCTCGGACTGTTCGGGGAACAGTCCCTCCATATTATTTTCCTATCTATATAATCTTTTTTTGAATCTGCATAATCACTTTTAATAAGAAAATGGCCAGAGCTTAAAGCTCGACTTGATGATGCGCCACACCTCTGCTAAGCCTCTTGGTTCAAAGATAATGAAGAGCACAATAGCCAATCCAAAGATAAACTCCCTGAGGGGTGCAATGGTAATGGCAATTTTAGTAAGAGCAGGTATATTCATGAAGAAACCTGTTGCATGGGTTAATATCTCATTTAAACCGGTGATGAAAATGGCACCCAAGACAGAACCAGGGATGCTCCCCAGGCCTCCGATGATGATCATGGCTATGAATTCTATGGAGAGCATCAATGTATAAGGTTCTGGTGTGATACCGCCGATATAGTAAGCCGCAAGGCCTCCGGCAAACCCCGCGTAGAAAGAGCTGATGGCAAAGGATAGGAGTTTATAACGAAAGATGGGAATACCCATACCTTCCGCAGCACGGTCATTATCACGGATAGCGATAAAGGCACGGCCGAATCGTGTCCGGATGAGATTGACAGCGATCCATGTAAGGACAACAAAGCAGACAAATATCACATAAAAGAAGGCCCGATCGCCCTTCACATCGAGCCCAAAGAACGTCGCCCGGGGAAGTATAATGCCCATTGGCCCCTTGGTAAGGCTATCCCACTGGACGAAGAGGTATTGAAGAATAAACTGACCTGCAAGGGTGGCAATCACCAGATAGAGGTGTTTGAGACGGACTGAGGGAATTCCAAAGACCATGCCCACGAGAGCTGTGATCAGCCCTGCACATATAACCGAGAGCCAGAAGGGGAAACCCACAGCCGTTGCAAGAATGGCAGCCGCATAGGCTCCCACCCCGAAAAAGGCACCATGGCCAAGGGAGATCTGGCCTGTATATCCAATGAGGATGTTGAGGCCAATGGCAGCAATCGCAGCAATTCCGATGTGATTGATCACATATAAACTGTAAGGTTTAAAGACGAGGGGGATGACGACAAAGAGAATAAAGAGTCCAACCAACAGCCATAGCCTTCCAAAATCGGTTGAAAAGATCGTAAGCTCCTCTTCATATCGTTCATTAAACTTACCACAAGGATGTAATTTCAGCTTTCGCATTCTCCCTCCAACCTCATACCTATAACTATGAACCGTGAACGATGAACTATGAACATTTTGTTTATCGTTTATCGTTCATCGTCTAACGTCCATCGTCCTTTTCATCTAGACACGCTCGATTTCTACCAGGCCAAAAAGTCCATAGGGCTTAACCAATAAAATAAAGACGAGAACAATATAAGGAACCACTTCCTTGAGGGCAGTGGAGATATATCCGCCTGTGAAGGTTTCGAGCAACCCAATGATGAGACCTCCAATAATGGCTCCGCCAATACTTTCGAGCCCTCCCAGAATGACAACCGGAAATACCTTGAGGCCCATAGCGCTGATATCATGGACATTGATCCCAGTCATGATTCCAAGAATGACCCCACTGATGGCACAAACCAATGCGGCAATCGCCCAGGAGAGGGCAAAGACCCTTCTCACATGAACTCCCAAAGAGAGGGCTGCGGGTTGGTTGTCCGCCACCGACCTCATGTAAATTCCTTGGGAAGAGTATTTGAAAAAGAATCCAAATATGGACAGGAAAATGATGCCGATGATAAAGGATGCTACATAGACGGGCGAAATATTAATAGCTCCCCATTGAATGGCAAGACCCTTGGGAAGGAATTCTGGATAGTTGAACACATTACCGCCGAAGATGAAAAGCATTAAGCCCTTAAACATTGCAGCCAATCCGACAGTGAGCATGATGACCAGGATCAGGGCTTCACCGATCAAGGGACGGAGAAAGAGGCGTTCGATCACAAACCCCAAGGCGAAGCTTCCTCCGAGCGTTAATAAAAAGGCGATGGGGATGGGCAATTTCAACCATAAGGAAAGGATTAGAAAAATGAAGGCTCCGATAGCGAGCAGGTCACCATGGGCAAAATTGAGGACGCTCGACGACTTAAAGATCATGACAAATCCCAGGGCGGCGAGGGCATAGAGAAATCCCACGGATAAACCCTGTATTAAGAGTTGTAGAAAAAATTCCATAAAAGGATACTCCCTTCATAAATTCGAAGCACGAAATCCCCGCCTGCCATAGAACTTGTTCGGCGGGCAGGCGAAATTCGAAACAATCTCTAATGACCAAATCCCAAATGTTCAAAAAGAAAAAAATTTAAGAAATTTGTAACATTTTAGCCAAATAAAGTGCCCGAAATTTTTTTTAAAAGTAGCACTGGCGTTTTTAGAAGCAATAT
>JBFMAE010000110.1:0-3902 GCA_040756085.1 Thermodesulfobacteriota bacterium | reverse complement strand
TTGTGGATCTATATAGAGATCTACTCAAGAAATATGGAGGGAGCTCTCCACAAGAGGCGTTCCGATCCAGCATTTGGTATCGTTTAGCTACCATCATGGCTGATAAGTGTCATGAGACGACAGCATCTGTCCGTCTTCAGTTTGTTAATCTCCGATCGGGGAGGATTCTCAGAGTTGTCGGCTCTGACCATCAGGAGATGCTTTCCTATCTTTCACATGCCTCTGACGCTATACGCTTACTGGAGCGGTTGGGTCAGGTTCCAGATAAGAATACCGTTCCCCACAGGGGTGCTCTCCTTGACGACCTTGCACTCTTTACGCTTTCAAATGACGAGAAGATCATGTGGGAAAACGGGTTTAAGACCATTCGGAGGGTCTTGGAGGAAAGTTTCTGGTATCGGCTCGCCTATCACGGATTTCGTGAATTTGGGGACAAAGGAATCAACTTTCATCCCTCCATTGAAGAGGCTTCTGGCGCATTCACAGTGACCTGTAGACATTCTGGAGATGATCCCGTTTTTCGCATGGTCATTCCAAGGGAAAAAGTAAAGAGTTTGCTTGTTACTTTTAAAGAGTTCCTCCCAAACCAGCACGGCCTGCCAATCCACCCCATTCCCCTGAAGTCGATCTTTAAGATCTCCATAAACACGGAACTGGATCTGGAGGTCAGGCCTATCATCCAGGTTCTCCAGGAGAGCGGAGAGACAAGGTTCTTTGAGAGAGAAGACTTGGAACGTTTCCGATATGGAGATTTGATCTACATCAAGGACCTGGGTATACTGGCCGAGCTCGAACCCCCTGGAGGGATACCACGGAAGTTTGCGGCTCCGGTAAGGATGGTACTTAAAAAATCTCAAGTTCCCAGTTTTTTGCAGGACCTTGGAGATGAACTTCAGGATGGCCCCCACATCATCGATGCCTCGGTGAAGAGTCTCAAGATTTACAAACAATTTGACAGGGTTGAGATAGCTCCTGAAGCCTTAGACCGGGATTGGTGCTGGCTTTCTGTCCGTTATGGCTTTGGCAACTCGTCCATCTCCCTTGCGGAAATCCTTCGTGCAAAGAAGGAGGGGCAACGTTTTATCCCTACCACCGATGGATGGGTGGACTGTCAATCTCAGGATTTTGGAGGTCTTGACCCGGGTCAGTTTTCAGTGGAACCGTTGGCCAATCAATCCGACCAGTTAAAACTCTCCCGCATGGACCTCCTTCGGCTGAAAGCTACCAGCCACCGACCTCTCCAGGTGACCGGTGATGGTGAGATGGCTTCCTTGTTTATAAGAATGCTCGATTTAAAGCCTGCAACACCCTTGCCAGAATTGGATGGAATGACTTCGCCTTTGAGATCCTACCAGAAATTGGGGGTGGAATGGCTTCTTTTTCTATTTGAAAACAGCCTGGGAGGTCTTTTGTGTGACGACATGGGCTTGGGCAAGACGCACCAGGTCATGGCCCTCATGCTATTGCTTAGGAAGCATATGGGCGTTAAGGGACCCTTTCTGGTCGTCTGCCCTACCACAGTCTTGAGCCACTGGCGCGGTAAAATCTTAGACCATGCCCAGGGCTTAAAAACGGCGGTTTTCCATGGAGGGCTGCGTGACCTTGAGGAGACGCTTAAAGATAATGACGTTCTTCTTACATCCTATGGTATCCTGCGAAACGATATTGAACAGTTGAAGCAGATCTCATTCTCCCTCGCGGTATTTGATGAAATACAAAATATCAAGAACCCTGAGACCCTGGCTTACGAGGCTGCCAGAAATCTCAAGGCAACAATAAAACTTGGACTTACAGGAACCCCGATCGAAAACAGACTCACCGAACTGAAGGCTCTTTTCGACCTGACGGTTTCCGGCTATCTGGGGACCGATGAAGACTTCACTACAAGATATGTCAAACCCATCGAACAGGATTTGACCAGTTCAAGGCGGAAGGCACTGACCAGCCTTATCTCTCCCTTCACGCTTCGACGCCTGAAAAAGACAGTTCTCGAGGAATTGCCGGAAAAGATAGAGGACATCCGAATATGCAGTCTCAGCGAAGACCAAACGAAACTTTATCGAGATGCCATCTCTTCGAGGGGTGAAGGGCTGATCGAGGTCCTGAAGCGAGGTGAAGAACCGATACCTTACATTCACATCTTTGCATTGCTTAATCTGCTCAAACAGATCTGTAACCACCCTGCCCTGGTCGAAGGCAGGATGGACGATTTTGAAAAATACCAATCTGGCAAATGGGATCTCTTCAAAGAGATTCTCTCAGAGGCTTTCGACAGCGGACAGAAGATTGTTGTCTATAGCCAATTCCTCGGAATGATCAGGATTATAGAGCGATTCTTACAGGGGCAAGGCGTGGGTTTCGTTACCCTGACCGGGGCAACCCGGAATCGGGGCGAGATTATCTCCCGGTTTAACAAGGACCCTGATTGCCGGCTTTATGTGGGGAGCCTGAAGGCAGGAGGGACAGGAGTTGACCTTGTGGCTGCTTCGATTGTTATTCATTATGATCGTTGGTGGAATGCTGCTAAGGAGGATCAGGCTACTGATAGGGTTCACAGGATCGGGCAGAGGCGGGGTGTTCAGGTCTTCAAGCTGGTGACGGAAGGAACCTTGGAAGAAAAGATAGCGGCCATAATTGAGAAAAAACGAAACCTGACGGATAACATTGTTGGAGAGGATGATCCGGGTTTTTTGAAGACCTTCTCCAAGGAGGACCTGATCGAAATGCTTTCTGCTCCCTCCTGATATTTTTCCACGATCCTCGACCCTTCTCATCCTTCCCTTTCCCATATTTCCTTTTCATATATAATCTGAGATAATTAAAAATAGAGATGAACCCATTAGACCAAAAAATCGATCACCTGCCAATCGATCCGGGGGTCTATCTTTTTAAAGACAAGAAGGGGACGATCCTCTATATCGGAAAAGCAGGGAATATCAAACACCGGGTGAGTTCTTACTTTCAGAGGTTAACCGGAAAGGACCTGAAGACCCTGACCATGGTTGAAAAGGTGGCAGATATTGATACCATTGTCACCGATACAGAAAAGGAAGCCTTTATTCTGGAAAACAATCTCATCAAGGGGCACCGTCCCCGATATAATGTAAAGCTGAGGGATGACAAGAATTATCCATGCCTCAGGCTCTCGACCGAAGAAGATTTTCCTACTTTGAGCATCGTAAGGCGGATTAGGAAGGACCGTAACCTCTACTTCGGTCCCTATCCTTCCGCCACCTCATTCAAGGAGACATTAAAACTGATCCGGAGGCTCTTTCCCATCCGGACCTGCCTCGACACCAAATTTTCAAATCGATTGAGGCCATGCATCAATTACGAGATGGGCCGATGTCCCGGTCCCTGTTGTGGGAAGATCCCACCGAACCAATACTGGGAGATGGTTCATCAGGTGAGGATGTTTCTTGAGGGAAAGAACAGGGAGTTGGTCGAAAGGCTGAAGAAAAAGATGGAGGAGGAATCAGAGCAACTCCGCTTTGAAGCCGCTGCAAAGATTCGGGACCAGATTGAACATATTGATAAGGTGATCGAAAGACAGAAGATCGTATCCCGTGATTTTCTCGACCAGGATGTGATCGGTTTCCATCGCCAGGAGAATACAATCATCATCCATCCCCTCTTTGTCAGAGGTGGAAAACTCCTGGGGGGGAGGGGTTTTACTTTTTCTTCCAAAGCTCTTCCTGATAAGGAAGTCCTCTCCTCCTTCCTCCATCAGTATTATCGGGAGGGTAAATTTATCCCTGAGCAGATCTTGATCCCGAAGGCCATTCCTGAACAGACCTTTATTGAAGGATGGTTGACCGAGTTGAAAGGGAAGAGGGTTAGGGTCTTTGTTCCTTTGAAAGGAGATAAGAAGTATCTTCTTAAAATGGCCTGTGAAAATGCTG
>JBFMAE010000109.1:0-5288 GCA_040756085.1 Thermodesulfobacteriota bacterium | reverse complement strand
CTCTTGGCTCACCATTTTTTGAAAAAAGGGGATCATTTTCAAATCCTTTCTCATCCGGGATAGGGTGAGGCGAGCTCTCCAGGGCATCTCCCGATCTGGAGCGAGGAGTTCTTCATTGAAGATGAAAGAGATGTTGATGATCCCGCGGCTGAAAAGGGCTTGGGCAAACCGTTCCTGGTCTTGTTTCCGGCGGATATCCACCAAAGAGGGTTCGCTCATGAGATCGATGAACTGGGTGAATTCATTTTGGCTCATCCGGCTTTTAAGGGTTAGGCTGATCAGGTCTTTCCGTTCGAGATATTTGGCAAACTTGGGGACATAGAGTTCTCCCATCCCCTTCATCATCATTCGACTCAACCTTTGTGCCTCCGGAAACACACCCTCCACAAGGATCTCCTGTTTCTGCTGTTCCTCCCTCACAAGAAAGGCCAATTCATCCTCTTCTTCAAAGAGGTCCTCAAATCGCTGGAAGAGTCCCTCCTTTGCCCTTTTCGATTCAGGGTGTTCAGGGGTGTAGTATCCTGTTCTTAAGAAGGCCTGGATTAGGTGAAGAACGAAATCTGTCAGTTTTCCTTGGAGTTTCTGAAGGCGCTCCACGTCTTCTGGTGAAAGACTTTCAGAGAAACCACCTAAAACTTTTTTGGGATGAATGGGTGCAATTAATTTAGAAGAACCCATGGAACCTTCTTGTTCTCCCAATTTCATAGAATTTTTAGAATCTGTCATCATAAAAATCGAATCACTTCTTATCTTTTTATTTAATTAAACCGATAATAATAAAGAAATCATATGAAATTATCAGCATTTTTCATACCAATCCCTTCAAATATCTTTTAACTCATTAAAATTGAAAATAAATCTTTACTTAAATTTTGAAGCTTTAGAATATATTTAAGATGACATTTTTGGACATATAATGGTAAAAATTTTTCCACCTATTAATCCCTCCATTTTTCTTTTTTGCCATCCCGATGACAAAAATTAGAGGCCTTATTATCATGCCCCAGCATTTATGATGGGAAATCAAAGGGTTGACTTTTAAGAATAAGGTTGATTACATTTTTATGAGGATGAGATATTCCGTCTGAAGTCTTCATGGTATGAAATCTACAAAATGATAAACTCTTTCAAATCCCTTAAGAATGATTTTGTAGAGAATCGATGGCGAATTCTCATTGGATTATTCGCTCTCCTTTTCGTCGATGTTCTCCAGCTCTTCATCCCGAGAATTGTCAAATATGCCATCGATGATCTTACTTCGGGAACCATCTCCTCCTACCGTCTCCTCCTCTATGGATTAAAGATTCTTATCCTCGCCCTGGGCATCGGTGTTTTCCGATATATCTGGAGATACCTCCTCCTGGGGGCTGCCCGTCGGGTGGAGAAGGCGCTCAGAGACCGTTTCTTCCTCCACCTTCAAACCCTCTCCTCTTCCTATTTCTCCAGGACAAAGGTAGGAGACCTGATGGCACATGCCACCAACGACATTGAGGCGGTTCGGATGTCCATTGCGATGGGAATCGTCTTCCTGGTAGATACGATCATTCTGGGAGTGTTGACCATCTTTTTTATGATTTATATCCATCCTCTGTTGACCCTCTATGCTATCCTTCCCATGCCATTGATTACTGTGATCACACTCTTTTTCAGCCGGATGATCCACCAGCGTTTTGATATCCTTCAGAAGACCTTCGCCTCGCTCACCGAAAGGGTAAGAGAATCCATTGCAGGTATCCGGGTCGTCAAGGCCTATGTTCAGGAGGAGAAGGAAAAAGAGAAACTCTCCCGGCTCAGCCAGGATTATATTCAAAAGAATCTCAATGTGGCAAAGGTCTGGGGGATGTTTATTCCTCTCATTCTCTTCCTTTCTAACCTCTCCATGGTCATCGTCCTTTACCTGGGTGGGAAACTGACCATTTTCCAATCGATCTCCACAGGAGATTTCGTGGCCTTCATGAGCTATCTCGGAATACTCGCCTGGCCGATGATGGCTCTGGGTTGGGCGATCAATGTGATTCAGCGGGGGGCTGCCTCCATGGATCGGGTGAAACGGATATTTGAAGAAGCCCCGGAGATCTATGACTCACCCGAAACCATAAGGACAGGCCCCCTGAAGGGAAGGATTGACATGAGAGGCCTTACCTTTTCTACAGGAAATGGAGGGAATCCACTCCTCAGAGATATCCATCTGACCATTCACGAAGGTGAGAGAATAGTGATCGTTGGAAGGACCGGGTCCGGGAAGACGGTATTCTGCAATCTCCTGGTGCGGATCTTAGAGCCTCCGAAAGATAGACTTTTCTACGATGGCATTGAAGTTCATCACCTTCCACTGAGCATGTTGAGAAGATCGGTTGGATTTGTCCCTCAGGATACTATCCTCTTCTCGGATACGATCCGGGAAAATATTGCCTTTGGAAAACTCGACGCCACCGAAGGAGAAATCGAGGAGGCAGCCCAGCTGGCACAGATTTATGATGAGATTATGGGATTTCCAGAGGGCATGGACACCGTGATCGGAGAGAAAGGAATTACCCTCTCCGGAGGCCAGAGACAGAGGATTGCGATTGCACGGGCCATTCTGATGAACCCGCCGATCTTTATTCTGGACGATGCCCTCTCCTCCGTGGACATCCAGACAGAGGAGCGTATTTTGGAGGGGATGGAGAAGTTTCTCCAGGGGAAGACAAGCATTCTCATCACCCATCGAATCGCTCCGCTGCGAAGGGCAGACCGGATCGTCGTCCTGGATGGGGGCAGGGTGGAAGAGATGGGAGATCACAGCACCCTCCTCTCTCAAAGGGGTATCTATGCAGATCTCTATTGGCAGAGGCAACTGGAAGAGGAACTGGAACGAGAGTAACTGAGTTAATAGTTCGGAGTTCGGAGTATTTAGTTCCTAATTCTAATCAGCTTTTTACTCCGAACTCTAAACTCCGAACTCGAAACTTTTAATTATGTATCCTGATTTCGGCTATATGGAAGAGGGCAAACTGGGCAAGCCCTATGACCTGAAACTGATGGCAAGGCTGGGAGAATTTCTCCGACCTTACCGAGGTCTGATGGGCCTTTCTCTTTTCTTCGTTTTGGTCATGGCGGGGTTAGACCTCCTCATCCCCTATCTGACCAAAGAGGCGATCGATCGCCATATCGTCATCTCTGCAAGAGAGGTCATCCTGAGGGAAGATCGGTCACCAGAGCAAGAGCGCCTCTGGAATCGGTATGGCAAAGATCTCCTTCCCAGAGAAGAAGGAGATAAATTTTTCATTCCTCCAGAGACGTTGCGATCCATGGATCGAAGAGAGTCAACCGTTTTTCAACAATTGGGTCTCCTCACAGAAAATCGATATTACCTTTTTGTCCCCCAGAGCCCGGAGGATGAGCGAATCATAAAAAAATATTCCTCCTCTTTCGAAAGGAGCGGCTCCCTCTGGTTTGTTTCTTTTGACCAAATGAAGCAATTTGAGAAAAAGGACCTTCTCACCCTGAGAGGGAGGGATGTAGAAGGGGTGTTTCACATTGCCCTCCTCGTCATGTTGATCCTAGTTGTTCATTTTGGATTGAATTTCTTTCAGATCTATGTCATGGAGGTAGCAGGCCAGAGGATGATGCATGACCTCCGGATGAAAGTCTTCTCTCATCTCCAGAATCTTTCCATCTCATTTTTCGACAAGAACCCAGTAGGAAAACTAGTCACACGACTGACCAACGATATCCAGAACGTCCATGAAATGTTCACCTCTGTTCTGATCCACCTTTTCAAAGACATCCTTCTGTTGATCGGGATCGTCATCATTCTTCTTCATCTCAATCGGGAGCTCGCCCTGGTTTCCTTTTCGGTCATCCCCCTGATTTTCATCACCACTCTCTTATTCAGTCATCGGGCCAGGGATGCGTTTCGGGAGATTCGCCTGAAGATCGCACAAATGAATGCCTTTCTTCAGGAGAATTTCTCGGGCATCCAGGTGGTTCAACTCTTTCAGAGAGAAAAAGAGAATGCCCGGCGATTTCAGAAGATCAATGAGGGCCATTACCTGGCCAACATGAGGCAGATATCCATCTATGCTCTCTTCGTTCCCCTCGTAGAAGTACTGAGTTCAGGGGCGATCGGCCTTCTGATCTGGTACGGAGGAGGGAAGGTGATTCAGGAGAGGGTCACCCTCGGTGCTCTGGTCGCCTTTCTTTCCTATATTCGGATGTTCTTCCAGCCCATTCGAGATCTCTCTGAGAAGTATAATATCCTGCAATCGGCGATGGCTTCCCTGGAGAGGATCTTCTCGTTGCTCGACCAGGAAAAGAAGATTCCAGAACCTTTCTCTCCTAAAAGAAAAGAGATCAAGGGCAACATCGAATTTCGTCATGTCTCATTTTCTTACAATGGAAAAGATAGGGTCCTCAAGGAGGTTTCTTTCTCTGTCCATGAAGGGGAGACTGTCGCCATTGTGGGTGCTACCGGAGCTGGAAAGACTTCTCTGCTTCACCTCCTTGAACGATTCTATGAGGTAGAGCAGGGTGCCATTCTCCTCGATGGGATCGATATCCGAGAAAGGGATGTTTCTCATCTCCGATCACACATCGGATTGGTGATGCAGGATACTTTTCTCTTCTCCGGCGATATTGAGGAAAATATTCGGTTGGGGGATCGTAAGGTTGATGAAGACAGGGTGAGGGGAGTGGCCCGGGTGGTCAATGCAGAGAAATTTATTCAGCGATGGACCAATGGATATCATACAAAGGTGGGAGAAGGAGGAGAGGTGTTATCCGCTGGTGAGAGGCAATTATTGGCCTTTGCAAGGGCTCTGTACATCAACCCAAAGATCCTTATCCTCGATGAGGCGACTTCTCATGTCGATCCTGAAACCGAACGGCTGATTCAGGAAGGCCTGGCACGGTTGCTCAAAGGGAGGACAGCGATTATCATCGCCCACCGCCTCTCGACCATACAACATGCCGATCGGATCGTTGTTCTCCATAAGGGGAGGGTTCGAGAGATGGGGACCCATACGGAATTAATGGCAAAGGGGGGTCTCTATTTTAGGCTTTATCAGTTACAGTTCGGTGTTCGCCTACCTGCCCCGCCCTCGGTCGGGACCGGGGCCGGACAGGCAGGGAGTTCAGAGTTCGGAGCTTAATGATGTTGCCTCCGAACTACCTGCCTGCGCGAAGCCGCGCCTGCCGAAGCCTCGTGCGGCGGGCAGGCGCTTCGGCGAAGGCAGGCGAACTCATTACTCCAAACTGAACATCTGGAGTTGACAAAACGGGGAGGCTATCCTATATAGAAGAGAGAG
>JBFMAE010000108.1:0-8487 GCA_040756085.1 Thermodesulfobacteriota bacterium | reverse complement strand
GAGGGGAATCCGACCCTCCCAGATCCGAGCCCCTACACCACTCTCCTCTAAGAGATGAGAGGTGTCGATCATGAGGCCATCACTGACATCGATCATGGCTGTGGCCCAGCGATGTTGGGCAATGGTTTGCCCCAATTCAATTCTTGGACAGGTGAAGAGATGTCTTTCAACCAATCCTTTGGGTTGCGCTATGCCCCCACTTTTCCGAAGAATTTTCAATCCCAGAGCAGCATCGCCAAGGGTCCCGGAGACATAGAGGTCGTCCCCGACTGTTGCTCCGTTTCTAAAAAGGAGTCTCCCCTTTTTCCCTTCTCCAAGAAGGCAGATGTTGATGACGATTTTTGGGGAGAGGGAGAGATCTCCCCCGATGAGGTGCACCTGAAACTTTTTTGCCCCTTCTTTTAAACCACGGTAGAACAAGGAGGTGAAGGAGAGAGGAAGATTTTTGGGAAGGCCAAGGGAGATGAGGAAGTATTTCGGGATCCCACCCATTGCAGCGATGTCGCTGAGGTTGACCATCAGGGCCTTTTTCCCTAACCGATAGGGATCGATCCAGGATCGATCGAAGTGGATGCCTTCGATGAGGATATCGGTTGTGACCAGCAGGGCCTTTTGACCCATCTCGATGACAGCGACATCATCCCCGATACCTTGGATAAGAGCAGGGTCAGAGGCAGCCATCCATTTTCGGATTCGTTTGATGAGCCCGAACTCACCAATCTCTCGGAGGTCCATCACTATTCTTTCCCGCAAAATCCCAAATTCGTATAGCGCATGGAGTATAGGGCAAAGCATTTATCCCCTCCCCAACCCTCCCCTCGAGAGACTGTATCGGAATAGAAGGTGGGCAGAAAATAAAAGGCCATCCTTTGGGGGTATAGAAATCGGCCAAGGGATAGAGAGGAGGCTAAGGGAGCTTTAGAGCGGGACCTTTTACCGAATGAATTCATATTCTTGTTTACCATGCAAACATCATTCTCAACCACCTGGACTGTTACCCATAACTTTCAAAGAACCGCAATTCTAAAGCTTCCGAAGCTGGCTTTCTGTCCCTCCCCAGCCATTACGACATAGTCTCCGAGGGGGAGGGAGAAGGTGGAGGGGCGCTATGCGCCTGCTTGCGACAGGCAGGCTCTGCGCTCTGCGGGTTCTCATTTGGCGTCTTTTATCGACAAGGGCGAAGTGCAGGACCTCATCCATATGTTTGACTGGGAGAAAGTTAATTTTTTTTCGAATGTAGCGCGGAAGATCGACGAGGTCCTTCTTATTCGGATGGGGGATGATCACATTTTTGATGTTATTTCGAAGGGCAGCAAGGGCCTTTTCCTTCAGACCTCCCACGGGAAGTACCCCTCCTCTCAATGTGATCTCGCCGGTCATGGCCACATCTTTTTTCACAGGGATGCCGGTGAGTGCAGAGAAGAGGGCAACGGCCATTGTAATGCCAGCAGAAGGTCCATCCTTTGGAATGGCCCCTGCAGGGACATGAATATGTATCTCTTTATTATTGAGAGCGTCAGGTTTGATCTGATAGGCTTTTCCCTTCGACCGGGCATAGGTGAGAGCTGCCTGGGCCGACTCCTTCATCACTTCTCCCAAGTGACCGGTGAGGATGAGAGACCCCTTGCCTGGAGTTGTCGAAGCTTCCACATGGAGAATTTCACCTCCAGTCACTGTCCAGGCCAGGCCTGTAGCCACACCGATCTCGTTTTTCTTCTGTTCTTCATCGGGGAGAAACGAAGGAGGTCCCAGAAACTGATGAAGGTTCCTTGTATGGATTTTGGTTCTTTTCTTCTCCCCTTCAGCCACTTTCCTGGCTACCTTCCTACAAATGGAAGCCAATTCCCTTTCCAGGTTCCGAAGTCCGGCCTCCTGGGTATATTGTGAAACGATCTGGAGAATGGCCTTGTCCGAGATATAAAGCTCCTTTGAGCCGATTCCATTTTCTTCCATCTGTCGGGGGAGGAGGAAGGTTTGAGCGATCTTCAATTTTTCTATATCGGTGTATCCGGGAAGGTTGATCACCTCCATCCGATCTCTGAGAGCAGAGGGAATGGGATCGGTTAAATTCCCTGTGGTGATGAACATCACCTGAGAGAGGTCGAAGGGGACATTGAGATAGTGGTCACTGAAGGCGTTGTTTTGCTCAGGGTCGAGAACCTCCAGGAGAGCAGAGGCAGGATCTCCCCGAAAGTCGATGCCGATCTTATCCACCTCATCCATCATGAAAACCGGGTTGTTGCTCCCAGCCTGTTTAATCGATTGGATGATCCGTCCGGGCATGGCACCGACATAGGTCCGGCGATGTCCCCGAATCTCGGCTTCATCCCGTATTCCCCCTAAAGAAATCCTAACAAATTTTCTTCCCAGGGCTCTGGCAATCGATCTTCCGAGAGAGGTCTTTCCGACTCCAGGAGGTCCGATGAAGCAGAGGATCGGGCCTTTCATCTTTTTCTTCAATTTACGGACGCTCAAGTATTCTAAAATGCGTTCTTTTACCTTTTCTAAATTGTAGTGGTCCTCATCTAAAACTCTTTTTGCTTTTCGGAGGTCGAGGTTATCGGTGGTCGATTTGGACCATGGCATGTCCACCAGCCAATCGAGGTAAGTCCGAACCATGGAAGCCTCTGCCGCATCCGGATGCATCTGCTCCAGTCGGTCCAGCTCCCGTCGAGCTTCCTTCTCAACCTCTTTGGGCATCTTCGCCTTTTTGATCTTTTGCTGAAGTTCTTTGAATTCTTCTGTACGCTCATCCCCCTCACCCAGTTCACTTCGAATAGCCCTCATCTGTTCCCGAAGAAAATATTCCCTCTGGGTTTTTGTGATCTCATCTTTTGCCTGAGACTGAATTTTTGCCTGCATGGTGAGGACCTGAACCTCTTTTTCGAGGACATCACTTAAGACCTTCAGTCGTTCAACGGGATCGAGAATTTCCAATATCTCCTGGGCTTTTTCGACGGTGAGGTCGAGATTGGAAGCGACCAGATCTGCTAACCTTCCGGGATCGTCAACACTTTCAAGAATGAACATCAGATCCGGGGAAAGAAGTTTACCGTAGGAGGCAATCCTCTCCAGTTGCTCTCTGACATTTCTCATCAGAGCTTCCGTCTCGAGGGTGATCTCCGTGATGAAAGGATCTTTTATATTTTCTACCCTCACGAGGAAGTAAGGTGTCGTCTGGATAGTCTCTTTGAGGGAGGCTTTGGAGAGCCCCTGAACAAGGATCTTGATCTTTCCATCAGGAAGCCTGAGCATCCTCATGATGAGTGCCACCGTACCCACCTGATAGAAATCTTTGACGGAAGGTTCTTCTTCAGAGAGGTTCTTCTGGGCAACCAAGAAGATGAGCCGGTCTTTTATGAGAGCCTCTTCCAAGGATTTAATCGATTTTTCCCGGCTGACAAAAAGGGGAAGGACCATATAGGGAAAAATAACGATATCTCTCACAGGAAGGAGAGGAAGTGTTTCCGGAAGAGAGAACAGGTCTTTTTCAGTTTCTTTTTTCATAGCGTTTCAAAATGGTTTCGATAAGGTTGGATGTGGAAGACCCCTCAATAAAGGGAAGGATAACCACTTCTCCACCCGATTTCTCGACCACTTCCTTTCCCACTGTGGTCTCCTTGGTCCAATCACCACCCTTGACGAGGATATGAGGCTGGAGGGAGGAGATGAGTTCAAGAGGAGTTGACTCATCAAAGATGGTAATGTAATCCACACACCCGAAGCCGGAGATGATCTCTGCCCTCTCTTCCTCAGGAAGGATAGGCCGGTTAGGGCCTTTCAAGTTTCGAACAGATTGATCACTGTTCACCCCTACAACCAATATATCTCCGAGGGCTTTGGCCTTCTCCAGGTAACGGATATGCCCGATGTGGAGGAGGTCAAAACAACCGTTGGTGAAGACGATCTTCCTGCCCTTTGCTTTCAGCTCTTCGATAATCCTGCGAAGTGTTTCTATATCCTTGATCTTTCCCTTCATTTTTTTCTTCTTTACCTTCCTAACCAAAACCCTACCAGATTTAGTCTCTGGAGTCAACCCTGCCCCAGCTATTCGCTTGACAATCATTTTGATTTCCTTTAGGTTTTAGCAATGAGAAATCGACTGATTCTCGCATCAAAGTCTCCCCGTCGATATGAA
Organism: Thermodesulfobacteriota bacterium; assembly: GCA_040756085.1. Lineage (GTDB taxonomy): Bacteria > Desulfobacterota > BSN033 > BSN033 > UBA1163 > JBFMAE01. Next base: position 4,349 of record JBFMAE010000108.1, on the reverse strand, counting down.
TTATTAAAACAGTTGGGTCTTGGTTTCGAAGTCATACCCAGCAGAGTAATGGAGGATTTTGTACAGGAGGAATCCCCGCGGGAACATGTCCTTCGATTGGCAGAGGCCAAAGCCTTGGAGGTGGGAATTCGGTATCCTGACTACTGGGTGATCGCTGCGGATACGATCGTCTATATCAACGGTTCCATCCTGGGTAAACCGAAGGACCGGGTGGAGGCACTCGAGATGCTTCGACGTCTCAGCGGCCAGGAACATTGGGTGTTGACCGGATTCTCTGTCCACCATTTAGAGAAGGAGAAGGGGGATCGAGAGGCGGTCCAAACCGCTGTGAAAGTAAAAACTCTGACTCCAGTTGAAATGGAATGGTATGTTCAAACCGGGGAACCCTTTGATAAAGCAGGGGGGTATGCCATTCAGGGGATCGGATCTTTTATGATTGAATCAATCCTCGGATCCTACACCAATGTGGTCGGTCTTCCTCTGTGTGAATTGATGGAGATGCTCAATCGTCTGGGAGCCATCATGATTTCGGAACGCGGAATGCGGATTGTAGATTAATGGAAAAAAGGGAATTAAGTCATTGGTCATTAAGTCATTCAATGACCCAATTACTCAGAAAATAAAAAAGAATAGCACGAATGACAGCGAATGACACGAATAGGTTTTATTCATGAAATTCGTTCGCAGTGATCATTTTCATCATTCGTGGGTGCCCTCTGGGCATGATGAATCACCTAATTACTCAATGACTTAAGATGTCAGCAATCAAAGAAAATTTATTAAGGGTGATGGAAAGAATCGAGAAGGCGGCTCAGAGGGTGGGAAGAGATCCGGCAGAGATCAAATTGGTTGCGGTCTCCAAGACCGTGGAATCTGCTCGAATCAGGGATGCCATCGAAGCAGGGGTCTCGATTCTGGGTGAGAATTATGTCCAGGAGGCGCAGAAAAAGATTGAGGAGATTGGACGGCCTGCCTGCACGGCGCCCGCCTCCAGAAGCCTTGCGGAGGGGAGGCGTTTCGGCGAAGGCAGGCCGGTGGCCTGGCACTTCATCGGACATCTCCAATCGAACAAGGCGAAATATGCCGTCCACCTGTTCGATATGATCCACTCTCTGGACAGCATGCACCTAGCGGAAGAATTGAATCGCAGGGCTGAAAAGGCGGACAGGGTGATCAAGGTGATGATTGAGGTCAACCTTTCGAAGGAAGCCACCAAATTCGGGGCGGATGAGGATAAAGTGTTAAATCTTGCGAAGAGGGTTCTTGATCTCCGTCGTCTCTCCTTAGAGGGACTGATGACCATGCCGCCCTATTTTGATGCGCCTGAAATGAGTCGGCCTTATTACACCGAACTTCGAAAATTGAAAGAGAAGATGGTGGAAGAAGGCATCCCGATAAACGACCTCTCCATGGGAATGTCGAATGACTTTGAGGTGGCCATTGAAGAAGGGGCCACTTATATCCGGGTGGGAACGGCGATCTTCGGACCCAGAAAGTAACTGAATGAGCGCTTCGCTTGAGGATCGCTTTGCTTAAGGCCTGAGGCAAAAGATTTTTTAGCCTCCAACCTTAAGTACCGCTTTGCGGGACGCTCCTCTAACCTCCATCCTTTGAAAGTTATTTAACATGAAGGGAATAATAATATTACTATCGCTGATTCTGATTGTGGTGGTTGGTTGTGGCAAGAAGGCTCCTCCCGTACCTTGGGAGTCGATCGTTCCCAAAAGGATCGTTGACCTTGAAACCAACCCCAGGGAGGGAGGGCTCCTTTTGGAATGGACGGCTCCCAGAGAGAATACCGATAAGTCGCCTCTTGTTGACCTGACAGAGTTTCGAATTTTAAGATCCGAGGGTGTTCTGATTGGAGATGAATGCAGAGGATGCGGGGAGAAGTTTAAGGTCATCTATGAGATGAAGCTGGATAGCAAAGAAGAAGTGAAGAGTAAAAAGATGTCGGTCTTTTTCGAAGATCATGAACCGAGAAAAGTTTATGTGTATCAGGTGGTTTCAATCAATCGAAAAGGACATCCCAGTTCTCCTTCAAACCCGGTGACGGTCTATTGGGACCACCCTCCACATTTCCCAAGCACGGTGAGGGGAGAGCGGGGAGATAAGAGGGTAGATCTCCATTGGGACCCTCTGGCAGATGCGACAGGTTATAATATCTACCGTAGAGGAGAGGATGAGGTATTCCAGATCAGGCCATTGAATCGAGAACTATTGAAAGTAACCCAGTACACAGACCTAAGCGTGGAGAATGAAAAAAAATATATCTATTCGGTCAGGACAGTGAGACGGGTAGTCAAGACAGATATAGAGGGGAAGGGGTCCCCTGGGGTCACCGTTACTCCCACCGACCTCATTCCACCCGGATCTCCCGAGGAACTGGTGGCTATTCCCCTTAAACAAGGGATGGAATTGAATTGGAGAAGGAATCGAGAGCCTGATCTTTTAGGGTATTACATCTACCGGAGAAAGCCCGGGGAAAGAGAGTTTGAGAGACTGAATGAAAGTCCCCTGGCCAAGGAGACCTATCTTGATACCGATGTCGAAGTAGGGCAAGATTATGAATATGCAGTGACAGCCGTGGATAACTCCGTTAGAAGAAATGAGAGCCCACGGTCCGAAGAAGTGAGGGTGAAATACCTCTATTAAAGTTAAGAGTTCGGAGTTAAAAATTAAAGAATCTGAGTTTACGAACTCCCTGTACCGATTCTATCGGGGCGAACTAATAACTCCGAACTGGAGGAGTAACCGGGATGCATTTTTTTAAATATAAAGATCGTGAACTTTACTGTGAGGGGATTCCCATTCACCACATTGCTGAAAAAGTGGGGACGCCTTTCTACCTTTATAGCTATCGAACCTTGGTGAGGCATTTCACCGTTTTCAACGAAGCCTTTGACAAGATCCCTCATCTTGTCTGCTATTCAGCCAAGGCCAACTCCAATCTGACCCTCCTCCGTCTCTTCGTCAACCTGAGCGCAGGAGTCGATGTCGTCTCCGGGGGGGAACTCTACCGCGCCCTCAGGGGAGGAGCAGATCCGAAGAAGATTGTATTTTCCGGGGTCGGAAAGAAGGAGGATGAGATTGAATATGCCTTGAAGACCGGTATCCTCATGTTCAATGTTGAATCTTCCCAGGAACTCCAGGTGATCAATGAAGTAGCAGGCCGAATCGGCAGGAATGCCCCTATTGCCATCCGCGTCAACCCGGATATCGACCCCAAAACCCACCCCTACATCACCACCGGATTGAAGAAGAATAAATTTGGCATCGATATTCTTCGTGCATCCATGGCTTATCGCCTGGCCTCTCAATTACCACATTTAGAGATTATTGGAATCGACTGCCATCTCGGATCCCAGTTGGTGGAGGTGGAGCCCTTTGTCGAGGCCCTGAAGAAGCTGAGACGGTTGGTCGAGGAATTACGAAAGGAAGGTATGAAGATTCAATATTTGGATTTAGGTGGAGGTCTTGGGATTACCTATGAAGATGAAGAGCCTCCTCAACCCATAGAATATGCTTCCAAAATCCTTGAAGAAATTCGAGGATTCGGTTGCACCCTCATCCTGGAGCCAGGCCGTGTGATTGTCGGGAATGCAGGTATTCTGGTCTCAAAGGTTCTCTACTTTAAGGAAAATGAGGAGAAGCGGTTTATAATCATTGATGCGGGCATGAACGATCTGGTCCGTCCCAGTTATTACGGCTCCCACCATCAGATCCTTCCCGTCAAACAGGAGAGCCGAGAGGAGATCGTGGCCGATGTGGTCGGCCCCGTCTGCGAATCGGCCGACTTTTTAGCAAAGGAGCGGAAGATCCCGAAACTTAAATCCGGCGAACTGATTGCAGTGATGAGTGCTGGTGCCTACGGGTTCTCCATGTCCACCAACTATAACTCCAGACCACGGGTGGCGGAAGTCCTTGTCCGGGATGACCAGATGTTTGTGATCCGTCAGAGAGAGAGTTATGAGGATCTTGTCCGAGGGGAAGAGATCCCTGAGTTCCTGGTTAAGCCATAGAATATTAAATTCGAAGCACCTGCCTGCGCGTAGTCCCGCCTGCCGAAGCCTCGTGCGGCGGGCAGGCGCTTCGGCGAAGGCAGGCGAAATTCGAAATCCGAAACAAATCCAAATGACCCAAGCACTAAATTCAAAACGAAAAGTAACAATGTTTAGAACGTTTGGTCATTCGAATTTCGGATTTTCAAAACCGGAGGTTTTAATGAAGATTCCTTTTACGAAGATGAGCGGAAGTGGAAATGACTTCATCCTCATCGATCACCGAAAACACATCTTGGCGGAAGATCAGATGAAGGAGTTTGCCCGGAAGGTCTGCCAGAGAAGGGT
>JBFMAE010000107.1:0-14596 GCA_040756085.1 Thermodesulfobacteriota bacterium | reverse complement strand
TTGAGTGGAGAGTCGGGTGGCCATTCTGCCGCTCTGGAACTCTTCATGATGGGAGTCTCTGTGGTCATCGCATTCATCGGAATTGGGATCGCCTACCTCTTCTATGTGAAGAATCCAGCCCTCCCAAGGCTCTTGGCCGAGAAGCAAAAGGGATTATACAGACTGGTATTCAATAAATATTATATCGATGAGCTCTATGAGATCCTCTTCATCAACTCCCTCAAACAGTTGGGTATTGGCCTCTGGAGAGGGTTTGATGATTTCGTCATCGATGGTAGTGTGAATGGCATTGCTTATCTCTTCGGCTGGCTCTCAAGTGTGATCCGAAGGATGCAGACCGGACTGGTTCAGAACTATGCCTTTTCAATGATCATTGGCGGAGTGATCCTGGCCGGATATTATATCGTGCGGGCCATCTTCTATTAACGAAGCGAATAAACCGAATGAGAGCGACCCCCCACCGCCACCCCTCCCCCTCAAGGGGGGAGGGCGAGGGTGGGGGTGATGATTCGCTTAATTCGTTGTCATTTGAATCATTCGTTAAAATAAAAAGGAGTTTTTTCATGACGATCTTGGGCATTCCGATCCTATCCCTGTTGATCTTCTTTCCAGTGGCGGGCGCCATTGTTCTCCTCTTCATTAATAAAGAGAATGCAATGGCCCTCAGGGTGGTCACCTTAATCTTCTCCCTTGTCGAATTTTTCATCTCTCTGCCACTCTTCTTTTCCTTTGATTCTACAACGGCAGCAATGCAATTCGTGGAAAATTGGTGGTGGGTCGAGTCCTACGGGATCAGTTACAAACTGGGCATCGATGGGATCAGTCTGCTTCTGGTTTTGCTCACCACCTTTTTGACCGTCCTCTGCATCCTGTGTTCCTGGAAGGCCATCACCTTCAGGGTGAAGGAATATATGATTTCGTTCCTCTTCCTCGAGACAGGAATGATCGGTGCACTGGTCGCCCTCGATCTCATCCTCTTCTATGTCTTCTGGGAGATGATGCTCATCCCGATGTACCTTCTCATCGGCGTCTGGGGCGATCCCAAGAGACGGATTTATGCGGCGATCAAGTTCTTCCTCTTCACCATGGCAGGAAGTGTGCTCATGCTCGTCGCCATCTTGGTCGTCTATTTCATGAATCTGAAGGCAACGGGTCAACCCTCCTTCGATGTACAGGAGCTTTATAAACTGGGGATTCCGGTCGGAACGCAATACTGGCTCTTCGGGGCCTTTGCCCTGGCCTTTGCGATCAAAGTACCGATGTTTCCCTTCCATACCTGGTTGCCCGATGCCCACACCGAGGCACCGACCGCAGGGAGCGTCATCCTGGCTGGCGTCTTATTGAAGATGGGGACCTATGGATTCATCCGGTTTGCCATGCCCCTCTTCCCGAAGGCCGCATTCGACCTCCTGCCCCTGGTCTGCGGCCTGGCGATCATCGGGATTATTTACGGGGCACTGGTCTCCATGATGCAACCCGATCTGAAACGCCTGGTGGCCTTCTCGAGTGTGAGCCACCTCGGATATGTGATGCTCGGGATGTTTGCTCTCAATATGCAAGGAGTTCAGGGGTCGATCTATCAGATGCTCAATCACGGAATCAGCACGGGGTCCCTCTTCTTGCTCGTCGGGATGATCTATGAGCGGCGCCATACACGAATGATTGCTGACTTTGGCGGGCTCTCGAAAGTGATGCCGGTCTTTGCCATCTTCTTTATGATCGTGACCCTTTCGTCCATTGGACTTCCCGGGACGAATGGTTTTGTGGGAGAGTTTCTGATCCTGTTGGGCGCCTTTCAGTACAATATGGTTTACGGGGTGCTGGCTGCTTCGGGTGTCATTCTGGGCGCAGCCTACATGCTGTGGATGTTTCAGCGGGTGATGTTCGGGAAGATCACCAAACCCGAAAATGAAAAACTGAAAGACCTCAGCGCAAGGGAGATCACGATCCTCGTTCCGATGGTGATCATGATTTTTCTCATGGGGATCTATCCCAAACTGTTCTTCAGCAAGATGGATGTCAGCGTAGAAAAGTTTTTAAAGGATTTTAAAGGGAAGGTTGAGATGAAGGTGGATCTTCCCGCGCCGAAGTTAATGGCAGAAATAAAAAAATAGGGTTCACGGGGTCAAGGGTTCAAGTGATCCAGTGAAACAATATTTAATTCTTATTAAGCCCTCGAACCCATGAACCCTCGAATCCTTGAACCCTTTCATTGGAGGATCGAGTTAATGAAACTACCAGAGATTGATCTCTATCTCATTGCACCGGAAATCATCATCACCGCCTTCGGGTTTTTGGTACTTCTTCTCGATGTCTTTTCATCCAGGGAGGGAAGAAAGGGGTACCTCGGCGTGCTCAGCCTGATCGGGATTGTGCTCGCCTTCTTTTACACCCTTCCTCTGATGGGTTCTGTCAGATCCGGTTTTGAAGGCATGTTCCTTTCGGACGGGTATTCCCTCTTCTTCAAGATCGTCTTCATGATCATCGCCTTCCTGACCATCCTGATCTCGATGGGCTATACGCAGAGGGAAGAAATCGAATTCGGAGAATATTATGCCCTGATCCTCTTCTCCACCCTCGGGATGATGCTGATGGCTTCCGGTAGCCATCTGATCACCATCTTCCTCGGATTGGAGACAATGTCCATCTCCATTTATGTCCTGGCCGGATTGATGCGTGAGGATAAAAGATCGGTGGAATCGGCACTGAAATATTTTCTTTTAGGCGCTTTTGCCACAGGATTCCTCCTCTACGGGATTGCCCTGATCTACGGCGCCACGGGTTCCCTCCATCTTAAGGATGTGGCCGACTATATCGCCTCTAAGAATCTCTTGAGAAGCCCGATGCTTCTGATGAGCCTCGTCTTCCTCACCATTGGCTTTGGCTTCAAGATCGCCTCCGTTCCTTTCCATATGTGGACACCCGATGTCTATGAGGGCGCTCCCACTTCGATCACTGCCTTTATGGCTACGGGTGTGAAGGCAGCAGCTTTTTCAGCTCTGGTCAGGGTCTTCTTCTCTGCCCTGCCGGGTTTCCGACCGGATTGGACCTCGATCATGTGGCTTATCTCTGTGGCGACCATGACCGTGGGAAATATCGTGGCGATCTCACAGAGCAACATCAAAAGGATGCTGGCCTATTCGAGCATTGCCCATGCGGGATATATCCTTGTCGCTTTTGTTGCAGGAAATGATCTGGGGATCTCGGGAATCCTCTTCTACCTCATGGCCTATACCTTTATGAACATCGGCGCCTTTACCTGTGTGATCCTCCTCGGTAAGAAAGGTGAGGAGAATACCCTGATCAATGATTATGCAGGCATTGGATTCAAATACCCGCTGATTGCCGCTTCAATGACCATCTTTCTCCTCTCCATGGCAGGCATACCGCCCCTCGGCGGATTCATGGCCAAGTTCTATGTCTTCAGCGCGGCCGTGAAGGAGAAATTTTACTGGCTGGCCATCCTCGGCGTCCTCAACAGTGCGGTTTCGGTTTATTATTACCTCCGGGTGACCGTGGTTATGTATTTCAGGGAGTCGGAGCGGGAGATCACCGGCCTCCAATTTTCACCCACCTCCGTGATCGCATTGATTCTGGCTGTGATCGGGACCCTCTACTTGGGGATCTTTCCTGCCAATGTCCTCTCCTTCGCCCAACGTTCCATCGTCGGTTTGATGTAGTGGATATAACGTCAGCATTTACTGCTGACGCTTTTTTCTCCTTCATTTTTCTTCTTGTTTGACTTATTCGCCCAAATTCAATAAACTCTAAACCAAGTTAGCCACTCACAGATCTCCTGTCCAATCTTAGAAAGGCACGATAAGTGAGCAGAGACACCTCTTTTACTGTCCGTGATCTCCCGAAGCCAGGAAAGCCTCGTGAGAGGCTTCAGAAATTTGGTCCGGAAGTGCTGTCTGCACAAAGGCGATGAATTTTGCTTTGCAGAAAATATTTGCATAAAACATTTGACATTCAATGTTAGATTTTCTATGATTTCATATGGGATTTTATGAATTTCTGGAGTCCTGGGAGGGCTATTCTTGGAAAATAGGTGGATGAAGGTAAAGGAAGTTGCTTCATACCTTCAGATCAGCAAGGATCTTATCTACAAGTGGGCGCAGCAAGGGAAAATCCCTGTTTCAAAAATCGGCAATCAATGGCGGTTTAACAAGGAAGAGATTGAAGAATGGGCAAAGTCCCAACGGCCACAGAAACAAGCAAAAAGATGAGCCCAACTGGAAGTGTAAGGAGGAAAAAATATCCGCAAGCTATAGCGAACTGGCCGGTCGAAGAACGCCCACGGGAGAAGTTACTTTTTAAGGGGCCAGAATTCCTTTCGAACGCTGAACTTCTTGCTATCTTTCTTCGAGTAGGTGTAAAGGGTAAGACTGCCATTGGCTTGGCCCAGGAGCTTCTTTCTCGATTTGGCTCCTTAAGAGAATTGTATGCAGCACCCTTAGAGGAATTGGAGAGCGTGTTTGGTGTAGGTACGGCCAAGGTTGCTCAATTTAAAGCGGTGGTCGAATTAAGTAAACGCTACCTTGCCGAAGGATTCCAGAATCGTCCCTACGTCGAGTCTTCGGGGGATATTCTTAAGCTTCTCTATCAGGAAATGCGAGACCTGGACCAGGAGGTCTTCAAAGTTCTCCTTCTGAACGGGCAAAACCATATCTTGAAGATTGAAGAAGTCGTCAAGGGAACATTAACGACCGCTCAAGTTTATCCGAGAGAGGTAGTGAAGCTTGCCCTTCGACATTCCGCCGCTGCGCTCGTATTCGTTCACAATCATCCGTCAGGGGCTGCGCAGCCCAGCGAGGATGACAAAAAGATTACGCGGGATCTTGTTTTTGCATGCCGAACCATGGGCATAAAAGTTCACGACCATATCATCATTGGAGATAATGAGAAGTTCAGCTTCGCTGACAACGGGTTAATCGAACAATACAATAAGTAGTTTGATTGAAGGAACGCTCTGTGACCACCAACAAGAAATTTGTAAAAGCAGATGAGACCGAAAAACGAGAAGGGGAGATTCAAGATTTTGTTTCCGGTCATTGGGTGAAGGCTAGTCCGGAAGAGATCGACGCTGTACAGATTTTCTCACGACGCCTCATCGAAGATTATGACTACCCAAAATCACATATTCAGACTCGTCCCCAATTTCGCGTCCGCAAGCGCCCATCAGACGAGGAAAAATCTTATCCAGTGGATATTGCTGTTTTTAAAAACAGCCGCAAGATCGAAGACGATCTATTCATGGTCGTTGAGTGTAAAAAGAAAAATCGGAAGGATGGCCTTGTACAGCTCAAACTCTACTTGGATATGTCAGCAGCAGAGATCGGGGTCTGGTTCAACGGCATCGAGCATGCATACTTAAGGAAGGTTTACCACAAAGATGGGAGGCGCACCTACCAAGATCTTCCCAGCATACCACGCTACGGCCAGCGAATTGAAGATATTGGCCTATTCAAGAGGAAAGACCTTAAAGTTCCTTCAGACCTAAAGGCCGTTTTCCGGGATCTCCGTAACCACCTCGCTGGGAATGTCACGGGTATTACACGCGACGAGGCCTTGGCCCAACAGATTATCAACCTCCTCTTCTGTAAGATTTATGACGAGATCAATAGTGGAGCCGATGATGTTGTCACCTTCCGTTCTGGGATTGAAGAGCCACCACGTGAAGTCAGGAAGCGGATATTAGGCCTCTTTGATGACAAAGTAAAAGGGGATTTCGATGATGTATTCGATAAGACAGACTCCATCACAATAGACGCCGAGAGCCTCGTATACGTTGTTGGCGAGTTAGAGAACTATTGCATTACGGAAGCGCCCAGGGATGCGGTTGGCGATGCTTTTGAAGTCTTCATCGGTCCTGCCCTTCGGGGTGGCGAAGGCCAATTTTTTACTCCCAGAAACGTCGTTCGGATGATGATTGATATCCTTGATCCAGAGCCGGGAGAAATGATCCTTGACCCAGCGTGCGGTTCCGGAGGGTTCCTGATTATGGCCCTTGAACACGTCTGGAAGAAACTGGAAGCACAGGCTAAAGCGAAGGGCTGGAGCGCCGTGCAACTCGATCGAAAAAAACGCGATATTGCCGGTAAGTGTTAGTGTTTTCGAGGCATTGATAAAGACTCTTTTCTGGCGAAGGTTACCAAAGCCTACATGGCGATCATTGGTGACGGGCGTGGTGGGGTCTTCTGCGAGAACAGTTTGCTCCCTCCTGTGGATTGGCATCATGCAACAAGAGACAATATAGAGACCGGTTCTTTCAATGTAGTTCTGACCAATCCCCCGTTTGGAACGAAAATCCCGATCAAGGGAGAGCGGGTGCTGTCCCAGTACGAACTTGGATATAAGTGGAAAAAGGACAAGAAGACCGGCCAGGTTGAAAAGATAAACATGCTGCACGAAGACCAGCTGCCTCAAATCCTCTTCTTAGAACGGTGTTTGCAATTCCTTAAGTCTGGCGGACGTCTCGGGATTGTGTTACCCGAAGCTGTTTTTGGTATGCCCACGTACGAATATGTCGTGACATTTCTACGCGATCGGACCAAAATTCTTGGCATTGTCTCGATGCCGGAGGCGCTTTTTAAAACTAGCGGCAAAGGCGGCACTCATGCGAAGGTTTGCGTGGTTTTTATTGAAAAGACGATGCCTAAGGAGGGGGAGGGTTACGACATCTTCATGGCCGATGCCAAGTGGTGTGGGCACGATTCCCGTGGCAACCCCACAATTCGGAAAGATTCCTTTGGAAATGGAACCCTTCTTGATGATGTTCCAACAGTTGCAGACCGATATAGCAAACTTAGAGATGTCCGGGAGAGAACAAAACCGGGCAGACTTGGTTACATGCTACCGAACAGTCAAGTTCGGAACAACATTTTGATTCCCAAATATTATGACCCCGAAATTGCTGAGCAGTTACAGCGCCTTTCCTCGACTCACGATCTTGTACAGATTGATGACCTTGTTGAAAGAGGGGTGCTCACCTTTGATACCGGTATTGAGGTGGGCAAAATGGCGTACGGCACAGGTCCAGTCCCGTTTATCCGAACCTCCGACATCTCGAATTGGGAACTCAAGGTTGACCCAAAACAGAGCGTCAGTGAAGACCTCTATGATCAATTCAAAGACAAGTTAGACGTTCGTGCTGAGGATCTCTTTGTCGTACGTGACGGTACATACCTAGTCGGAACATCCTGCATCTTGACCGAACATGATACCCGCATTCTATACTGCGGTGGGCTTTACAAAATTAGGGTTAAGAAGAAAGACCAGCTTGATCCCTATCTTCTATTAGCCCTATTAAACTGTCCAATTGTCAAGCAGCAGATGCGCGCCAAACAATTCACCCGGGACGTTATCGATACGTTAGGCAAGCGGATCTTCGAAGTGATATTACCTATTCCAAAAGACCGAAGCCTACGAGAGACTATTACAAGGGAAACGCAAGAGACCGTACTAGCGCGGGTGGGCCTCAGGAATAAAGCCAAGCAAATCTCACTGGATGTCGAAGGTATAACCGAAGCAAGAGAGGAAGACAAAGAGCTTCTTGAGGCGATTTGAAGGAACTCCAGTTGTTCGGGGACCAAGGGGTATTCTCACGGGATTGGCTTCATGAATTTATTTTAATGAGGAAAAACGATGGCAAAAAGACAAATAAACGATGAGCAAATAGAACGCTCCTTGGCAGATATTCTTGCTAAGCCTAATGGGGCTAATTTCCATCTTGCTGATTTACATATTCACAATCCAGAGGATAAACAATTCTTCCATCGTGAGGATGTGGATCCGTCTACCAGTCAGGGGCAAAATCAGATTGCCCACGGTTATATCCATGCAGCGAAAAATAAGAATTTGACGATACTTGCCATTACAGAACATAACGATGTGAAATGGATTGACCCAGCCCGAAATACAGCGAAGGATACAAAGATAATTTAAGGTACGATTTTTAGGGGAATGAATTATGAATAAACTCGAATTGTTAGAACTCATTAAAAACGGAGAAAATTCTGGTGTCGAGTTTAAATCCAGTGATGTATCCAGCTCAGAATTGGCTATTGCGATTGTCTGTTTTGCCAACGCCAAAGGGGGCCGAATTCTTATTGGAGTCGAGGATGATGGAACGATCACCGGTATACGCCCGAAAGGAAGAGAGCCTTTAGATCGGTGGGTAGCAAACATCTGCAGAGATAGCGTTAAAGAATGGGTCTTACCTTACTATGAAGAGATCGGCGTTGAGAAAGGAAAGCGTGTCGCGGTTGTGACCATTGATATGGGGGTAAACAAGCCTTACTACGTTCTTGATAGGTCTGGAAAACCTGTTTTTTACATGAGGGTTGTTAAGGAGTGTCGCATTATAAAATCCAAAGAAGAATTGGGGCGTTTATTTCAAGCATCGGGGTTAGTCCATCCTGATCTAATTCCAATTACGTCAGCCGGACTTGACGATCTGAAACACGAAAAACTGCGGGAGTATTTCCTTGCTAACCGGCCCAATCCAATCGACATAGATTCATTTTCCACGACCCAGCTCGAACAACAACTTAGGACTGCAAAGATTTTAACAGAATCGGCAAGGGGAATAGTTCCCACACTATGGGCCCTCCTCCTTTTTGGGAAGAATCCCCAGGAACACGTTCCTCATTCAGAAGTTATATATGCTCATTACCCGGGTGCCGATGTTGACTCTCAGCTGCTTGATCAAAAAACCTTTAGGGGCACTTTAATTGAAATCGTGGAGAATGCTACGACCGTCCTTGAAGCTGCACTTCCAGTTTCATCTGATATCGTTGGTCTTAAGCGTGAAGAAAAGCCGGCCATTCCTCGTAAAGTGTTACGCGAAGCTCTTGTGAATGCAGTTTGTCATCGTCAATATGCTATTACTGGGTCTGTAAGGTTATTGCTATTCTCAGACAGACTTGAGATCATTAGCCCAGGTGCACCTCCAAATGGTGTAACAGAAGAAAACATGCAGAGGGGAGGGATCTCCGTTCCAAGAAATTATTTCCTTTTTCAAAATTTAAAAAATATGAACTATGTAGACATGCTTGGCAGGGGTTTGGAAATGATTTATAAGGAGATCAAAATAGCAACAGGGAGAGATCCAAAAATCGAAATAAGAGGTGAGGAAACACGTCTAATTCTTTGGCGGGCAGATGCCCAGACAGATCAATAGTTACAAAAAGAAAGGATAAGACCATGGAAGAGAAAAAATTTCAACCCCCAAAGCTCACTTTATCCAATACCAAACAGGAGATGTTGGAGGCCTATAATGCCGTTCTGAAGCAACTGGAAGCCCAGAGAGAGGCAGAATTGAAGCCCGAAAAGAGACTCGAAGAGAAAAAGGCAAAGGAGGTGATTCAGGGGAACAAAGCGAACATATTACAAAGCTCACCCAACAATTAGAGAAGGCGTATCAACAGGTACAGGATATCGCTGTTAAAACCATCGAGGGTTCTTCAACCATCAAGTCCTTTGCAAATCTTCAGCAATGGATCAGCGAACAGATGAGAAAAGCACCTCAGGAGAAGTAATCTGGAAGGAGCATCAATGGACGAGTATGAGAAACAAGAAAAGAGAATCATTGCAATCTTAGGGACTAAGAAGCTCGACCTGACCAGAAAGACATTAAACACCTATCTTAGATACCTGAAAACCCATGTCGAGTTACCATGCCAAGTTACCGGCATTGAAGACTTCGAATGGGAGGAACCCTATGTCTTCGGTTTCAGAAGCAAAAGAGAATACGAGGAATTAAAAAAGACCCAGCCATCCTATACAGATAAATATAATTTGATTGAATTTGTAGATGAGATAGACGACTATTACGATGGCATTTTTGTTCATGTCCAGCGTCTGTCTGACAAAAAGAAATTTATCCTCCCTTTGGCAGACTTAAAGGCAACTGATAAGAAATCCAAGAATTATCAGTCACTGGACGACTATGCCGTTTGGTTTGTGAACAATAGATAGGTTTAGAATCTAAAGGGCCAGGAGAGAGATTTGAAGATTGCGCCGCACATTGACAGATTTGGTGAGATCAGGAAGATGTTTGTGGATTACTTTCAATATGTGCTTCTGAAAGAGGATAACACATTGAAGGAAGCTTTCTTTAAGGCGGCACGAGAAGAATATGGAGATCCGCTGGTCATCGACTCTAAAGACCAATTTCACGAATTTACTGATAATTTTGTCTATTCTTATAGGTTCCCGGATAATCTGACAGTTATTGATAGGTTTGTTTCCGAAATTTCTGATCTTAGTGAAAAGGAGAAGGCAATCGTTTTGGGATGGAAAGATCCCGTAGCGGGAATATTCCAAGTTAAAAGAACACTTCCCGACGGTTTTGTTGCAAAGAATTTGATCAATGAAGTTGATTATACGATCAAGCCTACTACTATCCCTCAAGAATTCGGACGGCTTGCCTGGCCGGGGGCTATTTTTAGAGCAAAGATCATCCCTGTAGGTAATCATGAATATATCTTTTCAGGGATTCAGGAATTCCTTGATGTTTCGGAAAAGGAGATTTTAGAAAGTGTTGCTGACCTTCAGATGAAACATCCGGAGTTTGCCTTTAGGGATAACGAGGAAAGGATAAGGAAGGGTTTTGAATTACAGAAGGAGGACAGAGAACTCTTTATTGGATATTTTAGGAGTGATGAGGTTCTTACTGAGGGCAGAAACCTGCCTGCCTTGGCCACTGAGTTTATGGATTACAGATTGAGCAAGAGTGAAAAGCTTCCCGAAGGGTATAAGCCTCCGGAGACGAATTTCCCAAAAGGATTGTTAAATAGTAAGGATGTGGGAATCGTTTTTGATGAACTAAGTGGCCAGCATTATCTAATAAATTACGGCATTATACTAAACGTATTCCAAAGTCCTGATGAGGTAAAGATCCAACGACATAGAGAGGATATCTTGACTTACCTGGAAGACCAAACGATACCCCCCAATATTCTTAAGAGACTCTTTTTCAGGTTTCCACAGAATGCAGAGTTTATCATTCGAAAAATATTGAACAGACCTGAATTTAGCCTTGAAAGAGATTTCGATTCCCTTATGGATGAGTTTAAGCCCTCATTCAAAGGTAAGAGGATATACCCGTACATACTGCCCATGTCTCCGAGGTATGTAAAGGCTATAAGACCAGAACTTTATCAGAAAAAGGAAAATGCACAAAAAGTTGGAAGAAACGATCCCTGCCCCTGCGGAAGCGGAAAGAAATATAAGAAATGCTGTGGAAGGTGAAGTCGTTTTATTTCTCTACTCCTGCTTCCCTCCCCACAGAATCAGGTTTGTACATTATTTTGAACGGCACTTCACCAATATATGTCGGCAAGGCTGAAGACCTGAATAAAAGACTGAATACCGAAAACGGCTCCCGCGATCAGTTTGCTAATCCACAGAGGTCGTCTGATATAGAGGGGAATTTTATAAAGAATACACTGAACTTGGCTTAATTCGCCTTTTACGTGTTTGCATTATTACTGAGTCAAACCTTGGTATCCAACCATTGAGAGACCTTGATCGAGGTAACATGGAAAAACACCTCAATATTTGGAGAGGTTATTTCCATTATAGGGAATGACATGGATGGCTAACAAATCACTGCTGCGGATGGCTTACAGCCACCGCTGATTTTGGCCGTTAAGAGTAAAAATATTTATGGAAGGAGGAACTATGCGAAATACTTATACCGCAGTAATTAAACACGTCAATAAATGGTGGATTGGATGGATCGAAGAAGTCCCAGGAGTGAATTGCCAAGAAAAAACAAAAGAAAAGTTATTGGAAAGCCTAAAAGTAACATTAAAAGAAGCTTTGGAGTTTAATCGTCAGGAGGCCCGCAAATCTGCTGAATCTAATTATATTAAAGAGTTGGTTTCAGTATGAAGCGCAAAGAGCTTCTCAAATTGGTTTGAATTTTTAGATTCTCTTTCCAGTTGTTTTTTCTTTCGTCGCTCTTCTTTCTTTTTCTCCTTTGCTCTGAAGATTTCCTCAATGGATTTCACATCGACGGGGCGCCCTCTACCAAAACGCTTAAAGTAAATCCTTTCGATGAAAACAGGCAGCGGTGCTTTCCAGGGTTCTTGCTTCACGTTCGCGATTTTTCCGAACTTCTTGGGATTCATGCCGAGTTCTCTGGCCATCTGGATGTGAACATGAGAAAGATGGTATCGTTTTCGAGCATCAATCCACATTTGATACTTATCAGGGATCTTGTTCTTCTTGGACATAGCCATCATTTCCTTCACTAATTGGAGTCTGTTTATAAACGCCCTCTCAATCAGAATTGTCATTCCTGCGAAAGCCGGAATCCGGGGTTCCCGGTGAAACCCGGGATCCAGTCTTTAAGATGGTTCCCGACTTTCGTCAGGACGGCGTCTGGATGCCGGATCAAGTCTGGCATGACGGAAAAGGCTGTTTATGGATAGACACTAATTATTTACCTTCCGCAACATTTCTTAAATTTCTTTCCACTGCCGCAGGGGCAGGGATCATTTCGCCCTATTTTTGGCTTCTTGACATCTGGCAAATCAGCGCCCTGCGCTAAAAAATCGTTGAGAGTGTCAAATTCCTCAAGGGGCAACCCCTCACCATCAAATGTAATGCTTTTTTTTAACCGCAAAATGTTCCCTTTTTCGAGGCTGACACTCTGTTTCATATGACCCGAAATACCAATTTCCTGGCGAATTCTTTTAGCCTCCTCCTCCCTGCCTGTTTCAGAATAAAGACTCTCCAACCTCTCCAATAATTCATCCCGATCTCTCACATTCTTGACAAAGAGGCCCTCTCTTAATAACTCTTCTGCCCTTTCATAATTCTTGCTTTCGCCATGATATAGCCAATAGTTATCAGACCACCCAATCCAGCCCCAACCCCATTGCGGATCCTCTTCCAACCACTTCTTAAAGAGAGTCTCTGCCTTTTGTGGTTGCCCGATTTCAAAGTAAGATTCTGCAATGGCCCGCTTCATATTTTCGATGACAAGAGGATCTTCACGAGGGAATCGGTTTATAAACTCTTCACAGAATAATATCCTATCCTCAAAAAACTTCTTTTCGTCTACGCCTGCATTTCCAAGTTCCATTTCAAGATCCTGTACCCAGTTGAAAAGAGATTGTGTGCCCCTGAATAGATTATCAAATTCATTTAAGGATCTCATTCGTCTGGAATTCATGATATTCAAAATATTCTTCCAAACCCCAAGCCATATTTTACAAGCACCGGCAGAATCCTTCTTTTCTTGTTTTTCATAGCCTTCCTGCATTCTGTCATCAATCATCTCAAAGCTCGGCCTATCTGGAAACCATCGTTCCCACAAGATTGTGAAGCAAATCCATATCCAATCGATCTCCATTTCTTTAAATTCCAAATTCTGTTTTTTAATCAACCATTCCGACATTTCTTCTGCAGAGAGGAATCTCTTGCATAATTCACTGAAGACATTTTTGTCCATTACGATGTTGAATGATCTAAGTTTTTTAAGTAGTTCGGCGTCTGATATTTCTCTCCCAAAGGACAGCACCACTTTTCCACTCCTTTCAATTTCTTTTTTGTATTCCTCACTGCCTGCCATTCTTTCTTCGACTATTCTATTCAAAGCGATATACGAAATATCTATCATGATATCCCCAATCATAGTGAAGGCGAGCAAATTCTGGGATCAATCCATAATTTCTTTCCTATGGCAGGAAGCGATAATCATTTATGGTTTTCTTTCATAATACGTTACTTAAATGCGGTAAAAATGGCAAAAAAATTTCAGTAGGCCAATATGATCTTACCCTGATCAATTTTCCCCCAAAAAAAGAGAGGTTTTTTAGGGATTGTTTTTTGAACGAAATTTGCAAAAAGATCGGATGCTTTTGGTTTCTATTGCTTCCAACCCGTACAGAGAATCTGAGCCAAGGATTTTGCCATATTGTTCAGAACGGATTCGTCCGGAAGAGTAATGGTCATTCTCAGTTGGCCCTTTTCATCCTTCTCCAGACAGTCTGAAAGCTGGTTCTTGAAGGTCTCAGCGATACGAAAGGTCTCTTCTGTCTCTTCTTTCTTTGGGAACATCTCACTGATAAAAGCGAAAGCCGCCCCGAGGAGTTGACCTCCAGCACTCGCCACTCTTTCCTTAAGGGCTATTCTTTCTGCCTCTCTCTCCACTTCTGCTCTCTGACTTTCATCAATTGGAAGAACTGGTTTTGTCCCAAGAAGCATCTCCAAGCGCCTTTTTAACTCCTCCATGCCACTTGCAAGGTGAACGGTATTGACACGGGATTCCGAATCGAGAGCGGCCATGGCCAGATCGTACTTGGCAGAGAGAGTTCCCAAAAGCTTTTCTTCCAATGTCTCTTCAGTCACAAGGAGAAAAGCCTGAACAGGTCTTCTCTGTCCCATCCGATGAACGCGGGAAATCCTCTGCTCAAGGACTGCTGGATTCCAGGGAAGGTCTACATTGATGACGGTATTGGCTGCCTGGAGGTTGAGGCCCGTAGCCCCTGCATTTGTCGTGATAAAGAATTTGCAGTCTGGCTCTTTTTGGAAATGGCAGATCAATCCCTGCCTTTTTTTCTGTGGAATGGAACCATCC
>JBFMAE010000106.1:0-7494 GCA_040756085.1 Thermodesulfobacteriota bacterium | reverse complement strand
GTTTTATTTTTTCGGGTCTTCTTCTCCGGCACCCCCCACGGTGTGCAGGGGTGTCGGCCGCCTGAACTCTTTCCTTCGCCTCCGCCTAAAGGATGGTCAATGGGATTCATGGCCACTCCACGCACCACGGGTCTCCGGCCCAGCCACCTGTTTCTTCCGGCTTTTCCGAGTGAGATATTTTCATGCTCAAGGTTGCTTACCTGTCCGATGGTGGCATAACAATCCTGGAGGACCAGTCGAACTTCACCGGAAGGGAGTTTGACATGGGCATATTTTCCTTCTTTGGCCATCAGTTGGCCATAGGCCCCTGCGCTCCGGATGATCTGTCCACCCCTTCCCACTTTCAACTCAACATTATGAATCAGCGTGCCTGTCGGTATATTTCGTAAGGGAAGGGCATTGCCGGGCTTTATATCTGCCATCGGGCTTGCGATCACTTCTTCCCCCACTTTCAGTTGGAAGGGGGCGAGGATATATCGTTTCTCTCCGTCGGTATAGTGAAGTAAGGCGATCCGGGCAGATCGGTTCGGGTCATATTCAATGGAGGCCACTTTTGCCGGGATCTCCCTTTTATCCCGCTTGAAGTCAATGAGTCGATACCTCCGTTTATGACTTCCTCCCCTGTGCCAGGAGGTGACTCTCCCGTAGACATTTCTTCCTCCGCTCTTTTTCAAGGGGAGGAGAAGGCTCCGCTCCGGTGTAAAAGAGGTGATCTCTTCAAATGTAGAGACGGTTTGGAACCTCTTTCCGGGAGAGGTCGGTCGAAATTTTTTGATAGCCATCTGTTAACTCCATGAAGGGAAGATTGGAATGGTGGAATATTGGAATACTGGGTTTTCAGAAACAAATTGGTGTTCGAGATCGTTTTTTCCCCATGATTCCATCCTTCCATTATTCCAATATTCCAGAATTATTTTAGGCTCCTTCGAAGAAATCGATACGGTCTCCCTCTTTCAGGGTGATGATCGCCTTCTTCCAGTCAGGCCTCTTCCCATATCTTCTTCCCAAACGCTTCTCCTTACCCAGAACGTTGGAGGTGCGCACTTGGAGAACCTTCACCTTGAAGAGACGTTCGACGGCTGACTGAATCTCAATCTTATTGGCATCCCGGTGAACCTCGAAAGCATATTGATGGTTTTCATCTTTCTGCCGGGTACTTTTTTCAGTAATCAATGGCCTTCGGATGATCTTCTGTGCTTCCTTCATGATGCGAGCACCCCTTGGATCCTTTGGACTGCTGGACTGAGTAAAATCAGATGTTCATGATTTAAGACGTCGTACACGTTCAGGCCTTCGTAACGTGAGACCTGGATGTTGGGAATATTCCGAGCCGATCTCTCCAGGAAGAGATGTTTTTCATCCGTCACTATGAGAGCGTCCTCTACCTGAAATCTCTTCAGTACTTCAAGAACCTGACGGGTCTTAAACCCATCCAGCGGAAAATTGTCCAGAAGAATCAGTTTCCCCTCCTGACATTTCAAACTGAGGGCAGCTCGGAGGGCCGCTTTCTTCACCTTTTTAGGAAGAGAGAAAGAGTAATCCTTGGGCATGGGACCGAAGATGGTCCCGCCACCTCTCCAGAGGGGAGATCGTCGGGTTCCTGCCCGGGCCCTTCCGGTCCCTTTCTGTCTCCAGGGTTTTGCCCCTCCCCCTCGAACGAGGGCCCGATTTTTGGTAAAGGCGGTTCCTTTCCTTTGGGAGGCAAGATTCATCCGGACGACTTCGTAGAAGAGAGAAGGGCTGACTTTAGCATTGAATACACGGTCGTCGAGTTCAATATCGCTCACTTTTCGATTTCCAATGTTATAGACAGCTAATGTAGTCATCCAATCCCTTTCCTTAAACCGACGAACCAGCAGAAGCGTTCTTCTTGGTGGCGCTCCTGATGAGGACCCACCCAGTAGGGCTTCCGGGAATTCCACCTTTAAGGAGGATCAGGTTCTGATCCTCCTTCACATCCACGACTTTGATATTTTGAAGTGTCACCCTTCGATTCCCATGTTGTCCCGGCATCTTCATCCCCTTAAAAGTATGGTGAGGATAAGTGGCAGAACCGACAGACCCTCCGTGACGGAAATATTCATGCGTCCCATGAGACCCAGGAGAGCCGTGAAATCCATGACGTTTCATCACTCCTGAAAACCCCTTCCCTCGACTCAGGCCCGTGACGTCCACCACATCTCCAGGTTTGAAGAGACTCAGGGTCACCTCTTGGCCTGCCTCCACCCCCTCTACGTCCTCTACCCGGAACTCCTTCATATGAACGTAAGGACCTACCCCTGCCTTTTTGAAATGTCCGGAGAGGGGTTTATTCACCCTCTTGCCTTTCTTCGGAAGGAACCCGAGTTGAAGGGCGTTGTAACCATCATTTTCCTTTGTCTTCTTCTGGATCACCGAGCAGGGACCGGCTTCAACAACGGTTACCGGGACGACCGAACCGTCTTCAAGAAAGATTTGAGTCATGCCCAATTTTCTGCCAATGATCCCTAAGGTCCTTTTCATTGTTTTCCGTCCCAAATGCCGCCCCCTCCTCTCCTCCCCCGCAAGTGCCTGCCTGCGGTAGGCAGGGGGGAGGATTAAGGTGGGGGGAGGGAATTATAGCTTGATCTCTACATCGATCCCAGCTGCCAGATCGAGTTTCATAAGCGCATCAACGGTCTGCTGGGTTGGTTCTAAAATATCGAGAAGGCGCTTGTGGGTCCGGATCTCGAACTGCTCTCTTGATTTCTTATCGACATGGGGGGACCTCAGCACACAGAATTTATTGATCTTGGTGGGGAGAGGGATGGGACCCGCCACATTGGCACCCGTTCGCCGAACGGTATCGACGATCTCAGCGGTTGACTTGTCCAGAAGTTTGTGATCGTAAGATTTTAAGCAGACCCTGATCTTCTGAGCTGTCATTTTGAAACCCCTTCCCCCTATTCGATGATATCGCTGATGACGCCTGCCCCCACGGTCCGACCCCCCTCACGAATCGCAAACCGCAACTCCTTCTCCATCGCTATCGGCGTAATCAACTCCACCGTCAACTGCACATTGTCCCCAGGCATCACCATCTCCACCCCCTCCGGCAATACCGCTACCCCCGTCACATCCGTCGTCCGAAAATAAAACTGAGGCCGATACCCATTAAAAAACGGCGTATGCCGACCCCCCTCCTCCTTCGTCAAAATATACGTCTCCGCCCGAAACTTCCGATGAGGCGTAATCGACCCAGGCTTCGATATCACCTGACCCCGCTCCACCTCCTCACGCTTCACCCCACGAAGCAATACCCCAATGTTGTCCCCCGCCTGACCCTGATCCAACGTCTTGCGAAACATCTCCACCCCCGTACACACCGTCTTCAAGGTAGGCCGTATCCCTACCACCTCCACCTCTTCCCCCACCTTGATCACCCCACGCTCAACCCTCCCCGTCACCACCGTCCCACGACCCGAGATCGTAAACACATCCTCCACCGGCATCAAAAACGCCTTGTCCACCTCCCGCACCGGCTCCGGAATATACGTGTCCACCGAATCCATCAACCTCCATATCCCACTACACCACTGACACTCCACCTTCCCACACCCACACTCCAACGCCTTGAGCGCACTGCCCCGAATCACCGGAGCCTCCTCCCCAGGAAAATCATACCCCGTCAATAACTCCCGCACCTCCAACTCAACCAAATCCAATAACTCCGGATCCTCCACCATGTCCACCTTGTTCAAAAATACCACTATATACGGCACCCGCACCTGCTTCGCCAATAACACATGCTCCCGAGTCTGAGGCATCGGACCATCCGCCGCCGAAACCACCAATATCGTCCCATCCATCTGCGCCGCACCCGTAATCATATTCTTAATATAATCCGCATGCCCCGGACAATCGATGTGCGCATAATGACGCCTCGCCGTCTCATACTCCACATGCGCAATCGCGATCGTCAAACCCCGCTCCTTCTCCTCCGGCGCCTTGTCAATCTGATCAAACGCTAAATAGGAAGCTAAATTCCTCGTCGCCAAAACCCTCGTGATCGCTGACGTCAACGTCGTCTTCCCATGATCCACATGACCAATCGTCCCCACATTCACATGCGGCTTCGTCCTCTCAAACTTAGGCTTCGACATGGCTCACACCCTCCTTTAGGTTTTGGGGTCTCAGGCGACCCCTTTCAGTTCGGAAAGGATCTCCTCACTCACGGATGGCGGAACTGGACTATAATGGGAAAATTGCAGGGTAAATGTCGCCCTTCCCTGAGTAAGAGACCGAAGTTCGGTCGCATATCCGAACATATTGGCCAGGGGAACTTCCCCGGCGATCACATTGGTACCCCCTCGGTATTCCACTTTGGTTGTTTTGCCTCTTCTTGAATTGAGATCACTCACCACCTGCCCCATAAACTCCTCTGGAGTGATAATTTCGATGGACATCAAAGGTTCGAGAAGGATAGGCCTGGCCTGGCGGGTTCCTTCTTTGAAACCAATGGAGCCAGCAATTTTAAAGGCCATTTCAGAGGAGTCCACTTCATGAAAGGAGCCGTCGATCAGGGTGACCTTGATATCGACCATTGGAAAACCTGCCAGCACCCCTTTTTCCATGGCCTCTTCCACACCCTTCTGGACGGAAGGGATATATTCTCGGGGAATGGCTCCCCCAAAGATCCGATTGACGAATTCAAACCCTTTCCCCGGGGGTTGAGGTTCGACGGTTAACCAGACATGACCGTACTGACCTCTTCCACCCGATTGACGGACAAACCGGCCTTCGGATCTGATCATCTTCGTAATCGTCTCCCGGTAGGCCACTTGGGGTTTTCCCACATTTGCCTCTACTTTGAATTCACTCAAGAGTCGATCGACGATAACCTCCAGGTGGAGTTCCCCCATGCCAGAGATGATCGTTTGACCCGTTTCCTCATCCGTCTTCACTTTGAACGATGGGTCTTCCAGAGTCAGTTTTTGAAGGGAAGTCCCCAATCTTTCAAGATCTCCTTTTGTTTTAGGCTCAATGGCAATGGAGATCACCGGTTCAGGGAAACTCATCGATTCAAGAATGATGGGTCTTTTCTCATTGCAGATGGTATCTCCGGTCGTGGTATATTTGAGGCCGACTGCGGCAAAGATATCTCCGGCAGAGACCTCTCTAATCTCCTCCCGCTTGTTGGCATGCATTTTAAGTAAACGTCCGATCCGTTCCCTTTTCCCCTTGGTAGGATTGAAGACCGGATCTCCGGACTTGAGAAATCCGGAATAGATCCGGAAGAAGGTGAGCTGTCCGGTGTAGGGATCACTCATAATTTTAAAGGCTAAGGCGGAGAGGGGATGTCCATTATTGGCAGAGAAAGAAAGTTCTTGGCCTTGGAGGTCCACTCCTTTCACTGGCGGGGTATCGAGGGGTGAGGGCAGGTAGTCAATGATGGCATCAAGCAGAGGTTGGACCCCTTTATTACGAAAGGCTGCGCCACAAAGCACAGGAGTCCCCTTTAACTGGAGGGTCACATTTCTCAAAGCCCGCTTCAATTCCGGTTTAGAAATCTCCTTGCCCTCCACAAATTTCTCCATCAAACTTTCGTCCCATTCAGCCAGTCGCTCGATCAAGATCTCCCTCTGCCGGGAGGCTTCCTTCAAGTAAGCGTCTGGAACATCTAAAATGTCAAAACGGTCCCCGAGGCTATGGGGATCATAGATGATGGCTTTCATGGAGATGAGATCGATCATTCCCTGAAAACTTTCTTCCTTTCCAATTGGGAACTGGAGAGGGAGAGGGATTGTTTTGAGACGGTCCACCATCATCTGGAGGCATCCCTGAAAGTCAGCACCGGTTCGATCCATCTTATTGATAAAGGCAATCCGCGGGATCCTGTATTTATCGGCCTGTCTCCAGACTGTCTCCGATTGGGGCTCCACCCCCCCGACCGAACAGAAGACCGCAACGGCTCCATCCAGAACGCGGAGGGACCGCTCCACTTCAATCGTAAAGTCAACGTGGCCAGGGGTATCGATGATATTAATCCGGTGTTCTTTCCAGAAACAGGTCGTGGCCGCAGAGGTGATGGTGATCCCTCTCTCCTTTTCCTGCTCCATCCAGTCCATGGTTGCAGAACCTTCGTCCACCTCTCCGATCTTGTAGGTGACGCCGGTGTAGTAGAGAATCCGCTCGGTGGTAGTCGTCTTCCCCGCATCGATGTGGGCCATGATGCCAATATTTCGAATATTTTCTTTTAATGCTAATGCTGAATCGGACACGTTTGAAAACCTCTATCTCAAAAAATGGAATAATGAAATGTTGGAATAATGAGCAAATCTTTTCTTAACACATCATTCCACTCCTCCATTACTTCAGTATTCCAATTGTCTTTTACCATCGATAATGGGCGAAGGCCTTATTGGCCTCGGCCATTTTATGCGTATCCTCTTTCTTTTTGATGGAGGACCCCCGGTTGTTGGCGGCATCGATCAATTCTCCTGCAAGCTTTTCCTCCATCGTCTTTTCTGTACGCTGTTTTGCAAAACTGATGATCCATCGGATCGCTAAGGCGATTTTCCTCGATGTCCTCACTTCAACCGGGACCTGATAGGTGGCTCCACCCACCCTCCGGGGTCTCACCTCAATCAAAGGTTTCACATTATCCATCGCCTGATTAAAAATTTTGATCGGATCTGAACGAGATCGATCTTTGATGATATCGAGGGCCCCATAGAAAATCCTTTCCCCCAGACTTTTTTTTCCACGACGCATAATCCCGTTGATAAATTTGGCAGTCAGTGTGTAATGATATTTGGGGTCCGGCAATATCTCTCTTTTTTTCACTTCTCTTTTTCTGGGCATGGTGACTCCTTCTTCTTTCTCTCCCCCTAGTCTTTTTTAAGAGAAGTTAATTACTTAGGTCTTTTGGCTCCGTATTTAGAACGGCTCTGTTTGCGGTCTTGAACGCCTACTGAATCCAGAGTTCCACGGATGATATGATACCGAACTCCTGGCAGGTCTTTCACCCTACCCCCCCGGATAAGGACAACGGAGTGTTCCTGGAGGTTATGACCAATTCCCGGGATATAAGTGGTGACTTCGATACCATTGGTTAATCTTACCCGGGCAACCTTTCGAAGGGCGGAATTGGGTTTCTTGGGAGTGGTTGTATAAACTCGAATACAAACACCCCTTTTTTGAGGAGACCCTGTAAGAGCAGAGGCAGAGGTTTTACTCTTGGTCCCCATTCTTCCTTCTCTAACCAGTTGATTAATTGTAGGCATACCCTTCCCTTTTAAAAATAACAATTTCAATAGGTTAAAAGCATATCATTTTAAAAAATTTTTTATGAAAAAAAACTTTATAAATTTATCAGATTTATTTTTATTTGTCAAATATTTTTTAGATTTTTGTTACGGAATAATCATTTGTGTACTTTTTGTAAAAATCATTTATGGACATACCGTCGTAGTAAAGAGGGGGGTCTGGGGGGAGACTCATAACTTGGCCAGGTTGTGGAAAACTTTTTAACCC
>JBFMAE010000105.1:0-3679 GCA_040756085.1 Thermodesulfobacteriota bacterium | reverse complement strand
ATAACCCCGATCTTGATTTCCTTTTCTACCGCAAAAAGATTGGGAGAAATTAACAAGACAGATAAAATCAAAACGAATAAAGAAAGAATCATTTTTTTATTTCTCATCCCTCATCCCTCCTTTCTAATGTCTATAAATCCTCTATTTTCTCACCTCCTTCTTTTACTCATAGTTCCTCCTCTAAATATGAAACTACTTTTATCAACTCCCATCAAGGATGTCAATAGTTCAATTTGAGAGCTCTGAAAAACTACAACACGCTCTCTGCAAGCCCTCCCCCATCAAGCCTGCCTGCGGTAGGCAGGGGTGACGCACTCATCATGACCAATTACAGAGATTCCTGAACTTTTCCAGAAATCCCAATTTTGGGTTGCCTTCGATCTGTTTTCTTTGTAAGATGATTGAAAACCCTTGACCCTATTTGCAAAATGAACTTACATCGTTTTATCAATAAAAAAGAATTGGTCGACTTAACAATCCGGCTCGTTCGTATTCCCACAGAAAACCCTCCGGGGAATGAAAAAGGGGTTGTCCTTTTTTTAAAACCTATTCTTTCAAAGATGGGCTTCAAGGTCAAAACCTACCTCTCTCCAAAAGGAAGATGGAATATCGTTGCGGAGAGAAGATTGGGGAGGGATGGTCGAAGGCTCATTTTCAACGGACACCTCGATGTGGTTCCAGCCGGAGACCCTTCTCAGTGGAAATACTCTCCTTTCAAGGTAAAGTTAGAAAAGGGGAAGATTTACGGCCGTGGGGCATCCGATATGAAGAGCGGGATTGCCTCTTTTCTCCATGCCATTTCTATGATCGACCGATCGAAAATCGACCTCTCTCAAGGAGCTGTCGTTCTTCATCTGGTCTCTGACGAAGAATCTCATGGCCATCAAGGAATGGATTTTTTGACCCGAAAGGGAGTGATTCAGGGGGATGCAGCCCTTGTGGGAGAACCCACAGACCTTGATCCAGTGATCGCCCAGAAGGGAGCTCTTTGGCTCAGGATCTCTACGACTGGAAAATCGGCCCATGGTTCAAGACCCCATATGGGGGTGAATGCCATCGAGAAGATGATGAAGTTGATCGAACGATTAAACTTAGTCTCCATGGAAAAGGAACATCCTTTTCTCGGGAAGCCGACCCTCAACATCGGAAAGATTCAAGGCGGGACAAAGGTCAATGTCGTCCCCGATCGGTGTGAGATTGAGCTGGATCGAAGAATGGTCCCTGGCGAAAAAAAGGAAGAGGTCCTAAAAGGAATGAAAGGAGTCTTAGATTCCCTTCAATCTCAGGATCCCCATTTTCAATATCGAATTGAGGAGATCGACTTCGCCGAACCCTCTGAAATCGATCCCGGAGAGGAGATCGTCAGGATCGGCGTGGAGGCTATTCAGGAGGTAAGGGGGGAGGAGCCCAAGATCAGAGGGTTCTCCGGATTCACAGATGCCCGTTTCTATATCAATCAATGTCACCTACCCACCCTTATCTTTGGCCCGGGAGGGGTTGATCAGTCCCATACGACAGATGAGTCCGTGGAGGTGGATGCTCTGGTCCAGGCTGCCCACATCTATGGACTGATGCTGATCAACTATTTATCCCTTCATCGATGATTTTGAAAAAAGATGAGACTCGATCTTGAAAAGATCTTAAAGGAATTGAAATCCTATCGGGAGAGGAATGCGGTGATTGATCCGAGACATGCTGCCCTCCTCGTCATCGATATGCAGAACTATTTCGATCGGATTATTCAACCCGTCCTGGAAAATATTTTGAAAGCGATCCAATCCTGCCGGCGAGGGAATGTCCACATCATTTTTACCCAACATGGTCATATCGATCCGGACAGGGATGGGGGGGAGCTTGAGGGATGGTGGGGTCAGGTGATCCTCAGGGGAACAAAGGATTGGGAATTTCTTCCAGAAATAAAGATCGAGTCAAAGGATACCATTCTACCGAAGAAGCACTACAGTGCCTTTTTTGAAACCGATCTTGACAATGTCCTTCGATCGAGAGGAATTCAGGATTTGATCATCTCGGGAGTGATGACAAACCTCTGCTGTGAGACGACAGCCCGCGATGCCTTTATGAGGAATTACCGGGTTTTCTTTCTGATCGACGGGACGGCCACCGGAAGAAGTGACCTTCACCTTTCTACCTTGAAGAATTTAGGGTTCGGCTTCGCCTATCTCACGACCTGCGACGAATTGATCCAGGTGTTAAAGATAAACGCAGGCTAAAGCCCCTGCCTGCGGTAGGCAGGTGCGACTACCCATTTCTAAAGAATCAGCCTTTCTCCGCCTTCCTTAAAACCTCCTCGAAGATCATGAGGGCGGTGTCCGCCTCTCTCTTTGTGATGATCAAAGGAGGACTGAAACGAATCACGTTCTCCCCTGCTCCCAAAATGAGAAGCCCCCTCTCAAAACAGGCCTGAATGACCCTTTTTCGCTCCTCGATCGCCTTCTCCTTCGTCTCCGGATCTTTGACCAGTTCTATCCCGATCATCAACCCTTTTCCCCTCACATCGCCGATCAGGTGAAATCGTTTCTGGAAGTCCTTCAGTTTGCCGAGGATATATTCACCCAGACGAGAAGCATTCTCAATGAGCCCTTCTTCAAGAAGTTCAATCGTCGTCAAGGCGGCCTGACAGCTAATGGGGTTTCCGCCGAAGGTGCTGGCGTGAGAACCAGGAACCCAGTCCATCACCTTGCTTTGGGAGACTGTAGCTCCTAAGGGCATTCCTGAGGCAATTCCTTTTGCTAAGGCGATCATATCGGGTACCACACCCCAGTGTTCAATCGCCATCATCCTCCCTGTCCTTCCCATGCCGGTCTGAACCTCATCTGCGACAAAGAGGATCCCAAACTCCTTTGCCAGCTCAAAAAGTTTTTGATGAAATTCTGGCGGAGGTACCACATATCCCCCTTCGCCCTGAATCGGCTCGACGAAGATGGCCGCAACCTCTTCCGGAGGAATGCTCCGTTTGAAGAGATCTTCGCGAATCCACTCCACACAGGTAAGGTTGCATCCAGGGTATGCCTGATGATAGGGACAGCGATAGCAGTAGGCATAAGGTACATGGGTAACTCCTGGAACGAGGGGAGAGAATCCCTTCTCATGAATCACCTTGCTGGCTGTTAAGGAGAGGGCGCCCATGGTTCGTCCATGAAAAGCGCCGAGGAAGGCCAAGATTCTAGGCCGCTTCGTATGATAACGTGCCAGTTTCAGGGCAGCCTCGATGGCCTCTGCCCCGGAATTACCAAAGAAAACCCTTTTCTCTTTTGGTCCCGGGGTGATCTCAGCAAGCTTCTCCGCAAGGCTCGATTGAAGACTATAATAGAAATCGCTTCCTGACATATGGATGAGCTTTTCGGCCTGGCGATGGATGGCTTCCACTACCCGGGGATGGCAGTGGCCGACATTCGTGACAGCAATCCCTGAAGTAAAATCAAGGAAGCGGTTCGAATCGACATCCTCCACCCATACCCCTCTCGCCTTCTTCACCACCAGAGGATAGACACGGGTGTAGGATTGGGAGACAAACTTCTGATCTTTCTTCAGGACTTTCCTGGCTTCAGGCCCGGGAAGTTTTGTGATAATGCCTGGAAAAGAAGAGGGAAGTCTTTTTCTGGATGGCATGGCTTTACCTTTCTACCCTCTGCCCTTCCTTCTCTCCCGGAAGGGTAAA
>JBFMAE010000104.1:0-17820 GCA_040756085.1 Thermodesulfobacteriota bacterium | reverse complement strand
ACCCCGGGGATATCCGGGATCCGCATGACCTCGATCTTGGCCTCGTTCTTATTGTAAGTGACACCGGAAACAACCACTCTCTCCATCTCTTCGTCCTCCTTGCAAACGATCGTCCCAGGATTATCGTTGAACGATGATCTGACATGAATGGGGACATCATATTTTTTGGCAAACTCTACCGAACGGATCTGCAACACCTTGGCACCCAGGCTGGCCATCTCAAGCATCTCATCATAGGAGATCTTGGGTAACTTTCTCGCCTTCGGACAGATGTTGGGATCGGTGGTATAGACCCCATCGACATCGGTATAGATTTCACAGACATCTGCTTTCAGGGCCGCTGCAATAGCAACAGCCGTCGTATCCGATCCCCCTCGGCCAAGGGTGGTGATGTTGTATGACTCATCCACGCCCTGAAACCCTGCCACCACAACGATCCACCCGTTTTTTAGATCATTCAGCACCTTCTCTGATTCGATACCGGTGATGCGGGCCTTGCCAAAGGCGCTGTCCGTGGCGATCTTGATCTGGAATCCCAAATAGGATTTTGCATCCGTGCCCATCGCCTTCAGGGCTATGGTGAGTAAAGCGATGGAAACCTGCTCCCCTGTCGAGACGAGTACATCCATTTCTCTTTCATCAGGGGATGGGGTAACCTGCTGGGCCAAACGGATGAGTTTGTCCGTTTCCCCAGCCATCGCCGAGACGACGACCACGACCTCGTGGCCCTGATTTTTGGTATTGAGGACCCTTCGGGCTACATTTTTAATCCGCTCAGTATCACCCACAGAGGTACCGCCATATTTTTGAACCACTAAAGCCATTCCATGCCCCTCCCTCATTCATTTAAAAAGGGTTCAAGGGTCCGAGGGTTCATGGGTTCAAGTTTTTGGATGAAAATTCTTAGATGTTTCACTTGACCCCTTGAATCCTGGAACCCTCGAGTTCTTCCACTATTTTCAGATAGCGTTTTCCTTTACCGAGGATTTCTATGGATCGGGTATGTTTCCCAGTGTAACAGATTTTTATCCAGAGTATTTCTTTCGGGTGCAAGGAGGGAATTTTATCCGCCCATTCGATCGCCGTAATTCCTCCCCCTTGAAAATACTCTTCCAGACCCAGTTCTTCTGCCTCTTTCTCCGACTTTAGTCGGAAAAGGTCGATATGGTAAAAGGGTATTCTCCCTGTGTACTCATTGATCAGAGTAAAAGAAGGGCTTGAAATATAATCGGATTTTCCAACCCCCACCCCTTCGGCCAGTCCTTTGATAAAGTGGGTCTTTCCTGTCCCCAGCTCACCGGCTAGGGCCACCACATCCCCGGACTGAAGGTGGCCTCCAATCTGTTTTCCTAACTGAATGGTTTCGGAGGTACTCTTGGTCTGAATGACCACCTTTTTCATTTAAGAAATCAGGTTCTAAGTTAATTTAGTTTCTTTGGTTTCTCTGGTCTATTTGGTTAACCAAACAAACTAAATAAACTAAAGAAACCGGATAAACCAATGCGATCTGCGATCAGCAATTTTTGGGTTGGAATTACGCTTTATATTTAAAGTCTTCTGGATTAAGATTTTCCAGCCATTCCTTCAATTGATCCCCTTCCTTCTCTATATCGATGGTTCTCGCCTTTTCGATGACCTGTTCAGACACAAAGATCGGGGCATCCACAGCGAGTGCGATGGCAATAGCATCGCTGGGGCGGGAGTCGATGATGATCTCTTCTCCTCTCCGGTTGAGGTAGATCAAACCATAGTAGGTATTTTCCTTCAGGTCATTGACAACGATTTTGACCACCCGAGAATCCAGGGTATTTAAAATTTTATGGATCAGATCATGGGTCATCGGCCGATGGGAGTCTATCTTCTTTAATTTCATGGCGATGGCATTGGCCTCAAAAGGTCCGATCCAGATAGGAAGCCCTGTCTTATTCGTCAGATCCATGAGGAGAACGACGAACCCATTGGATGTGGAGTCGAACGTCAAAAACTTCACTTTCATTTCGATAAGCATTTTGTCCCTCCTTTCATTGATGGGCCTCAAAAGGCGCTCTCCCGATTTAACTCAACGGCAGGGTTAACGAAATCTTAAAGAGGCCCCTGCACCATCGTTCTCTTTCAACATATCATGTTCTTCAACCCATTTGACTTCCCCATCCTGGCGGAGGGCTGACCTCACCATTTCTTCTTCGAGGTGGACAATCTTCATCTCTCCCTTGCAGATTGGACAAGGGGTGGAAGGATCACCCGGAGGATGGATCAGGACCAGAGAACCACATCGACGGCATTTCCCACCCATTAAGGAAAATGATGTCAAAAGGAAAAGTGTGTGGACCTGTCCCTTATTCAAAGCCTCCAGTGTTCGATTCAGACCAAAGGTGGCTAATCCGCCTTGAGGGGGGTTCTCCTTCAACTCCTGAATCTGATGAGACACTTCTTCTCTTTCCTTTTGCAGGAGCCGTTCAAAAAGTCGCCTCAGCATTTTTGACCGATCCTTTGAAAAATCCATGGAAAAGGAATCTGCAATTTGCAGTTTGATCCGCTCAGGGAGGAAGGCCTTAAAATTGGCAACAATTCGATCCTGGCCGATGAGAAGGACTCGTTTCCATTTTCCGGAATCAAAAAGTTGAGTGAGTTGTTCAGCCACCTCTTTATGATGTTTATCCATGTGATCTTTAATGTGGCGCTGGTACCTCATCTGAGCCCAGCCTCCCTGGTCATGACGGCCGGGAACATAGCTTTCGATGAAGTGCTCAGCCAGGAGACCTTCCATCGATACTTCAAATAATTTCGCTGAATCCGTTTCCACCATAACGACCAAGGTGTTCAGATATTGTGAAGAAAGCCGGACAAGAGGTCGTAATATGGGGAGATCGGAGATAACACATTCATTTTCAAAAGGAATGATGGAAGGGTAAGTGAGAAAAGTTCCCGAACCGCTGCAGGAGAAGATAGCGAGCCCATTCACCTCCTCGTCATAGACCCGGCGGACTAGCCCTTCCACATACCTTTCGGTCTGTTTTTGATCTTTGATAAAGGTCTTTTGCCAATCCTCCCGGTCTTTGAGTTGATCATACCCCTTCTTCAATTGATTCTTGGTAAAAAGGCGAATGCGTTCCCGCTGTTGCTCATCGCCCCATTTGGTATCGAGATAGATAGATAGGAAAGGATAAGGGCCCTCTTCGATACGGGCTAGTTTCCTGATCTCACTCCTCATATCCATGGTGAGCTCCACTGCAACATAAGTGAATGTTGACCCATTCAGGGCCGCCAAGCCCCGCCCTTTAAGGCGGGCTGTAGAGGGCCTCTCAGGGTCAACCCCTGCCTGCGGCAGGCAGGCTGAGCAAGCCCCAGCATTTATGCTGGGGAGTCGAAGGGTTGACTTTAGCAAAGTGAAATAGGCTGGCTATTCAAAATCCTAACAAACTTTTAAGACGGAATCAAATCTCCTCCTGGAGAAGGGCGGGAATCTTTTTGATGATATCTGTAGCAACCAAAGATTTTTCCCCCATTTCCTGTGCCATCCTATCCCCGGCCAGCCCATGAAGATAGACAGATATCTGAAGGGATTGGAGAACGTCTACTCCTTGGCAGATCAATCCGCCAATCATTCCAGTGAGCACATCCCCTGTTCCTCCGGAGGCCATTCCCGGATTGCCTGTCGGGTTGATGAAGACCTCGCCCTTGGGAGTAGCGATCAGGGTGCGATGCCCTTTGAGGACGAGATAGACATGATGGGATTGAGAGAAACTTCTGCTGACACCGATCCGGTCCTCCTGAACTTCTTTGGCATTGGATCGGATCAGCCTTGCCATCTCTCCTGGATGGGGCGTGAGGATAAGAGATCGATTCGTGGTGGGAAGAATTTTGGGTTGTGTTGCCAGCGCGGTCAGCCCATCGGCATCGAGGATGATGGGAAGACTTAATGTATTGATCAGTTTGAGAATGAGCGATTGTGTCTCCTTAAACGTCCCGACGCCTGGACCGATGATCACAGCACTTTTGTTTTCACAGAGGCGGCGGATAGAGCTAAAAGCCCGGAGGCTAAGGGTCTGTTTGGGGGTTTCCGGAAGAGGTTCTGTCATCACCTCTGTCAATTTCACCTCCATGATCGCATTGAGGCTCTTTGGAATGGCCAGGGTGACCAGCCCCGCTCCCATCCGGAGGGCAGCCTCGCAGGCCATGGTCGCTGCTCCGGTTTTGCCGATCGATCCGGCGATGACTAAAAGGTGGCCATAATCTCCTTTATGGGTTTCTGGGCGTCGGGGAGTGGATAGCCATCTTCTGATCTTTTCGTCCTCCAGGAGATAAGTCTGACTCTTCTCCTCCTCCCCCAGCCTGTTGGGGATACCGATATCGATAACTTTCACCTCTCCCACATAATCGAGTCCTGGAGAGATGAGATGTCCTACTTTCGGTAGGCCGAAAGTCACGGTGAGGGAGGCCCGGATCGCCGTGCCGAGCGGTTTGCCGGTATTGGCATCCAACCCCGAGGGAATGTCGATGGAGACAATCGGCTTCTGAAGTGTATTGAGGTGGTCAATGACCTCTCTGTAATATCCTCTGACCTCGGCATCGAGCCCCGTACCGAAAATGCCGTCGATCAGGAGGTCGAACTTTTCCAGATCCTTTTTCATTTTCAGGTAATCCTTGGAGGAGGGGACAGGGATGATTTCCCCCTTCATTCGGGAGAAGATGTGATAATTGGTCTCCGCATCCCCCCGGAGAGCCTTTGGCTCGGTGAGCAGGAAGACCTTCACGGAGATCCCGCGATTCAAAAGGTGTCGGGCGATCACAAAGCCATCCCCTCCGTTATTTCCCTTTCCGGCGACGATGGCGATCCTCTTTTTATGAAGATTAGGGAAGGTGTTCATGATCACTTCGGCGGCTCCCCTTCCTGCATTTTCCATGAGGACAATGCCGGGAATCCGGTATCCCTCAATAGCCTTTCGATCCAATTCCTGCATCTGTTCAGCGGTCGCTACCTTCATCACTTTTTCCCTCTTTTAAGTTCTGAGTTCGGAGTTTCAAAACTAAACCCTCCGAACTCCGAACTAACTACTCCCAACTAAAATCACATGGGCCACGGCATAGGGTCGGTCGTGGGAAAGGGTGAGCAGAGTCCTTTCAATTCGGTGGGTTTCGAGGACCTCCCTTGCCTTTCGATGAAAGGCGAACGAAGGTTTTCCCATGGGATCGTTCTCCACTTCGATATCCGTCCATTGGATACCATTTCGAAGCCCCCACCCAATCGCCTTGAGAAAAGCCTCTTTCGCTGCAAACCGGATGGCAAAACATTCTGAGGGTCGGGTCCGGTGTTGACACCAGATCATTTCTTTCTCTGTATAGACACGATTGAGAAAGAGATCTCCCCAACGAGCCATCAAACGCTCGATCCGTTCGATATTCACAATATCGATACCCGTTCCGACGATCATCCCTGAAGTTCGGAGTAATTAGTTCGAAGAATTAAGTTTATAAATTGCTATGAGTTTCAGAGTCTTCTGTTTTTCGACTCCGAACTCAAAACTGTTATTTAATCAGAGCGATCATCTCTCGGACAGCCCGATCCAGGCCCACGAGGACTGCCCGGGCGATAATGCTATGGCCGATATTGAGTTCTTCCATTTCCTTGATTTCTGCAATCCGCCGGACATTGACATAGTTGAGGCCATGTCCTCCTGCGATCTGAAGATCGCAGTGAGAAGCTTCCCCAACTGCATCGAGGATTTTCTTTAGTTCTTCATCCGACTCAGCAGGGGTCTTTGCATCGCAATAATGACCGGTATGAATTTCGATCGCATTGGCTCCCACTCCTTCCGAGGCTTTGATTTGATCCTTTCTGGGATCGATGAAGAGACTGACGGGAATTCCCCCTCTCTGGAGCCGCTGGATTGCCTTTTTGAGGGGGCGAAAGAATTTGATCACATCGAGGCCTCCTTCGGTCGTCAACTCTTCTCGCTTCTCAGGAACAAGGGTGACGATGTCCGGATTGGTAGCCAGGGCAATGCGAATCATCTCCTCTGTGGCAGCCATCTCCAGGTTCAAACGGGTTTGAACAACCTCTCTGAGAAGCCGGAGATCTCGATCCTGAATGTGGCGACGATCCTCTCTCAGATGGCATACGATCCCATCTGCTCCGGCCAATTCCACGATTCCGGCAGCAGTGACGGGATCTGGATACATCACTCCCCGGGCCTGTCTCACTGTTGCTACATGGTCGATATTGACCCCCAATCTTGCCATAAATCCCCATAGAAATCACCCCCCACCATATTCATCCCCCCTGCCTACCGCAGGCAGGCACTTGCGGGGGAGGAGGGGAGGGGGTTAAGTGAGATGTTTTTTTACCAATTCCGCAATGTCTTGAGCAAACTGATGGAGTTTTGTTTCATCTTCACCCTCGACCATGATCCGGAGGAGAGGCTCGGTTCCTGAGTAACGAACTAAAATCCTTCCCGCATTACCTAAGGTTTCTTTAATCTTTCTAATCCTGTTTTCTATCTCTGGAATCTCAGAAAGCTCTTTCTTCTCTTTGACCTTCACATTGTAGAGCACCTGAGGAAGAGGTTCCATCACTAAAGCCAGTTCATCCAATTGCCGTTCCTTCCGTTTCATGATGGCCAGAACTTGAAGGGCGGTGAGGGTACCGTCACAGGTCGTGTTGTAATCCAGGAAGATAGTATGGCCTGACTGTTCACCTCCCAGGTTGTAGCCTCCCCGGACCATCTCCTCCACAACATACCGGTCTCCCACCTGGGTCCTGATCACTTTTCCTCCGGCTTTTTCCATGGTCCGGTCCAGTCCAATATTGCTCATCACGGTGGTGACGAGGGTGCCCTTCTTCAACCGGTCTTCTGATAATAGTTGGAGACCAAAGATGGCCAGAATTCTATCTCCGTCCACCTGATTCCCATGACGATCTATAAAGATGATCCGGTCGGCATCCCCATCCAATGCCATCCCGATGTCCGCTCCTTTTTCAAGGACGATGCGACTGACCACTTCCGGATGAAGGGAGCCACAATCTGAATTGATATTCTCCCCATTCGGTTCCACGCCAATGGGTATCACCTCTGCTCCCAATTCTTCGAAAACGGTAGGTGCTACCCGGTAGGCCGCTCCGTTGGCACAATCTATAGCAATACGAAGCCCATCCAGGGTCAGGTTGTTGGGAAAGGTGTTTTTGAGGAAGACCACATATCTCCCGATGGCATCATCGATCCGATGGGCCTTCCCTACTTCACTGGCCGTGGGCCGGAGGGAGTGGAGGTGGTTGGAAAGGATCAGTTCTTCGATCCGATGTTCCATCTCATCGGGAAGTTTAAAGCCGTTTTGTGAAAAGATCTTGATTCCGTTGTCGTAATAAGGATTATGTGAAGCTGAGATGACGACCCCGGCATTAGCCCGCATACTGGTGGTGATGAAGGCGATGCCCGGAGTGGGCAAGGGTCCCACCAGCATCACATCGGCTCCCATGGAACAGATGCCTGAAGCAAGAGCCGTTTCCAGCATATAACCTGAAAGCCGGGTGTCTTTTCCCACGACAATCCGATGCCTCCCTTTCACCTCCTTAAAGAGGTGGGCAATGGCTCTGCCTAACTGCATGGCCAGCTCCCCGGTCATCGGGTCCACATTGGCGACCCCTCTAATCCCATCTGTTCCAAATAACTTTCGGACCATCTGCTTTCCCTGTTTCTTTACCCCGTTAGAAAGCCCCGCTGCTTGCCCCGTAAGAGACCGAAGGTCTTACGGAGCTTGCAACGGGGATGGATATAAAATTCCTTTTGGGGCGAACACGGGGTTTAAAGCCCCGTGTGAGCCATCCCCTTGGAAGGTCGGAGACCTTCTAACGGGGTTTACTTGAAATCGTTAACATAATTCACTTGAAAAGGTCAAGTTTATCAATCTTAAAACTACCCGCCATCTTAATCGCATCAGCTACAGCAATTGCCTTTTTGGCCTGTAGAACATCGTGGCATCGAATGATATGAGCCCCGTTAAGAACCCCAATGGCGATGCTTGAAAGGGTTCCTTCGAGCCTGTCTTTTAACTCGGCATTGAGAATCTTTCCGATGAAACTTTTTCGTGACGTCCCCAAGAGGATAGGTTTCCCAAGTACTCGGAATTCAATGAGATTTTTTATAATGAGAAGGTTGTCCTCAAGGGTTTTCCCAAAACCGATCCCAGGGTCGATAATGATCTGTTCGGGGTTTAATCCAGCAGATTCCGCCCGTTGAATGGAATCCTTTAGGTAGTTAATTATTTCAGAAAAAAGGGAGTCATAATGGACATTCTGCTGCATCGTTTCAGGTGTTCCACGGATATGCATAAGGATGAGAGGGAGATCCTCCTTAGCAACCACCTGTGCAAGGCTTGGATCGAAGTGTAATCCACTGATATCATTGACGATTTCAGCCCCAGCTTCAATGGCTTTCTGAGCCACGGTCGATTTATATGTATCGATCGATATCGGGACATCTATCTTTTGGGAAAGGACTTCGATCACAGGGATGACCCGGCCAAGTTCTTCATCCAATCCGAGGGGTTTTGAACCTGGCCTGGTTGATTCACCACCTATATCTAAAATATCCGCTCCCTCTTCGACCATCCTCAACCCGTGAGCAATGGCTTTCTCTTTATCGAAGAAGAGGCCGCCGTCTGAAAAGGAATCGGGTGTGACATTGAGAACACCCATCAGAAGGGTGCGTCTTCCCAGTGTGAAAGTCCGTTTCCGGCAGCGAATCGTGTGATGGGTCTTAGAAAGATTTTTAAACGTCTCCCCCAAGGACTGGGCAAAGGATTGAAGTTCAGGATATTGATCCAATTTAAGGATCAGTTTTCCGAACTGTTTTTGAGTGCCCATCAGAATGGCATCGGTCTGTTTGGCACTACAATCGAGTCCTCTTTTATCAAGAGCGGCATCCCCGCCCAGGGAGAGCATCTCCTGTTTGAGAAGGTTGGCCGTTCGGGGATCGATTCCTTCCACCTTGATGTTGAAATGGAGGGTCTTCTCTTTCATCAACTTTATGCCAGTGGTATCCACCCCCACCTTGCCCATTTGATGGATCGCCTCTCTGGCATTGGTGATGTGAAGGCATCGAATCAAATTCATCTCTTTTATGGAGGAGGGGATGAGCCAGACGGGGTTAAACCATCTCACCCTTTATAATGGAATCGATCTGGTGTCCGTCGAGAACCTCTTTTTCGAGAAGGGTATTAGCCAGTTGATGGAGTATGGCCATATTCTTCTGGACGATGTCTTTTGCTTTTTCATAACTCTGGGTGACAATATTCCGGATCTCATTATCGATCAGACGGGCCGTCTCTTCGCTGTAATCCCGGTGTTGAGCAAATTCTCTTCCTAAAAAGATCTGTTCCTCTTTCTGACCGAAGGCCAGTGGGCCAAGTTTTTCGCTCATCCCCCATTCACAAACCATCTTCCTTGCGATCTCTGTGGCTCGTTCAATGTCATTTCCAGCCCCTGTGGTCTGGCGGTTCAACACCAATTCCTCGGCAGCTCTTCCTCCCATCATGACGGCAATATTGTTCAGAAGGTAATCCTTTGGATAAGTATGTTTTTCATCGATGGGAAGCTGCTGGGTGAGGCCCAGGGCCCTTCCTCTCGGGATGATCGTCACCTTGTGGATGGGGTCTGTTCCTGGGATCATTCTGGCTACTAAAGTGTGGCCAGCCTCGTGGTAGGCTGTAATTCGCCGCTCTTCCAGAGGGATGATCATCGATTTTCGTTCCACCCCCATCAAAACCTTATCCTTGGCCTGCTCCAGGTCGATCATCTCAACCCGTTCCTTTCCCAATCGGGCAGCCAGGAGAGCCGCTTCGTTCACCAGATTCTCGAGATCGGCACCGGTAAATCCAGGGGTGCCTCTCGCCAGGACTGCAAAATTGACATCGTCAGCCAAGGGTGTCCGTTTGGAGTGAACCTTCAGAATTTCCTCTCTCCCCTTCACATCGGGTACAGGGACGACCACTTGGCGATCGAATCGGCCCGGTCTGAGGAGAGCCGGGTCCAGGACATCCGGTCGGTTTGTAGCAGAGATTAAGATCACCCCTTCGTTCGATTCGAACCCGTCCATTTCAACTAATAATTGGTTCAGGGTCTGTTCCCGCTCATCATGGCCTCCGCCCAAACCCGCTCCCCGATGCCTGCCCACAGCATCAATTTCATCGATGAAGATGATGCAAGGGGCATTGCGTTTCCCCTGGAGGAAGAGGTCACGTACCCTGGAAGCCCCCACGCCAACGAACATCTCAACAAAATCAGAGCCACTGATACTGAAGAAGGGGACATCGGCTTCGCCCGCGATGGCTCGGGCCAGAAGTGTCTTGCCCGTTCCAGGGGCTCCAATGAGAAGAACCCCTTTGGGTATTCTTCCTCCCAATTTGGTAAATTTCTTTGGATCCCTGAGGAAGGCAATGATCTCCTCCAGCTCATCTTTCGCCTCATCAATTCCGGCCACATTTTCAAAGGTCACCTGATGAAGTTCTTTGGTCAGAATTTTGGCCTTGCTCTTTCCGAAGGAGAGGGCCTTTCCACCCCCAATCTGAACCTGCCTCATGAAAAAGATCCAAACACCGATCAAAAGGATCATCGGAAACCAGGAGATGAGGATGTTTTGCCAGAGAGGAGATTCCTCCTCTTTCTTGGCATTAATCATCACCTTCTTCTCGCGGAGGATTTTAATCATCTCAGGGTCTTCGGGTGCATAGGTTTTATAACGTTTACCTTCTGAGTCTCTCCACATAATATTTCTTCCGCGGGCCTCAACCTCAAGCACACGGTTGTTTTCAACGGCAGAGATGAAATCGGAGTAATTTTTTTCTAACACCGTCTGTTTGGGTTTGCTGAAGAGGTTGAAAAGGAGGATCATGATAATGAGGATGATCGCCCAAAAAAAGAGGTTTTTATAAAGAGAATTCAAGACATTTCCTCCTGATAAAATCAAGATTAGATTAACATAACCCCTTCGTTAATTCAATAGTATACATTCCTCTGAAGCTTTTGAAATAATGGGAGCCACCATGGTATATCCAATTGAGAAGATTGAAAAAAATATATCCTTATGGAGTGGAAAGCTCTTTTCTGCTTGAAAAAAAGCCTGAAAGACTGTAGGTTAAACTCAGATCGCTTTGCTCCCAATTGGAATGGTGGAATAACGGTGTGGCGAGGCTTCTGAGATCATAGAGAGAGGTTGTAGGAGCGTCCCGCTAAGTGAGACTTGAGGTTTCAGGCTAAAAATCTTATGCCTCAAGCCTTAAGCGAAGCGATCCTCAAGTGAAACGGTCTCCTGAATTCAATAATTTATAGAAATTCCGGGACATTGATATGACCATCGAACTTGTTAGGCGTTGCCCCCTTTTTGCCGGGTTGAAAGAAGAAGATCTGAGGAAGATTAGGGCCATCGCCACACCCAGGCAGGTTGAGAAAAAGGGAGTTCTCTTTTCTGATGGAGAAGAAGCGAAGGGATTTTATGTCATCCTCTCAGGAAAGGTGAAACTCTATAAGATTTCACCGGAGGGAAAGGAGCAGATCCTTCATATGGTCACCGCGCCCGATGCCTTTGCTGAGGCAGCCCTCTTTCTCGAGGGAACTTATCCGGCCTTTGCCGAGGCCTTGAGTGATAGCCAACTCCTTTTTTTCCCGAAAAGGGATTTTCTCCAATTGATTGAAAAGAATCCCCAGCTCAGCATCAATATGATCGTTACCCTTTCCCATTATTTGAAGAGGTTTGCATTATTGATCGAAGAGCTTTCTCTTAAAGAAGTTTCGTCCAGAATTGCCAAATATCTGATCGATCTCTCAATGAAGTCATCGAAAGTCGGTACGACTCGATTCCGAGAGGGGAAGATCTCAAAGGAAATCGAACTGGATTGTAGCAAGACTCAACTCGCCTCAAAACTGGGGACGATCAGCGAGACCCTTTCGAGGACCCTGAAAAAGATGAAAGCCAAAGGGATCATCGATGTGAAGAAGAATAAAATTCTTATCATCAACCACGAACTCCTGGAAGAGTTGGCTTCGGGGTTGAAGATATAAACTTTTAGTTGAAGATATAAACTTTTAAAAGTTACCGAATTAGTGAACTAGACCCCCCTTTTTTATGAAATGTTTGATGAATTCGTAAAAAGTCGGAAAACGACATTCTTGGTCATTCCTCCGAAAGCAGGAATCCAAGGTTTCCTGTGAAAACAGGAATCCAAATTCATATGTCTCTGATTCCCTGCATTCGCAGGGACAATGTCTGGACTTCGGCTTCCGCCGGAGTGACGGTTTTGGGACTTTTTACGAGACCATATTGATTTGAATTAACGAAAAATAATGGTAGCATCCACGGCCACGGGTTCACCGTCCACAATCAACAGGGGGTTCACATCGATCTGTTGGATTTTTTCAAATTTCAACGCAAGCCTTCCCAGTTTGATCAGCCAATCAGCGAGAGCCTTCGTATCCACAGGTTTTGAACCCCGATAACCTTTGAACAGAGCCTGTCCTTTTAAATCCGATACCATTTCAAAAACATCTTTCTCATTTATGGGAGCCAATCGAAAAACGACATCCCTATAAACCTCGGTATGGATTCCGCCCAGGCCAACCATAATGGCAGGTCCAAACTGGGGATCGCGAACGACTCCGACTATTAATACAAACGCATTTACTAAAGTGACATCACCCCCACCCTAACCCTCCCCCCTTGAAGGGGAGAGGTGGGTGGGGGGTAAACTTATTTATTGCGTTTGTATTAGTATCATTCATAATATTTTATTGACCCAATGGAATTAGCCTGCTATTTTTTCCTCGATATTAGTTGAAAAAGGGGGGATTTGAGATGAAAATCAAATCTGTGTGCGTTGTTGGAATGGGAACGATGGGGAGTCAGATCGGGATCGTCTGCGCTAGAGGCGGTTTTGAAACTATCATGGTGGATGTTTCTCAAGAGACAACAGAGAAGGGATTCAATAGTATAAAAAATTTTTTAAATAACCAGGTTAAAAAAGGGAAAATAAACAGTGAAACAATGGACCAGGTTATTTCCCTTATAAGCATGACTACAGATTTAGCCAAAGCACTCTCCGGGGTGGACTTGGTCATTGAGGCAGTTTTTGAGGACATTGAGGTAAAAAAAGAATTATTCAAAAAAATGGATGCCCTCTGTCCTAAAGAAACCATTCTTGCAAGCAATACCTCTACCCTGAGCATTACCGAAATGGGCG
Organism: Thermodesulfobacteriota bacterium; assembly: GCA_040756085.1. Lineage (GTDB taxonomy): Bacteria > Desulfobacterota > BSN033 > BSN033 > UBA1163 > JBFMAE01. The sequence goes on along the minus strand of JBFMAE010000104.1, from coordinate 4,593 downwards.
CGGGAACTTCCCGACCCGAAAAGTGTATCGGAACACATTTCTTGGTTCCTGCGGCCCTCACCCCTTTGGTCGAAATAGCGCGCGGGTTGGAAACTTCGGATGAGACTCACCATACCGTTATGGAATTCCTTACAAGATGCGGCAAAGAGATCGTGACCGTGGCGGACTCCCCCGGTTTTGTCATCAACCGTCTCTACCTTCCATTAGTCAATGAAGCTTTCTTCGCTTTGGAAAGTTCTATCGCCAGTGCTGAAGAGATCGACAGGTGCTGCGTGAGAGGTCTCGGTTTTCCCTTAGGTCCACTGGCTGCGGCAGATGCCTTTGGCCTCGACATCCTTCTCAACAGCATGGAAACCTTTCATAAAGAATTGGGTGACAAATATCGACCTGCGCCGCTTCTTGTTAAATTGGTTGAAGCCGGACGTTTGGGCCGAAAGAGTGGACAAGGGGTGTACGACTATCGTAAGAAGGAATGAGAAGATTATTTGCTCCATCCCTTGGTCTCTAAAGGTTGAGCCTTTTATAGAGGAGACCATATCTCATCCCATGGCAACTGATCAGGACAGAGGGACACTGGAGATCCTCCATCGCCATATAGAGGATTGTCCCACCTGCCAAGACCACATCCGCTCTAGCCGGAGGGAGGCCAGGTATTTTTCTCCGTTCATCATTGGTTTTGGACCGATAGAGAAGCAGCTGTTTTTTTAATGCTTCCTTTTCCAAAATAAAATGGTGAATCTTTTCGGGGATAAATTCCTCCAATCCTTGCTCAACAGAGGCCAAGGTCGTAGCCGTCCCTCCTACTGCTACCATGGATAAGGGTTCCTTTGAATGAGGGATGTCCATAAGTAATTTCTGGATTTCCCTCACCATCTTCTCCCATTCTCCCTCTTGAACTGGATCCGATAGGAGAAACTGCTCTGTGAAGCGGACTGAACCGAGAGGAAGGCTCACCCACTGGGTGATCCGGTCCCCTTTGCCAAGGATAAACTCCGTGCTTCCTCCACCCACATCTACGACAAGGATAGGTTTTTTTACCTCCTTGAGATCCTTCGCGACAGCCAAATAAGAGAGTTGAGCTTCTTCTTCACCGGAGATAACCTCAATGGGGAACTTGAGTTTTTCTTCAACTATTTTTAAGAAATCCCTGGAGTTTTTGGCTTCTCTGAGGGCACTCGTTCCGGCAGCAAAGATTTTCTGGACTTCCATTTTCCGACACTGTTCAAGATATCGGGCCAGTGTTTGAACTCCCCTATTCATGGCCTCTTGCAAGAGGACTCCATTCTTCTGAACACCCTCACCCAATCGGACGATGGTCTCCCTTTCAAAAAGAGGTTTGATTTTTCCTCCTTCCATCTCTGCAATCAGGAGAAGGATCGTGTTGGTCCCAATGTCGATGGAGGCTACCCTTTTAAGTGAAGTAGGGTCGGATTTCACGGCAGAGTTCCTCGGGAGTGATATTCGAGGTCAATTCGGATTGAAGGACCTCGAAGGAGGTCCAGTCATTCAGGTAGTAAGGCTGGATGGGAGTTCTGGAGATGATCCGGATGAGAAGCTGGTGTGATGACTCACCAGAGATGGAGTAGATAGAGAAATTGAAGCTGTTCAGGTTTTTATCATCATAATATTTTAAGGTAGAGACGATCCCTTTGGCCAGGGAGACGATCTCCTCTTTACCGAGAGAAACCACCGACCCATGGCCTTCGACCGTTCCACAGACTTCATTGAACCCGATGGGAGCGAAGGAGACAAACCAGTGAACCGTTCCCATGCTGGTGATAAAGCGTTTTTCAAGCCCCTGTTCAATCCGGACGAGATCGTTCCAGTAAAGGGTTCCATTACTTTGATAATAGGATGAGGAGGCGTCCAATAACCACTCCATCTCATTCGTCGGAATGGGGTCTCCGATGACCTGAAAATGCGGATGGAGGATGGTGCTCCCTCCGGGAAGAAGGAAATTTTGGCTGATCTGCCAGTAGCGAGTATTCGGGTCGTAGGCCATCGTTCTTCGAATGATTTCAATAGAAACCGAAAGACCTTCTTCGTAATTTTCAGGTGTGAACTGGTTGAGATTGAGAAAGTGCTCAGGGCAAAGGACAACCACACTGCCATAGGTTCCCACCGGGTTAAGGTTGGGAAAACCCATGGCCCTCCCGATACAGATCCTTCCTTCCGGAACGATCTCTTCTAAAAACTGGGGTGTCTTCGAAAAAACATTTTCCGGACAGAAAAAACATTCTTTCGATTCCTCTGCCATCTGGAAGAAGTCAAACTTGTCTTTGGAAGGGAGACCCCAGGTGATGATTCGACTCCTCCTCTTCGTCAGGGGATCGATCCTGACCTCGGTTGGGACAGAGATCGTTTCAAATCCCTTCAGAGGAGAACGAAGATCGGATTGGAGATGAAACCGCTCAAACTTGATTTCCATAAATGACCATCTATTTCCCTCCCCCTCTGACGGGGGAGGGTGTGGGTGGGGGTGAAGAGATATGGATCATTATCTTCCCCCTCCCCTTTATCCCCCCCGCCGGGGGAGAGGAAATTTTTAAGGTTTATTCTCAGCAATGAAACGACGGATCGAACGATCGTAAGTTCGTTCGCCCTCCGGAGAGAAAAAACAGCCAGGAAGTTGCTTCATCTTCTGGTGATAGGTGATACACTCACAACATCTTCCCTTCCGTTCGCAAGGCTCATAGGTACAAGTGCACTGTGCCTTGTTTTTTTCTAAATGGCACTCGAGCATAAGGAGGACTCCTTCCTGCTTTAATTAAAAGGGTTCGAGGATTCGAGGGTTCATGGATTCAAGTGTTTTTAAATTTAATGTAATTCTTTTTCATTTCACTTGACTCCTTGACCTCTGGAACCCTTGAATCCTTTTCATTTGAGTCTTTCGAGAACGGCAGCGGCCAGAAGCGGAAACATCACCTCATGGTGGCCGATCAGAGTATAGCCCTTTCCCCCCTTTAGAGTGGGTCGTCTGATCACATTGACGGAAGGGCGGTAGTGGTGGATGAAATCCATATTCACTGTGGTGAGGTTGAACACAGGATAGCCCAGGTTCCTGACAACACCCAGAGCCTTTAGGAAGACTTCGGGGAGGATGACGGCCGAACCCAGATTGATGAATACCCCTTTCTCCAGTTTTGAGACAAGCGAGACAAAGGTATGGAAGTCCTTGAGGCTGCCTTTCCCAATGGCTGCCCCATCAGCCGAAGGCCCCATATGGGTGATATCGGTCCCGATGGCCACATGGACAGTGATGGGAATTCCCAGTCTCTGGCCGGCAGCAAGCAGGGAAAGGTGTTTGAAAGAGAAATTCCCTTTGAGGATTTTTCGGCCCAATGCTTCGCCCATGCCCAATCCCTCTTCCACACCCTTCTGAATGGTTTGGTTGATGATCTCATGAGTCTCTCTCACCATTCCAAAAGTCCCCCTGGAGAGTTCTTCATCCACTTCCTCAGAGGTGTGCCCCACCATTGCCACTTCAACATCGTGAATCAGGCCCGCCCCATTCATCCCAATGCCCTTCAATACACCTTTCTCCATCCAATCGATGAGAATAGGGTTGAGTCCTACCTTGATGGGATGGGCGCCCATTCCCAGAAGGATCATCTTCTTTCGGCGGACCGCTTCTGCGATTCGTTCTACAACCTCCCTCACCTCCTTACCCGCCAGGATATCAGGCAGGGAGTTTAAAAAATCAATAAAGGCTCCTCCTCTCTTCCAGGTTCCGGCAAAATGTGTTTTTCCCACTTTATGTTTTTTCCGTTTCAGGGGGGTTAAGGTGACCTGATGGAGGTCAAGAGGTTTTATCCTTTTTTTCACACCGCTCCTCTCAAGGGATCACTTTATAAAGAGCTGATGCTCCACCATTTCGCAGATGATGTGTCCGATGAGAATGTGGGCCTCCTGGATGCGAGGGGTGCTGGTGGAGGAGACGATGAGAGAGAAATCAGCGATCTTTGCAAGCCCCCCCCCATCGTTTCCAGTGAGGGCCACTGTTTTCATTCTTATCTCTTTAGCCACTTCAAAGGCCCTGATGATGTTGGGGGAGTTCCCGCTGGTGCTGATGCCAATGGCGACATCCCCTTTCTTCCCAAGGGCCCTGAGCTGTCTGGCGAAGATTTCGTTAAAGGCCATATCGTTGGAGACACTGGTGAGAATGGAAGTATCTGTGGTGAGTGCAATGGCAGGCAGCGGTCGGCGTTCCATCAGATATCGATTGACAAATTCCGCAGCGAGATGTTGGGCATCGGCAGCGCTTCCCCCATTTCCGAAGAAGAAGAGTTTGTTTTTTGCCTCGAAGGTATGAGAAATTAATTTAATTACATCGATGAGTTTGTGAAGGTTTTCTTCCAGAAAACATGTTTTAACGTCAGCACTTTCTTTGAATCGCTTCAGAATGATATTTTCCATTGAACCTGAATATTATACTCCCTTCACTCCCCTGTCAAGAGGACCTTTTTCTGGAGTTTCCTGAGTTTTTCATGGTCATATAAGTTTATATACGATTCTGAGGATAAAAAGTTTTCTAAGTATTTGAAATGCTTAGACCCAATTTTTTAAATTCAAAAAAGGAAAATTCAAGATGCC
>JBFMAE010000103.1:0-6610 GCA_040756085.1 Thermodesulfobacteriota bacterium | reverse complement strand
AGTGGGGACTCCTTGGGAGAATCTGCCAAGCGCCGTCTCAAACTATGGGACATCAGCGATGATCAGATCAAAGCCCTGGAAGAAAGTGGCCAGGCTAAAAAGACACTCACTCTCCCTTCAGCGGATTTGTTCTTGAAAAGATGGTCTATAAAGGGATGAACGTCATGCCCGGGATGGCCCTCTTTAAACTGGCCGATCTTTCGATGGTGTGGCTCTATGCAGAGATCTATGAATATGAGCTTCCATTCATCCGATTGGGACAGCAGGCCTCCATTCATCTCTCTTATTTTCCAAGGGAGACCTTTACAGGGAGGGCGATTTACATCTATCCTTCGTTAGATCCAAAAACACGAACGGCAAAGGTGAGGTTCGAATTTCCAAACACCCATGGGAGACTTAAACCCGAAATGTATGCCAATGTGGAGATCAAGGTTCACTTGGGACAAAAGTTAGCCGTCCCAGAAGGAGCTGTCATTGATACGGGTCTCCGCCAGATGGTTATCGTCGATAAAGGGTTTGGCTATTTTGAACCGAGAGAGGTCAAGGTGGGAGCGAAAGTGGATGAATATTATGAAGTGATCAAAGGGTTAAAAGCCGGAGAAAGGATAGTGACGAGTGCCAATTTCCTTATCGACTCCGAATCGAAGTTTAAAGAGGCCATCGGAAGCATGGGAGGACATGACCATGGGGTTCATGGGAAATAAAGGGAGATCGAAATGATCGAGAAGGTGATCGATGCCTGTGCTAAAAATCGATTTTTGGTTTTTATAATTGTTCTACTGGTGATGCTCGGAGGGGTCTATGCGATGAAGCATATCCCTCTCGATGCAGTTCCGGATATCTCCGATGTCCAGGTGATCGTCTACACGACCTGGGAGGGGAGGAGTCCGGACATGGTGGAGGATCAGATCACCTATCCCATCGTCTCTTCCCTTATTTCCGCACCGAAGGTGAAGACGGTCAGAGGGTTTTCGGATTTCGGTTTTTCCTATGTCTATGTGATCTTTGAGGATGGAACGGACATCTACTGGGCAAGGTCCAGGGTATTGGAGTACAGGCAACAGATTATAGAAAGGCTTCCCCCAGGGGCAATTACTCTGCTTGGACCGGATGCCACAGGTGTTGGATGGGTTTTTACGTATGCCTTGGTGGATGAAAACGGAAAGCATGATCTTGCCTATCTTCGCACCCTTCAGGATTGGTATATCCGCTATGCCTTGGCTAGCGTGGAAGGTGTTGCCGAAGTGGCCAGTGTAGGCGGATTTGTGAAACAATATCAAGTCAATATCGATCCCAACAAAATGGCGGCTTACGGAGTCTCCTTCAGGGAAGTCATGGAGCGAATCCGGATGTCTAATACCGATGTGGAGGGGAGGCTTCTCGAACTGGGCGGAAGAGAATACATGGTGAGAGGGAGGGGTTATATTAAAAATGTCACCGACCTCCAGAAGATTGTTGTAAGCAATAATGATCGAGGAACACCGATTCTCCGTCGAGATATCGCCCACATTACCCTCGGACCAGAGATGCGAAGGGGGATTGTTGAAATGGATGGAAAAGGGGAGGTGGTGGGCGGCATTGTCGTCATGCGATTTGGAGAAAATGCCCTCAATGTCATCAAGCGGGTCAAAGCCAAGATCGAAGAGCTCAAACCTGGACTTCCTGAGAGGGTTAAGATTATTCCCACCTACGATCGTTCTGAGTTGATTCGACTCTCCATCAAGAATCTCCAGAAAACACTTCTTACCGAAATCATTGTCGTAAGTCTGGTGATCATCATCTTCCTTCTCCATTTTCGCTCTGCTTTTGTCCCCATCTTCGCCCTTCCAATTGCGGTCGCTGCCTCCTTCATTCCCATGTATTTTTTGAGACTAACCTCTAACATCATGTCCCTTGGAGGGATTGCCCTCTCCATCGGGGTCATTGTCGATGCCTCCATTGTCATGGTGGAGAATGGATATCGTCGTCTCTCTGAAGGGTCGGATGAAGATCGAAGAAATAGCAGCGAAACCATCGTCCGTGCCTGCCAGCAGGTGGGTCGGGGCATCTTCTTTGCCTTGACGATCATCATCATCTCTTTTGTTCCGGTTTTTATGCTTGAGGCCCAGGAAGGAAGGATGTTTAGACCTCTGGCCTTTACCGAAACCTTTGCCATGGCCGCATCCTCCATCCTTGCCATCACCCTTGTCCCGGTGTTGATGACGATTTTCTTAAAAGGGAAGCGACTTAGGCCTGAATCGGAAAATCCGATCTCCAGATTTTTTAGATGGTTCTACGAACCCATCATTCGTTGGGTTCTGAGATTTAAGAAAACCGCCCTTCTCATCACCTTCATCGTGATCCCCCTGAGCGTCCCCCTTTTCTTCAAGATCGGGAGTGAGTTTATGCCGACTTTATATGAAGGAACGATCTTCGCTTCAGAATGCCTGGACCATGCCCATTCGGGCCAGGATCGATATGCTCACCACAGGCATCCGGACACCGGTAGGGATCAAGATTTCCGGTTCCGATTTGGACAAGATCCAGGAGCTGGGCACCCATATTGAGATGATACTAAAAGAGGTTGTCGGCACAAGGAGTGTCTATGCAGAGAGGGTTGCCGGAGGATATTTTACTGATATCAAGATCAAGCGGGATGAGATTGCCCGTTACGGCCTGACCATTGGAGAGGTTCAGGATGTCATTCAATCCGCTTTGGGAGGGATGAACATCACCCGGACCGTGGAGGGCCGTGAGCGGTATCCAGTCAATCTCCGTTATTTGAGAGAATTTAGAGATGATGTAGAAAAATTGAAGAGGATCCTGGTGCCCGTTCGTACAGGCAGTTCTGGGAGTATGGGAGGTATGAGGGGAATGGGAGGTTCAGGTCCTTCTGGAGGAGCGGTGATTCATATCCCATTAACCCAACTGGCTGACATCAGTTTAGCAGAAGGTCCTGCGATGATCAGAGATGAAGACGGCATGTTGACAGGGTATGTCTATGTGGATGTCAAAGGAAGAGATATCGGTGGTTATGTGGATGAGGCAAAACGGGTGATTAAAGAGAAGCTGAAACTTCCTCCAGGCTACTCACTTTCATGGAGCGGTCAGTATGAATTCCAACTTCGAGCAAAAGAGAGGCTGAAGATCCTTTTGCCCATTGTCTTCTTCGTCATCTTCATACTACTCTATATGACTTTCCATTCCGTTTCAGAGTCAATCATGGTGATGATCGCTGTGCTCTATGCGATGACAGGAGGACTCATCTTTCAATACATCCTGGGTTACAATTTTAGCGTTGCGGTCTGGGTTGGCTATATTGGACTTTACGGGTTAGCCGTGGAAACCGGTGTTGTGATGGTCATCTACCTGAAAGAGGCATTGGACAAACGATTAATGAACGGTGAAGTGACCAAACAGGATATTCACGATGCAGCAGTGGAAGGCTCTGTGCTTCGACTTCGTCCAAAGTTGATGACCGTTGGTACAACGTTGATCGGATTGGTTCCGGTTATTTGGTCAACCGGAGTAGGTTCTGATGTGATGAAACCGATTGCGGCTCCTATTATCGGAGGTCTGGTGACTTCCACCATTCAGGTCCTTATCATCATGCCTGTCATCTTTGCAATGATGAAGGAGTGGGAGTTGAAGAAAGGAAAATTAAAGGAGGCTGGAATCAAGATTTAGAAAAAAATGAAACACAGGGTTTTAGCCCTGCCGGAAGAGAAGATGGAGATGGAACATCAAATCAATGACATTCAGATCTTTGCCAGATGTACTTGAATTACACATTCCAATGGATATATTAAAATTAAAGGAGGGAATAGAATGAGAAAATGGGTAGGATATTTTGTAATGCCTTTTTTTTGTTTGTTAGCCCTCACATCGCTTTCATTGGCACAGCATGGGCATGGAGCAATAAAAGGTGAAACGATGAAGATGGATACAAAAGAGGTCCTTGTTGAGGGGGTCAAGGTCACTTTTCAGATCATGTCTAATGAAGAGCATAGGAAGATGCTGAAAGATATGAAAATGAAGGAGGATGTGGAACCTGGAACGAGTCACAATATCACCGTGACGTTGAAGGATGAAAAAACTCAAAAAGAGATCACCGATGCCCAAATCAGCATGAAGGTGGTCGATCCAAAGGGGAAAGATCAGATCAAGGCCATCAATTACGAGGGTTCGATGAAAAGTTATGATGCCTATTTCAATCTCGTAGAAAAAGGGAAGTACCAAGTAATGATTCTTTTGAAGACAGGGGATCAAAGAAGAACAGCAGGCTTCTATTATGAAGTAAAATGAGATCAAGAGGCTTTTAATTTTAATAGATAAAATTCAAAGGACCCTCTCTGGAAGGAGGTATTAGACCATGGGGATAGATCTTGTTTGCGGAATGATTGTTGATGAAAAGACAGCCCCTGCAAAGACTTCCTATCAGGGGATCGATTACTTTTTCTGTGCTCTCTATTGTAAAGAAACCTTTGAGAGAGACCCTGAAAAATTCATCAAGGGTTCTCAGGAGTGGGGAGAGGCGGTTGACCCTGTCTGCGGGATGACCGTGGAGATTCCCCATGCCGCAGCCATGAGCATCTATCTGGGGCAATTTATCTACTTTTGTAATGTGGCCTGTAAGGAGAAGTTTGATGCTTCCCCGGAGAAATTCTTAAGAAAAGAAGAGAAGGCTGAGACGGTGGAGAAGCCTTCCCCTGTGAGAGAAGGTTTGAAAAAGGTTGAACTCCCCATAACAGGAATAAGCTGTGCCAGTTGCGTGGCCAAGATTGAAAGAGGCCTCTCTAAGATGAGTGGTATTGTAGATGCAAAGGTCAATTTTGCCACGGAGAAGGCTATCGTGACCTTCGACTCGTCAAAAGTTCACATAGGGGATTTTATCACTACCATCAAGGATCTGGGATATGAAGCGGGACTTGAAAAAGTCACTTTACCCATTCATGGGATGTCCTGCGCCTCCTGCGTGAAAAAGGTGGAAAATGCCCTGAACAGACTGGAAGGAGTAGTACGGGCCACCGTTAATTTCGCATCAGAACGGGCTACCGTCCAGTATGTCGCAGGTGCCGTCTCCATAGAAGATTTTCGCAAGGCGGTCAAAGAAGCAGGCTATGAGATTCTCGAAGTGGAGGCCGCTGGAAAAGAAGATATCGTTGACCGTGAAAAAGCCGCCAGGGAAGCTGAATTCAAAAAATTGAAAGTGAAGTTCATCTCTGGAGTCATCCTCGTCATTCCCATCTTCCTGCTCGCCTATTGGAAGATGTTGGGATTATCCTCCCTTTTCAATCTGAACCGTGAAGTCAATTTCTATATTCAACTTCTCTTCCAGACTCCTATCCAGTTTTGGGTTGGGTGGCAATTCTATGTTGGGGCCTGGAAGACGGCCAAGCATAAGTCGGCAGATATGAACACTCTCATTGCCGTGGGCACTTCTGCCGCCTATTTTTATAGCGTCCTTGCCACCTTCTTCCAACAGCTCTTTTCGGCCCAGGGATTGGTAGCTGAGGTCTATTTTGATACAGCGGGAGCCATCATTGTTCTCATTCTGTTAGGCAGGCTTCTTGAGGCAAGGGCGAAGGGGCAGACCTCAGAGGCCATCAAAAAGTTGATTGGTCTCCAGGCGAAGACAGCCAGAGTGGTCAGGGAAGGTCAGGAAAGGGATATTCCTGTGCAAGAAGTTACCACGGGTGATCTGGTAGTGGTCCGGCCAGGAGAGAAGATTCCAGTAGATGGGATCATCAAAGAAGGTCGTTCTTCAGTGGACGAGTCAATGATCACAGGGGAATCCATGCCGGTGGAGAAGAATCCTGGAGACCATGTTATCGGAGCTACCCTCAACAGGACAGGGAGTTTCAAATTTGAAGCCACCAAGGTCGGAAAAGAGACCATGCTTGCCCAGATCATCAAGATGGTGGAAGAAGCCCAGGGATCCAAGCCGCCCATAGCGAGACTGGTCGATATCATTGCCAGTTACTTTGTCCCCGTAGTGATCGGCATTGGAATTCTCACGTTCATTGTCTGGTACTTTTTCGGACCCGAGCCCGCACTGACGTACGCTGTACTCAATTTTGTAGCCGTCCTCATCATCGCCTGTCCCTGTGCACTGGGGTTGGCTACGCCTACTTCGATCATGGTGGGGACTGGGAAGGGAGCTGAAAATGGGGTTCTGATCCGGGGAGGGGAGGCCCTGGAGACGGCTCACCAACTCAATTCGATTGTCATGGATAAGACGGGAACGTTGACCAAAGGTGAACCCTCTGTAACCGATATTGTTGAGGTCAATGGGTTCGGAAAAGAGGAGATTCTCCGTTATGCCGCGTCGGCAGAGAAAGGTTCAGAGCATCCACTGGGTGAGGCCATTGTCAACCGGGCCAAAGAGGAGAACCTTCCTTTGATCAATCCGAAAAACTTCAATGCCGTTGCAGGACACGGGATTGAGGCTACCATCGTTGGAAGGTCATTGTTGATGGGAAATGCGAAGTTGATGCAAGATCGTGGGATCCTGTTGAATAAACTGGAAAAGAAGGCCGAAGAACTTTCTTATCAGGGAAAGACGCCCATGTTTGTAGCCATGGATCATAATCTGGCTGGCATCATCGCCGTGGCCGATACCCTCAAGGAG
>JBFMAE010000102.1:0-2216 GCA_040756085.1 Thermodesulfobacteriota bacterium | reverse complement strand
CATTTTGAGAGTCAGGCGGAGGAGAGCCTCCGGGATTTTCAACAGCGTAAGAGTGGTCACCTCCGGATCCATGCCAGTGAAAGTTTTGGAGCCTATTACCTCCCTTTCATCATCAACCGTTTCAGAAAAAAATATCCAAAGATTCATGTCTCCGTTAATATCTTTCCCAATCAGGAGATCATCGAAAATACTGCTAAATTGGAAAACGATATGGGATTCATCTCCTATCCCTTTGAGCATAAAAAATTGATTATCCAGGAGATATTAGAGGATAGATTGGTACTCATTGTACCCCCTTTCCATACCTTTTCCAGAAAAAAACGTCTTGAACCCAAGAAACTGAATGGACAGCCAGTCATCATGCATGAAAAGGGGTCTGCATCACGTGAAATTGTTGACGAATTTATCAGGAAGAATAATCTCTCCGTCTCCATCTCTCTGGAGCTTTCCAATAACGAAGCCATCAAAAGAGCGGTTGAAGAAGGAATTGGCATCTCCCTCATTTCTGAACATGTGGTCAGCGAGGAGGTGAAGAGGAAAAAGTTAAAATCCATTCCCCTCGCTGACCCTACCCTGAAAAGGAAATTTTACCTGATCTATCATAGGGAGAAATATCTCTCCCAGCCCTTCCAAATGTTCATCAATATGGTCAATCAATGGGCCTCAGAGTTTAATAGGGGATATTCGCACGATACCCCTCCCTCTTCCTTGCCCATCTCTCGTAAAGATTAATCCTTCCCCCACTTCTTAAAATAGTCTCCGAAGAGTTCTTCATCCGTGGGGATATATTCCTCTATAGGTACAGAAAGCCAGGTATAATTGAGGAAATTTCTATAATTGATATTCTCACTGGTCATATTACCAGCCCAGGTTCCACAACCGAGGCTTTCAGTCCAGATTTGACCATTGTACCAGCTTCCTGTGTTGACCAGACAGTGGGGCATATTGCATTCTACTCGACCTACCTTCGCCCTTAAGGCAAGTTTCTCCATCCGATCAACTTGATTGGTGTGGATAGAGACGGAGTGCCCAATCCCTGAGAACTCAAGGATTTTTTCCAATCGGTCGAGCATCTCATCGAAGTCGCTCCATTTCCATACGGTCAGTACAAGGCTCAACTTTTCTCCGGAGAACCTATCCTTAGGGCCCACCTTTTCACCGATGACCATCAAGAATTTTGTTCCTGGTGGAGGATTGATCCCTGCTGCCTCAGCGATAATGGGGACCGACCTTCCGAAGATATCCCGATTTAATGTCTTTCCGTCAGGCCACAGCACCTTCCTTATCTTTTCACGTTCTTCAGTCGTACAGAGGTATCCTCCTTCTTTCTTCAACAGACCCATAAATTTGTCATAAATGGGCTCATAGATTGCTACCGCATTTTCTGAAGAACAGGATGTCGAATTGTTGGCGGTCTTGGAACGCATGATTTTATTGGCAGCCGCAGGAAGATCGGCTGTTTCATCCACAATCGACACCACATTTCCGGCTCCCACGGTGTGGCAGGGCTTGCCTGCCTTGTAAACCACTTTGATCAGGGCGTCTCCGCCTGTGGCCATGGCGAAGTCGCAGCTTGCCATCAGTTCGGAGGTCGTTTCATTCGTGGGATTGGCAATGCACTGGAACAGGTCTTCGGGCGCGCCAATCTTTTTGAGTGCCTTTCTTCCTATTTCAACCGTAAGATAGGAACATTGCTTTGTCCTGGGATGGGGGGAGCAGATCATTGCATTCCTTGTCTTTAAAAGACTGAGTCCGATGGTACAGACCGTCCCCTCAGGGTTCGTCATGGGAACGACGTTGGCAACGACGCCTATGGGCTTAGCATAGATTTTCAGGCCCCTCTTCTTATCTTCCCTTACCAATCCACAAGTCTTCACCCCGCGGAAATCCCACATCGTGCCTCTTGTTTTGCTTCTAATCTTGTTGATCTTATCCTCATAGACACCAATTTTCCCTTCATCTACTGCAAGTTTAGCCATAGCCTTGACATTCTCACCTTTCTGCCATTCCCAGGCGACTGCAGCACACATCTCGTCGACCTTCTCCTGAGGCCAATACTCGACGATTTCAAAAGCTTTCTTCGCCCTTTCGTACATTAACTGGATATTGTCGTTATGGTCTTGCAGCATATCGATCTAACCTCCTCTTCTTCCCCTCACCCTATCCCTCCCTCTCCCCGGTGGGGAGAGGGGAAGGGTGAGGGGAAAAATTTTGAA
>JBFMAE010000101.1:0-4487 GCA_040756085.1 Thermodesulfobacteriota bacterium | reverse complement strand
GAAGGGAACTCTCCTTGAAGGCCTCCACATAGATCCCTCCCAGGCCAAAGAGCACTACAGGACCAAAGGAAGGGTCTCGGTTCGCCCCCAAGATGACCTCCTTTCCATCCGAGACCATCTTTTGAATGAGGATGCCGGAAAATCTTCCCTGATTCAATTTGCTTATCTTCTCATAGGCCTTCTCTGCCTCTGATAGTCGATTGATATTGAGAAAGACACCCCCGACATCGGACTTGTGTGAAATTTCAGGAGAAATGACCTTCATGGCGACAAGGCCCCCTTTTTTCTCTATTACCCTGTTTAAGTCCTTTTTCCGGTAAACTACCTGATAATCTGCCACTGCAATTCCATAAGACTGGAGCACTTCGAAGGCCTCCGAAAGGAGAAGATCCCTCTTACCCCTTTTAGCTTTTTGTAAAAGATACCTTACTCGGCCATGGTCCACTGGATAGGTAAGAGGCTTCCCTTTCAAAATGTTTTGTTTCCGGTAGTGATCCCTTGATACCGCCAAAGCGGTTAACGCATCTTCAGGCTCGGTAAAGATGGGGTAGTCGAGAGCCCTTTTGATAAAGGCCAATTCTTCCTCTTCAGTGAAATAGCATAGGGCAACTGGTTTTTGATAACGGAAAGAGAGTTCCTTCACAGATTGAATTAGCCTTCGGGACGGCTTCATCTCCTCGCCTATGGATACGTGCTGAAACAGAATCCCGTCTACAGCCCTAATTTTAAGAACATGTTCCAGAATTTTTACATAAAGATCGAAGTCAAAAAGATCTCCTAAATCGAGAGGATTGGTAGGCTGGATCACCTTTGCCCTGAAGAAGCTATGGATTCGATTCTGAAAGCTTTGTGTCAGTGGAAAAAGTCGGAAACCTTGCCTCTCTGCAGAATCTGTGGCAACAACGGCGACCCCTCCTGAGCGGGAGAGGATGACCAGGTTACTCCCTTTCATGGGAGGAAGGGAGAGGATTTTCACGGCATTGCCAAAGGCCCGAAAGTCCTTTGCCCGAACGATGTCAACCTGTTTCAACGCTGCCTCCACAACCTTGTCATCGTTGGCAAGGGCTGCGGTATGAAGTTTTGCAATGTGCCGACTTGCTTCTCCCGTATTGGCCTTATGGAGAATGATGGGTTTAGAAGTAGATCGTGCTACATCCATCAAATCCTTCCCATTCTCAAGACTTTCTAAATAGACCCCGATGATTTCTGTCTGGGGATCTTGGATGAGATACTTGAGGTAGTCAATCTCATTGAGATCCAGTTTATTTCCCATGCTCACCATTTTGGCTAACCCTACATTATCACTCGAAAGAAGATTGAAATAGGTAAAGGATACCCCACCACTCTGTGCCAGGAGGGAGACCTTTCCTTTGGTAATAAGGCCCCTCTTCAATGGGACGAAGGGAGAAACAAAACCATTCTCGATATTAATGATCCCGATTCCATTGGGTCCGACGATCCGAATCCCCCATTTCTTGGCAATCTGTAAAACCTCTTTTTCTAATTGCCGCCCTTCTTCAGAATATTCACTGAAACCCCCGGTTTCAATAATGGCCCAGCGAATCTTTTTCCTTCCACAGGATTCCAGTATTTCTGGCATGGTGTGAGCAGGGGTGAGGATGACTGCTACGTCAATACCATTAGGAACATCATCTATACGGGTACAGATCCTTCTTCCGAAAAGGACCCCCTCTCTTTTGCCCACTAACACGATCTCGCCTCTGAACTGGAATTCGAAAAGATTCTCAACAATGATCTTCGCCAAATTGTCAGGGTCCTCTGAAACCCCGATGACGACTACCGATTTTGGGTAGAAGAGTTGATCCATCTTTTCCTCCTTTAATCCTTATTATAAAAAAAGATTTATCCCTTTTAAACTTTTTGGCCAAGCAAATTCCAATCACCAAATCCCTGCCTGCCGGCAGGCAGGCCAATATCCAAATAACCTCCAATTACCAATGTTCAATCATCAAACGAAAATTAATGCAAAAAAGTAAATTAAAGGTTTGGTTATTGAGGATTGGAATTTATTTGGTGATGGGTGCTTGGTGTTCGGTTATTTAGTGCATTTGTATTACATCCCTTTCGAAAACGGTTTGGCGTATCCGGTCAGTTCGACATAACCCAGACCTTTCACCGGATTACCCTGATATCTTCCCTCAATAGTTACACTTCCTTCCCAATAGGTTACTCGCGTGGAGGCTTCGGTAATCAGTTCCTGATCCTTGACCGTTGGGAGAAGGATCAATTCAATACGGTGAGCCGGAACCTTTATACTCCATTTAGCGGGATAGATCGCCCCGCTTTTTTGGCTTTTCCAATTTTCCAGAACTTCCATCTGGAACTCTTTCAGGGAGAGATGCTGATATTTTCCATCGGCGAAGATGATCGTCCCACTCGAATAGGGATCGATTTTTCCGTCCCGGTGTCGAATCTGATATAACATTAAGTCCGTTCCGTTGTCCAACTGGATGCTGAACCAATCCCATCCCACCTGATAATCCCGGAGCTGGATTGAACCAAATTCATGGTCCATCCAGCTGATTCCATGCACAGGGACTTCTTTTGCTTTTAAGAAGAGCTTTCCCTCTGTTTTCAAACGAGAGATGGAATAGTAGTGCGAAGCATATCCTTCACCTTCAGCCTTCTGGCTGATCCCGTTTTGGCCATGGACGACTGGACTCTTTTCTGGTGTGAGGAGAAGTTCGATCCCGAAATCCTTATCTCCAGCCTTAAGGAAGTGTTTTTGCATGGCAGGACCTTTTCCCTCCAGAGACCAATCCTCGATCCATATCCGGAAGGTCTTTTCCTTAGTTGTATAAGGAATAGCCCCTGCCTCTCCCAGGCTCCCACGGCTGATCTTCTCGCGATAGTCGAATTTCTTCCTGGATTCATCCGTGACAGCCAGATGGGCGAAATAGATATCTTGAATGGACCATTTCGATTTCCGGGGCTTCGTTTCCCTTTTTAAACCGGATCTAAAAAAAGTGAGCTGATAGCCAAAGAATTTATTATCCTGGCTTAAAGTTTGGAGATGGCCAGAATAGTACCACCATTCGGTTCTGAATTCAGGATGTGAGAAATGATCTTGAGGAAAAGAGAAGACTTTGCCGAGAAGGGCCCGTTGAAACTCTACACCATATATTTTTGCAGGGGTCAAAAGAAGGATAAAAAGGAATCCAGAAATAATGAAACTCTTTTTTCTCATGACTAAACGCCCTCTGCGGCTGGGAAGAAATATTATGGTTAAAGCGGTCTTTTGTTGTAAAGATTGTCAAGGGGACTTCTTGGAACGCTAACCATATCTCTCAACACATGAGTGTAGATCATTGTGGTTTCAAGATGTTTATGCCCCAGTAAATTTTGTATCTCCCTGATATTCACTCCGTTCATTAAAAGATGGGTTGCAAAGCTGTGCCTGAGAGTATGCACCGATGCATGTTTGACAATACCAGCTTTCTTAACAGCCTCTTTCACGGCGTTCTGCACAGTCTTTTCATTGATGTGGTGCCTTCTGATTTTTCCGCTTCGGGGATCCACCGAGAGCTTTGATGATGGGAAGATGTACTGCCAGTGCCAATCTCTTGCAGCATTCGGGTATTTACGTTCCAACGCATCCGGCAGAAAGACTTCGCCATACCCTGATGCAAGATCTTTTTCATGGATGACCTTTACCCTTTCGAGATGGGAGCGCAATGATGCAGTGACAGACTTAGGTAACATGGTAGTTCTGTCCTTGTCCCCCTTACTGTTGCGTACAAATACAAGGCTTGCACTGAAATCAATGTCTTTTACTCTCAACCGGGCAAGTTCCATGAGCCGGAGCCCGGAACCATATAGCAACTGGAGAATGAGAAGGTTTGTGCCTTCAACATGTTTGAAAATCTCTTTCACCTCTTCTACAGATAAAACAACCGGCAGTCTCTGCCCGCGTTTTGCCCTGACTGTTTGAGATAAGTCGTCGATAGCTATTTTAAGAATGTCACGGAAAAGGAATAACAGTGCATTGAACGCCTGATTCTGAGTAGAGGAAGAGACATGCCGTTTCATTGCCAGATAGCTCAGATAATCCCGTACATCACTTGAATCTAATCCAGAGGTAGGGATGTCTTTCTCTTTAAGCTTTAGGGTATAGTCAAAAAATCTTTTGGCCCAGTCTAGGTATGTACGTTCTGTACTGTAAGAATAATGCTTAATGCGAATGGCCTTGCGCATATCCTGAAGGACCTGTGAAATGTCAGAAATTTCTCTCCCCTTCTGTGGTTTACTGGGCTGTAAAGCTGTTTTTTTATCCCCCATGAAATGCGTTAAATATAATTGCACTGCATCACGGGCCTGTCTGATCTGCCAGTCAGCGGTGTTTTTTTGTGATTTTAGTTTGTCTAAAAACTTTTCAAACAGCAAATCATGATTCAACTCTTCATGTCGATTGGAAAAAGCGATGAATTTGCTGACCCAATTGGCATAGAACGGGACGTTTTTTGCAG
>JBFMAE010000100.1:0-4177 GCA_040756085.1 Thermodesulfobacteriota bacterium | reverse complement strand
TATCCCAGAACAGAGCACCCTTCAGACCGATCTCACGGGAGAGAGGGAAGAGTAGTTCAGAATTGAAAACCACTATCTTCTTCGCCCCCAGTGGCTCTCTGTTTTCATCAATGGGCCCGGCCATGCCGTATTCGAAACCCCGCACGGTGTATAGTCCACCCGCAAAAAATTTTTCATAGATGGGTACTTTTTTCCCTCCATAAGGGTGAATGATTCCCGCTTTTCCGCGAAGATTGAGGACCGTATTCAAAGGCAAAGGGAAGAACCAACTCGTTTCTCCCACCACCTTCACAAAATAGTTGTCCCCTCCCAAGATACCTCCGGCGTTCTCCATAAGAAGGCTGTGCTTTGCTCCCCGTGAGGGGTTAAAGTAGTCGTTACGGGTGTCCATGGAAGGAGTGAGTATAATGGCACTGGTCGTCTTCCTCCCTTTCTGCTCCTTGATAAAACGAGAGGCGTCGTCACTCACATCAAAAACATTGGTGTTTTCCAGTTTATACATTACATCCGTTCGTATATTTTCAGTCAGATCTTTCCCAAAGCGAATATCTCCTCCCGTAATTTTATAGGAGTAACTATCAAATTCCCGATTTTCGTGGTAGAGATCAATGCCCGCCGAAAAGTTGTACCCTAAAAAGTAGGGATCGGTAAAACTGAACCTGCCTTCTCTGGTCTCCGATCCCAATTTGAACCTCAAGATTGCGTGGTACCCCAGACCGAAGAGGTTGCGCTCTGAGATAGAGGCAGAGCCCACCACATTTTCGATACTACTATAACCTACTCCAAAACTGATCGCACCGGTGGGTGCCTCTTCCACTTTGATATCGAGGTTGATTTTTTCATCGGTGCTTCCCCGGCTCGTGGTGAAATCGACCTCCTTGAAGAACCCCGTCCGTTTCAATCGGTCCCGGCTCTTATTCATTCCGGTGGCACTGTAAAGTTCTCCTTCGGCCACCTGGAGTTCCCGGCGGATCACCTTGTCACGGGTCTTCGTGTTTCCGACGATCTGGATCTTTTCGAAGGAGACGCGTTTCTTCTTTTCAATGTCGAACATGAGGTGGACCAATAGGTTGTTAGCATCCGTGGAAGTTTCCGGATGGATCTCCACATAGGCATAGCCTTGATTGGCAAACTTTTCGGTGAGGGCACTGATTTCTTTTCGGATCGCCGAATTGCTATAAACATCGTTTCGTCTGATTTTGAGAACCCGGAAGAGCTCCTCTTTGGTGGTAAGGAGGTCCCCTTTGAAATCGATATCTCCCAGACGGTATTGAGGTCCCTCCTCGATCTCGATCTCGATCTGGATCCGTTTTGGATCCTTGAGATCAATCTTGGGTTCAGAGACCTTTGCATTGAGATAACCGTGATCATAGTAGTAGGCGTCCAGGAGTTGGAGGTCATTTTTAAGAATGTCTTCATCGAGAATGCCGGTCTTGGTGAAAAAGGAGAAGATGTTTCTCTGTTTGGTCTGCATCACCTTCTTCAACTGGGAAGATTTGATCTTCTGGTTTCCTTTGAAGATGATCTTTTTGATACGCCCCTTGGGGCCCTCTACGATCTTGAAGGTGACCACGGCCTCATTGGTTTC
This sequence comes from Thermodesulfobacteriota bacterium, assembly GCA_040756085.1. Taxonomy (GTDB): domain Bacteria; phylum Desulfobacterota; class BSN033; order BSN033; family UBA1163; genus JBFMAE01. Next base: position 2,589 of record JBFMAE010000100.1, on the reverse strand, counting down.
TAAATAATCAACCTTATGTTCCACCGTGACCCCGTAATAACCCTTGGAAAAATAGAGCTTCCGGATCTGTTCCGAATTCTCCTTCACCTTTTCAAGGTTGAGGATGGAACGTGGTGCGAGGGTCATCTTCTCCTTAATATCGTTCAGCTTCACCTTTTCATTTCCGGTGATCACGACTTCTTTGATTGAGGGTTTTTCCACTACGATAAAAATGACCTCTTTGCCCTGAGGGGTCGATTTGATATCGACCTGTACATCGGTGAAGTATCCCAGGCCGAAAATGGATCGCAAGTCCTCGCGGACCTGCTCGGTGGAAAAGGGTCCACCCTCCCGGCTCTTGATCGCCCCTCGAATGACCCCTTCTTCAACCTTCACATTTCCAAGGAGCGTGATTTTATAAACCACTTCTTCTCCCCCATCGCAGATCCCTACAAAAAGAAACAGGATGAAGAGGGTAAACCACATTCGCCTCATGACCATATTTCCACTCCTTCCGATCATCTCGAGTAAGACACCAGAGACCATCTGTTCCAATTTTGGGATGAAATGGAATGACATGGAAAAATTTTGACTGGCATGTGCCCTACAAACCCCTTGTCGGTGAGGATTGAGGGGCACCGTACAAAAATTTTTTTCGATTTCTGTGAAGCTCCATTTTCATATCAAATCTTCATCTTTTTGTAAATAGGGTCCTGTCTATCCCAGCGCCTTCCCATCGGTGAGGTGGATCTGGCGAGACAATTGATCAGCCAGTTTCGGATTGTGTGTGACGACGATGAGGGTAACGCCCTTGATCTGGTTGAGCTCTTTGAGAAGTTCGAAGACCGATTCTCCTGTTTTGGTATCCAGGTTTCCAGTAGGTTCATCGGCTAGTAGCACTTTTGGTTCCAAGACCAAAGCCCTCGCCACCGCCACCCGTTGTTGTTCCCCTCCGGAGAGTTCCCCTGGTTTATGGGAAAGGCGTTCTTTCAGGCCAACCAGATTGAGGATAGCTTCCGCCCGAATCGCAGCTTCCCTTTTAGGGAGCCCCTGGATGAGACAAGGCATCATCGTATTTTCCAATGCCGAGAATTCGGGGAGGAGATGATGAAACTGGAAGACAAAGCCGATCTCACGATTTCGAAAAAGCGCTAACTCCTTCTCGTTCAGGGTGAAGATATCTCTTCCTTCGTAGAGCACCTTCCCGGAGGTGGGTCGGTCCAGGGTGCCCAGGATATGGAGCAGGGTGGTTTTGCCAACCCCCGATGTGCCCACAATTGCTGCCTTCTCACCCTGATGAAAGGTGAGATCAATCCCCTTGAGGACCTCCACCCGTTTGGCCCCATTCCCGAAAGACTTGAAAATCTGCAGAGCTTGTATCAGTTCCTTCACACCATGGCCTCCCTGGCTTTTTCGACTGCCTCTTGGGAGAGCAGCTCTTTCATCTGGACGAGGCGCTTCAAGGAAATCTCTTTGAGAACGGGCTGAAGTTTAGGAAATTTGAGGAGACATGCCTCTAAGTCTTCTTGGGTCAACTCCAGTAATTCCGAAGATCGAGTCGCTTTTGCAGAGGCCATTCGGGGTTTATTCATGACAACCCCGATCTCACCAAAGAAATTTCCACTTTTCAAAGTGGCTAAGGAAACCTTCCTCCCATGGCGGTCTTGAATAAATATCTCAACCTCTCCATTCTTGATCATGTAAAGGGAGCGAGGAGGATCTCCTCCTTTGAAGAGGAGGGAATTTTCAGAGACCTTACGAAGATGGAATCGTTTGAAGACTTCTTCTCTTTCCGCTGCAGTTAAAGAGGAGAACAGAGGAGAAGAGGCGAGAAAGAGGTCCAAGATTCGTTGTTTAAAAAAGTTTTGAAGCACTTGATTCAAATGGGTCTGGGTCTTCAAGATCCCATTCAATTCATTTCGAGAGATCTCCAAAATCTCACATTCCATTATGGCCTTGACATTGGCATGCCTCTTTTGATCAGTGAAAAATCCAAACTCCCCAAAGAAATCTCCCTCTTTGAGGTTACGAACCCACACCTCTTTCCCCTTTGGCATTTGCTTGGTGATTGCCACCTCTCCGCGACTGATCACGTAGAGGGAATCTCCCTCTTCTCCCTCACGGCAAATGAAAGCACCTTGAGGAAAGGTCTTGGCTTCCACTTTTTTGAGCAAGGATTGGAGTTCCTGTTCATTCAGTTCAGAGAAAAGAGGAATATGTGGGAAGGGTCGAAGTGTTTTTGTCTCCTTTGTCCTCTCTGCATAGAGTTGTGCCAATCGATTGTTGATATCCTTCGAAGAAGGATCGATTCTTAAGATCATTTTATTGATTGAGATGGCTTGAAGCAGAAATCCATCCCGGGCATAGGATTCTGCCACCTGTCGATATACCTGGACCGCTTCTTTTTTTTGACCCAGGCGCTCCGACAATTCAGCTACCTTCAGCCGGGATCGAAGATCCTCCGGCACCTGGGCACAATGTCTTTGGAAATGCTCGAGGGCCTTTCTCCATTCTCCTCGTGAGAGGGCTTGCTGAGCCTCCTCCTTAAAAGACAACCTTCCCTTATTCATATCGCAATGCCTCAGCCGGGTCGAGCTTTGAGGCCCTCCA
>JBFMAE010000099.1:1591-2750 GCA_040756085.1 Thermodesulfobacteriota bacterium | reverse complement strand
ACCAGAAACAAGGATATCAGGGAAAACGAAATGAAGTTTTCCTATCCTGATGTTCTGAGATCCTGATACCCAGTACCTGATAATCTGATATCCTGATAACCGCATCCTTCGATATTCGAATTTCGTATTTATCATCGGAAGGGCCAGTTTCTCAAATAGATCCTCATCTTTATCCATCTTCCGAAAAGACCCAGAGGTTCAAAGATCAGAACGATAATAATGGTCACCCCGAAGATCACTGGAACCAGTTCCTTATAGCCACTGAAGATCTGCGGAACGAGGATGACGAAAGCAGCGCCAAAGATCGACCCTTCCACCGAGGCCAATCCTCCGATGATGACCGCCACGAAAAGGGTGATTGCCTCCATGAAGGTGAACATATTGGGTTCAAGATATCCCATCAGAAGGGCATAAAGTCCGCCCTGTATTCCCGTATAGAAAGAGCTGATGGCAAAGGATAGGAGTTTATAACGGGTGAGATTGACGCCCATGACCTCAGCGGCAATGTCGTTGTCCCGAATGGCGACAAAGGCTCGGCCGATATAGGAAGAGACGAGATTGTAAGAAGTCAGGGTGAAGAGGAGGGCGATGAAGAGGTTGAAGTAATATATCGAAATGGATTTGGTGAGACCGAAGAAAGGGGTGAGTTTTGGTATGGTGAGGCCCATCCGTCCACCGGAAAGGACTTCGGAATTGACAAATATCTGATAGACAGCGATCCCAAAACCAAGCGTCGCTATGGCCAGGTAAGGCCCTTTGAGGCGAAGAGAGGGGAAACCCACCAAAAGACCAAAGAGGCCAGCGGCAAGTCCCGCACCGAGGAGATTGATCAATAGAGGAGAGCCTAAACGGGTCAGATGGCCGAAGGTATAAGCACCGATGGCCAGAAAGCCAGCCTGACCGAAGGAGATCTGGCCTGTATATCCGATCAGAATATTCTGTCCCTGAACACCAATAGAATAGATGAAGACCAATGTAGCGATATAGGCATAATATTCCGGGGAGAACCAAGGAAGCAGGATAACGGCAAAGAAGATCATCCCCACCCAAACTCCTGTCCAGGGCTTCCGAATCAGTCGCAATTCCTCACGGTAGCTCTCAATCAGATCCATAGGATTGCTAAAGCAATACGAAATACGATAAACGATGAACGATGAAC
>JBFMAE010000099.1:0-1491 GCA_040756085.1 Thermodesulfobacteriota bacterium | reverse complement strand
AAGATCATCCCCACCCAAACTCCTGTCCAGGGCTTCCGAATCAGTCGCAATTCCTCACGGTAGCTCTCAATCAGATCCATAGGATTGCTAAAGCAATACGAAATACGATAAACGATGAACGATGAACTATGAACTATGAAACATAATTCATCTTTTATAAAGGGATTCGATCAGTTCGCTGTATCGATTCTCTAAGGAACGCCTCTTCACCTTCTTTGTGGGGGTCACATCTCCATCCTCCTCATAGAATCGTCTTGGCAGGAGGGCAAACCGTTTGATCGTCTCCACCTGGGATAAGGTCTTATTCACCTTGGCCACCTCTTGATCTATGAGTTTATAAATGCTTGGATTCTGTGTTAAATCGGCAAAGGTGGTGAATGGAATTCTGCTGTCCTGCGCATATTTGGTCACATTATCCTCATCGATCAGGATAAGAGCCACGAGGTATTTCCGTCTCTCTCCGATGACCACAGCATCTTGAATATAAGGGCTGAACTTAAGTTTATTTTCAATGAAGGCCGGAGTGATATTCTTCCCACCGGAGGTGATGATAATATCCTTCTTTCTATCCAGGATCTTGAGAAATCCATCTTCCAATGCCCCCACATCTCCGGTGTGGAGCCATCCATCCTCCAGGGTGGAGGCGGTCAAATCAGGGTCTTTAAAGTATCCCTTAAAGACATTGGGGCCTCGAACCAGAATCTCTCCATCCTCAGCAATCTTCACCTCCACATTGGGAATGGGTTCTCCCACATAACCCCATCGGGGACGATCAAGCCTCTGGGTTGCAATCACACCAGTCGATTCAGTCTGGCCATAGCCTTCCCTCAACGGAATTCCCAGGGCATTGTAATATTCGAAAAGTTCGGGAGAGGCGGGTGCTGCACCACATACACCCCACCTGACCCGCTCAAAGCCCAACTGTCTTTTCAAATGGTAGAGAACGGTAAAGTAGAGGGGCCAATAAAGAATGGACCAGAGGAAGCTCCTGTTGCGTTGACTCTTCGATCTGACGTAGCGTAGTCCCACCAAAAGGCTTAACCGATAAAGGGTTCTTTTGAGCAGTGTGGAGTCGGACATACGAATCTCTATCATGGAGGCAAATTTCTCCCAGATTCGGGGCACGCTGGCAAATATCGTTGGAGAGACCTCCCTGAGATTCTGTGCCAGGGTATCGATGTGTTCAACGAAATTGACAGTCCCTCCAGACCAAACCGCTTGGAAGAAGGAGATGAGGTTTTCATAGATATGAGCAAGTGGAAGATAGGAGACCACCTCATCGGTATCATAGGTGGGGTTGGCTTCGAGAAAGGATTTTGTAAGGGCCATGATATTTCGATGGGAAATCATCGCCCCCTTGGGTGGACCGGTGGTGCCAGAAGTATAGATGATCATGGCCGTGTCTTCAGGATGGATACGACTCATCCTCTCTTTCACACAGTCTGGATGGGCTTGAAGATAGGCCTTCGCCTTTTCAAGAAATTGGTCGAA
>JBFMAE010000098.1:0-15279 GCA_040756085.1 Thermodesulfobacteriota bacterium | reverse complement strand
ATCAGGTCTTGTTCGTTAGACAAATTCTTAAAGAGTAAGAAGAGCCATCTGAAAAGATTAATAGAGGAGGGGGGAAAAGCTCCCCATGATAAGAACAAAGGATTTCAAGAAGCTTTGTTATTGATCAAATCTGCCGGAACTCTTGACACCCTAAAGGCAAAAACCAACTGCATGAAGATTGGTGATATCATTATTGCTTTGGAAGCCCCGAAACATTTGCAGATGTTGACGTTTGACAGAGGGTTTGAGAGTAGTTGTCAAATTCTAGGCAAAAGATTAACTGTACTTCCTTCCCTCGCAACATTAAGAAAATCAAGAGCATCAGCGCCACAATTGAGCTGAGAGTTGCCGGTCCCCATTACACATACCTTTCAGAAAAAAGGACTTGTATGGTCCGGATTTTTTCGGCTAACCTTCCCTATGTTGTCAGAAAAAGAGAACCATTACGGCGAATTCCTCATAAAAGGGTGGAGGAGATTGATTCATGGATGCGGCATATTTGGCTGAAGGTAGTCAAAGAGGATTACGAACGGGGTAGGATTCTTGAGGAGTCGAATCTGCATTCAACGGTTTATTTTGACCTAAGAAAGTTAATCGAAAGTTCGGGAAGAAAGAAATTGTTCATATACTCGGAGATGCCGTTCTCAACCAAAAAAGAGTGGCGAAGTGAAGAGGGATAAAGGAAGTAAACATGGCAAAAATAGTTGATTTTCTCGTTGTTTTTGGTGAAGGCGTAAGAAAACGCCATTATCATGAATCTGAAAAAGGCAGAGTTACATATTTTGCTGTTCAATTAGAGGTAAACGTTGAAGGCGAGTGGAAAGTAGTTATAAGATATGACTGCTCTCATCGCTTTTCACATGTGGATAAATATGATATAAAAGGCAATAAAATAAAGACAGCTTTAGACTTGAGTTTTGAAAGCGCTTTAACTTATGGTGATTGGGATATCAATGAAAATTGGTTAAAATATAAGGAAGAATTTTTGAAAGGGGTTTAATATGAATGATTATGCAAATTTTGTAGCAATGATCTCAACAGAGTTTCATAGATACCTTATGGAGAATGAGGAATTTGCTGAGAGGATACCCACCAATGCTCTTATCATATTTCAGATTGAAGGAGAGGATGATTTTAACAATTGGCATAAAGAAACCTCTCTGAAGAATCGGGAGTCAGACCAGCCAGTGGTTCTGGTTAATGTGAAAAGGTGGAGAAAGCATTCCTCCATTGAGGAGTTAAATCTAGCCGAAGCGACAGGGTAAACCGCCTCCTTACCAGCAGAGAAGATAGGACGGTTGTTGTATTTCTGGACGGAATTTCACTCTCCCCTTTCAGGCAAGGAAAGAGATAAGATGGTTGTGAAAATGTGGAGGTGAGGCCGTGAAAGTTAGATATGATAAAGAAGCCAACGCAGCCTACATTCAGCTCTCGTCGAAGCAGCCAGATGGTGCTATAGAGATGGCTGAGGGAGTTATTCTTCACACTACGTCAAGAAACGAGATTGTTGGTATCGAGATACTTGACGCTACCAAGAAATTTCCAATTAAGACGCTTTACAAACTCGAGCTATCTCCTGCAGCAGCCTGAAGCGGTGAGGCAAGAAAAACCCTGATGCTGATCTTGCTGTTGTTATTTTTGATGACAGGTTTTCGAACAAGGTCACGTTTCGAACAAGGTCGGACCAAGACAAGTTATTGATTTTATGAATCAAGTGTAGAAACAAGAGGCTGATTTTGGCCTTGGACTGGCATTTTGGGAGTTGAAACGGCTCGATTAGGATTTCTTAAGGAAGATCAGAAAGGGCAACGAGGCAATTTGAGATTAGTAGAGGGAGAGCAGACGACCTCGTAGCCCATGAAAGTTGAGACCCAGGTCTAACTAACTTACAGATGCAGAACGCGGCTCGGAAAGAATCTTAGCGAGGCTTTTTCGAGATTCCCCCAGAACTAACAGCGAACGGACCAGCAAATCAAGCGAAACCGAAGGATCTCCTGCTTCCATTTTTGCCACCCTCGATTGACTGGACTTCAGAAGACGAGCAAGTTGCTCTTGAGTTAGGCTCTTGTCCTTCCGACGTTCCTGAAGATTCCTACTCAACGCAAGTTTCATCTCAATATAGGCGGACTCTTCAGGTGAAAGTTGGAGAAACTCCGCAACCGTACCAACCCTCCATCCATTTGTTTCAAGTCGTTTCTTCTTTGCACTCTTCATAAGCTTTAGGTATCAATCCAGAAGCTTTTTGATCTCTTCATCGGTGAATTTCAACTGTCTCAAGACTCTTTTACAATAAACTGGATCTAACGACCTTTTGCCCATCTGGACAGGGGCGGAATATCTTTTCCCTTTAATGATTCTTGAATAGATCGCATGATCTGTCGATCCCTGACGGACGAATACTGCTCCGCCTTTTTCCAGCAATCGAGCCAGTTCTTTGCTGGACATTGATGGTATTTTAGGCATATGAAGGGACCTCGTGAACTTCAAGGGGTCTCAAAATCAGACCTTCACCAGGTTCCCGATACCAATCCGGTTCTGTATCTCTCAGGAATTCAATAAGCTCATCTGTGGGAATGGGAGATCTTGCTGTCTCCGGATGTTCCTTCAAGTCTTCAAGATATAATTCAATTGCCGATTTGAGATTCTTTTCCACATCTGCCAGATCGTCGCCACGGGCAGAGACATTGAGTTCAAGGCATATGGCCACATATTCAAGCTTACTCTTCCGGATGATTGCCGTGTATTTCTGCTTCATAAGTTCCTCCTTGCAGAAAACTTAGTTATCTTTATACCATTTTTCGCCATGTCCGACAAGGACCATGGAATGTAGCTCTATTATACGCTGCTCTGGGAGAACGATCTTCTGATCCTTGAGGCTTAATAATACTGGATTCCGGATCGGGTCCGGAATGACGGAAAAGGGAAAGGAGCAATCGTTGGGCGTCACCCGTTCGACAAGCTCAAGCCTACCCAATGCGGGCGAAAAGGGAGCTTTCCTGGTCCAATGATAGTTTCAAGAGGAAAGAGGTTGGTCAGAGATAGATATTTTCGGCAGGGGTCACCTTCCGAATAAGCTGTAAATAGCCTTCTTTGCGGCTCTCTATCCTGCCAGGGGATCCAAAGAATTCTATCTTCAAAGGAATGAGAAACATCCTCCTGCTGAATATATCTGTCTCAACCTTGTAGATCCTGCCTATGAACGATTCTCCTCTATATTCTGAAAGAATCCTGGCCTCCCTCAGAGATTGAACGATCCTCATCAGGGCCTGCTCCCAAGCACCCAATCCATGATCTATCGATTTTCTATCGACGAAGACATTAGAATTATTGCCGGAAGGAGAGGCTTTCCGGCGGGCGAATCTATCGACAATTTATCGACAAATCTTTAGAATCCATCGACAGAGAAAAGAACGATGTCCCGGATTCAGGGATCTTCCGATCCAGATTCTGCCCAGCATTGTTGGAATCATCCCGATACCCGGCCCGAGATACCCGGTAGCCGACCAATGAGAAGTCGACCGGTAATAAACCGATTTGCTATGTTCTAAGCTCTCGGCAATCGATTAGATTCTGTGTCCACCCGATTTGTGCAACGAGTGGTTGCATTTTTGGAAGATCGAGGTATGCCAGGCAGAATTCCCGCATGGAAAAGACATTACGACGCGAGAATCCGCTTACACTTGGGAATCCCATCCGCAGATCAGTGGTTGATTAGAAGAAGATGGATTAGTGTGGTATAATTGTTTAAAATTGAGGAGGGGGTCAATGAAAACGGTACAGACCAAAATACCTGATAAGCTTTACCGGGAAGCCGAATCCCTTATCAAGGAAGGCTGGTTCCTAGACGAAGGAGAACTTCTTTCCGAGGCCCTGCGACGATTCTTAGATACTCATCGCCCTGAACTGATGGAAAAATTCATTCGTGACGATGTGGAATGGGGCCTCCATGGAAAGGAGTAAGTCGCGCTTCAAAGCGGTTTGCGATTCCGGCCCCATTATCCATCTGGACGAAATCGGTGTTCTTTATCTTACCGAGGACTTCCAAGAAATCCTGCTATGTCCCGCTGTAATAAATGAAGTCCAGAGGAAACGACCAAAACTTTTTGTTAAAATTACCCCTCCTTTCGTCATATCGCCCCACGCATTTCCAACCGATCAAACGCTTATTGCAATGTGCCGTGCCCTGTCGCTTGATACCGGAGAATTCGAGGCATTAGCCCTAATGGAAAGAGATCCGGCAGCTATCTTTCTAACAGACGATTCCGCCGCTCGAATGGTTGGCGAACGAATGGGTTACAAGGTTCATGGGACAATTGGCATTCTTTTACGCTCCATACGCAGAAACCAGCTGAACCCGAAAGAGGTTTTAGGTCTTCTTGACAGTCTTCCTAAAAAGTGCTCCTTTTTTATTAAGCCTTCTTTATTGGATGAGATCAAACTCAGGGTTAAGGATGAGTTTCACTTGTAGTCTGCACCAGACTTCACTTGAAAGAAGCTAAGTCTCGGCATACCAACATACTTCGCTGTCTCATTTGCAGAGGTGGCAGGGAACCTACCTCTGACTGCAATGCACGAATTTGACAAAATGGAGGGAGGCGAAGCGCGGCAAAACTCATGAAGGGTGATGTGAACGGATATGCTTGATCCCGAAGACCTCAAAGATCAACTCCAAAGAGCATTAAGAGAATGCGCGTCTCTGAGGGAAGAAAATGAACGTCTGAAGAAACTGCTGCGTTTATATCCTGGAGATCGCGCTACAACATCCCAACCAAGGGTATCAGAGCCACCCGCACCATACATCCCAACAAATGAAGTCACAAGTGAGTCTCCAATAGAAACCCAGGTTGCTCTTTTTCGTTCCCTGTTCCGTGGGCGTGAAGACGCTTACCCGATCAGATGGGAAGGGAGAAGAGGAAATTCCGGTTATTCACCTGCTTGTGCAAACGAATGGAACCGCGCGTTTTGTCGCAAACCTATGGTGAAGTGTTCCGATTGTGAAAATCGAGAGCTCAAACCAGTCACAGATGAGGTAATTCGCGGCCATCTGCTCGGAAAACACACGATCGGGGTTTACCCGCTCTTGCCGGATGAAACCTGCTGGCTCCTGGCTGTCGATTTCGATAAGAAATCCTGGCACGAGGACGTCGCTGCTTTTCTGAAAACCTGCAGTGACATTGGAGTTCCCGCAGCACTGGAACGTTCGAGATCTGGCAAGGGAGGACATGTCTGGATGTTCTTTGACCGCCCGGTCTCGGCTTCTCTGGCGCGGAAATTTGGTTGTGCTATCTTGACACGTTCCATGGAACGACGCCATCAAATCGGTCTGGATTCTTATGATCGCTTCTTTCCAAGTCAGGATACGATGCCCAAGGGTGGGTTCGGGAATCTCATCGTCCTTCCTTTACAACGAGGTCCTGCAGAGAAAGGCAACAGCGTCTTCGTAAATGAGACGTTCGAACCCTATCCCGACCAGTGGCTATTTCTATCATCACTTGAAAGAATCCAGTTGGAGAAAGTGGAGACCATTGTCCAGGAGGCTTCCCGAAATGGAACCATCCTTGGCGTGCGCATCAGCCTGGCCGATGAAGGGATCGAGGAGGATCCCTGGACTTTACCGCCCTCGAAGAAGAAAAGGGAGAAACCCGTCCAAGGACCTTTCCCCGAGACTGTCCGAATAGTTCAAGGCAACCTGATCTATATTGAGAAGAAAGGCTTGCCTCCTGCCATGTTGAACCGTCTGATTCGGCTGGCTGCCTTTCAAAACCCCGACTTCTATAAGGCTCAGGCCATGCGCCTGTCGACTTTCGGCAAGCCCCGGATCATCGGTTGTGCGGAAGATTTCCCGTCCTATATCGGCCTTCCACGGGGCTGCCTCGATGATGCACTTGATCTTATCAAAACACACAAGATCAAACCGGAACTCACTGACGAGCGTTTCGGAGGCAGTTCAATCAACGTTGCTTTTAAAGGGGAACTTCGACCCCTGCAACAGGAAGCTGCTCAGCAACTATTTTCTCACGGCTACGGTGTCCTGTCCGCCCCGACCGCTTTTGGTAAGACCGTTATAGCGGCATGGCTTATCGCAAATAGAAGAGTTAATACCCTGGTATTGGTCCACCGAAGGCAACTGATGGACCAATGGCGCGAACGATTGGCTTTATTCCTCGGGATGCCGTTGGAAGAGATTGGTCAGGTGAGTGGCGGCAAAAAAAAGGTTACTGGTTCTATCGACATCGGTCTCATCCAGAGCCTCAATCGCAAGGGAGAGGTCAAAGATATGGTAGCCGGATATGGTCAAATCATTGTTGATGAATGCCACCACATCCCTGCCTTTACTTTTGAACAAGTCTTAAGACAGGTGAAGGCTAAGTACATTGTTGGCCTCACAGCAACTCCGATTCGCAAGGACGGCCATCACCCTATTATCTTAATGCAGTGCGGTCCCATCCGTTTCAGGGAAAGTGCGAAGAAGCAGGCAGCCGCTCGACCGTTTGAGCACGTTGTCATAACAAGGCACACGAATTTTAGAATGGCTCCGGAATCAGCCGACGTGAAAATCCAGGACATCTATGCCGCCCTTGTACTTGACAAAGATCGCAATGAATTGATTTTTGATGATCTGCTGAAGGCCTTAGAAACGGGACGATCCCCCCTCCTTCTAACGGAACGGGTTGAGCACTTAGAGCAATTCGCCGAACAACTTCAGGGCGTCGCCCAGAATATCATCGTTCTTAAGGGCGGAATGGGCAGCAAACAACGAAAGGCGATAGCTGATCAAATGAAAGCCGTGCCGGATTCAAAGGAACGGGTGATCCTATCTACAGGACGATATATTGGAGAAGGGTTTGACGATGCCAGACTGGACACCCTCTTTTTGGCCATGCCCATCTCCTGGTGCGGTACTCTCCAACAATACGTGGGACGTCTTCACCGGCTTCACGATAACAAGCGAGTAGTTCAGGTTTATGATTACGTTGACATTCGCGTGCCGACACTAATGCGTATGTATAAAAAACGCGTTAAGGGCTACGAAGCCATAGGCTATTCGATTCAGAAGGGCCCTGAGAATCCGGGGCAGCAGAGTGACAAATAGGATAGAGAGGTGAATCATTCTTTAAGGGCACGAACTTTGACTCAAAAATTGAGTCAGGGGAAAGCCCGGAAAAACGTTTCGAGGCTCATCTTGCCCGACTAAAGAGAGAAAGGAAGTAATCATGGCTGTGAATGTAAACGACAAAATCAAGAGACTGGGCCCGGATCAGCGAAAGAAGGTTGAGGCCCGCGCGGCGGAGTTGATTGCTGAAGAAATGACCTTGCGCGAGCTCCGGAGAGCCCGAAAGCTGACGCAGGTCCGGATGGCCAAGGCGCTCGGGATCAACCAGGACAGTGTTTCGCGGCTTGAAAAACGCAGTGATCTTTTGCTGTCGACACTACGGAAAACGGTCGAAGCGATGGGGGGCAATCTGTCGCTTGTTGCAAAATTCCCCGACCGTGCGCCGGTTGTCCTATCTGGCATTGCAGGAGATGATTCAGCGCCTAAGTCCACAGGCCGAAAGAACGCACAGGTCTAAGCCCGGCATGAAGAAATGCCCTCAACACTAAAGACAAATAAAGTCAAATGTAGTCACTTCTCGGCCCAACCTTTTGCCTATATATGACTTTATTTGACTACAAATCCAGAGGCCCCCGGCTTTTGGCCTGTTAGTATCCTGGATGAATTCCGGTCTTTGGCCCCAAAAGAGTAATACTATTGTAGAGGGTAATGAGACCCCAAAAACAGGTTGGTTTCACCCTCGGTCCGACCTCGCACTGAAAAAAATAATTTTCACATGGCAAAAATTTACTTGACCGGCAAAGTGCCCCGCAAGCCCCGCCTTGTAGGCGGGTCAAGGGGCACAATATGAATGATATTTCATTTCCGGGAAGCCCCGTCCTGTGGACGGGGAGCTTCGCTTTTTTTGAAGAGTTGCCATAATAGAAGTAATTTTATTTTAAGTAGATCGAAAAGATCGAATTTGTCCCATTCCGGTGCCTTGGGAATTTAGTTAGCGCGGGATGGAGAGAAAGGTAGGAACAAGACCCAAGCCTGTTCCTTAGAGAAGGATTGATAGGACGATTAAGTCGGGCCGATCAATCCTTTTTTTTCCCCATCCTCAGTGATGGATGGGCCAGGGCGAGGGCAGAAGAAGCAGAAGAACCACCGATACGGAAACAGTCTGCATTCATCTTTGCGCCCTCAGGAGATGATTAGATGGCATTTGGCCGCAGCCATCTAATCGCATTAGCTACGACGGCTTTTTCAGTCGGCCCTTGAGATCAAGAGCATCAAGGGCAAGCTGGCGGCCAGGGGTTTTTCCACCCATTCTCCCCAAACAAAAAAGGGTGGTGGTAAAACTTAACACACAACTGAATAAACAGGCAATGCTCTTAAAGGGGGGAGGTGTGCCCATGGGAGTTGGGCCACAACCGGGTAGGGATGGCGTTAGGATACATCAGGCGGTGATAGCGGCTCAATTGGAATGGGTACACCCGAATAGTCCAGACTGGGAATGTGAAATTTGGTGAAATTGACTTCTATCCAAGATAATGATACGCTCTTTTCCCAACAAAGGGAAAGGGGTGATCTCTGTATGAAAGGCGGGATCTATACGAAGGAACGATGTCCGCTCTGCGGGGAGAAATTTGTCAGAACGGAGAATGATCTTCAATGTACCATTCATCAGACTCGCCCACGGCGACTTTACTTGGTTCTCTATAGCAAAGAGCTTGGAAAACACATGAAGCTGTATTTCGATAGTCGTGGTATCCCATTCTCCTCGTATGAGCAGGCGGATCGTATTTTGACCAAGATCCGGGCCGAGATCGACGCGGGGTCTTTCGATCCTTCCCGGTATGTTCCGACGAAGTTGAAACCACTCCAGCTTACAAATTACGCGGAGAAGTGGCTGAAGGATCGAGAAGCAGAGGTGGAGAAAAGGGTTCTTTCTCCATCCTACCTGAAAGAGCTACGGCGATTCGTGAGGATCTTCCAGGAGCATTTCGGAGCGACGGACATCCGTGACATCGGTACACGCAGGGTGAAGGAGTTCTATCTATCTCTCAAAGGATCCCCCAAGTACATATCAAATGTCCTCTCGGCACTTCACAAGATGATGGTCGATGCTCTGGACTACGGCGATATTTCGACGATGCCCAAGTTCCCCGAATTCGAGATCCCGGAAGCAGATTTCAGAACTATCGACCTTGACCAGCAGAATGCGATCATTCAAGCCATTCCCAACCCAATAGACCGTGCCTATGTATTATTCACGGCGAGGCAAATGGTTAGACCCTCCGAGACGAGAGCTCTGTTCTGGGAGGACGTTGATTTCAAGTATGATCGGGTTACCATTCGGAGGCACTTTTCCCTTAATGAGCTGCGAGAAACAACGAAGTCGAAACGGATCAAGATCCTTCCATTGAATCTCGAAGTAAGGGAGGCTCTGATGAGGTTACCACGCCACATAAGATCTCCGTTCGTGTTTCAGAAGGATGGACTCCCATATTCGGAATCTTACGCAAGGAAATTGTGGAATAGAATCACTTCCGGGATGGGAGTTAAAAATTTCTTTCTACCAGGGGACAAGACACTCGTCAGCTACCGAAGCAGTTAATAGAGCAGGGATGGATAGGGTTCAGGAATTTCTTGGCCATACGAGATCGAATATGACCAAGAGATATGCTAAAATGAATCTAGAGGAGCTTAAAGAGGTACTTCGGAAAAAGTGAGTTATTGTCTTCCTTAAGTTGCTTAGGAAGACCCGTTTTATATCCTTTTTCTTGACGCAAAAGAGTATTTGGTATATATTTCACATTGATTTCGTATGAATAGAGAGTAAGAGAGGGCTTTTCATGAATGACCCAATCCCTGACTCATCTTCGGCGAAGGTTCTTCCAAGCTATAAGAATCCCCCTATAAACGAAGTTGTTTGTGGGATGCGATTCCAGACCCCGGATAAACTTTACATCCCCCATATCGGCCTCCTTTGGGATAAATTTCGCCAAGAGTATCCAATTATCCAGCATGCCCCACCAATAGCAGGGGCTAAGGGTGAAATCCAGATTGATAGTACAACAGGATTACCCTTGCAAAGGGTATGGTTTATTAATAGGGCAGATGATCAATTAATTCAATTTCAGTTCGACCGATTTTATTTCAATTGGCGACGTAGGGAAAATGATTATCCTCGATACACCCATGTCATCAAGAATTTTCGGAATCTAAAGAATACTCTTGACAATTTTTTCAAAGAATTCGATTTGGGTGAACTCAGACCAATCGAGTATGAGCTTAGCTATATCAATCACATCCCAAAGGGCCAAGGATGGGATACGCTTCATGATCTTCCAAAAGTATTTTCTGATTTTGTCTGGAAACAAACGATGGGGCGCTTCTTACCCAGCCCAGAGAACATCGCGTGGCAAACGGCATTCTCGCTTCCTGAAGGCAAGGGCCGTTTGACCGTTAATCTAAAGCAGGCAATACGAGCAGGCGACAAAATTCCTTTATTTGTGCTTGAATTAACAGCAAGAGGCATAGGCGAATCGAAGGACAAAGAAACTCTGTATAAATGGTTTGATTTGGCACATGAATGGATAGTTCAAGGGTTTGCTGATTTAACAACTTCTGAAGTTCAAAAAGTAGTTTGGGAGAGAGAAAATGCCTGAATTGAATCTAAAGACTGATGAAAGATTTAGGGCGACAGCAAGTGCTGGAATAGTATATGGGATTAAATCTATTAATATAAATTTCCCCAAAGAAGAAGCGTATTCTGTAGCGTGGAGCAGAGAAAACATCATGTTCCAAGAATATTTGTTTTCAATTTCTGGGAAAGTGCACTACTTCCTGACGCCATTCGTAAACCAAGAGAGCTACGTGGCAAGCGAAGCGAGTGGCTTTCAAAAAGAAACGGATCCATTTACACAAGCAAATCTATTAGATTATGAAGAAAACCAAATACAGGAATTGATTTTTCGGATCAGAACGTCCCCTTCTATTTCTTGTAAAGAAATAGCAAACAGGCTTTTATTATTACTGAATGATGCAAAGGAGGAAGAGCTTAGTATAGCTATTGACTCCTTTCGGAATTTCTACAATTTTTTCCAACTTAATACCAACATGAAGTGCCCAACAATATCATTAACGCCTGAAAATAATATTTATGCCTCTTGGAAAGGTGAACAGAATCGATTGTTTAGTGTACATTTCTTACCAAGCGGGAGCGTTCGATTTGTTATATTTAAACCAAATGATAGGCATCCCGAACAACAGATTCGGCTTTCGGGCATAGCGACTTCTGACATTTTGAAGGAGACAGTATCAGCCTATGGGGTATGGGATTGGATCTCGGAATGAGAGGGGACAAGATACCTGACAGACATCATGTTGCTCGTTACTGTAGACCTACTCAGGCCCCGGGTGGACAAATTCAGGCCACTGCTTTTATGTTGAGGAAAGATGAAGAAAGTTTATCGGTAAATTGGTTAGAATTTCTTAACTGTCCAAACAGAGAAAGTGAGATTGCCGAACTTCAAAGAATATTTGGCGAAAAGCTTAGGCGAGTAAGTACGAATGCAATGATAGCTGTATTAGGTGTCGGAACTATGCGGAAGAAGGTGCTCCAAGAGAGTCCAGATGCACGCAATCTTGTGGTATTTCATGATCCACAACTAAATGACCCATCCCATAGCGGGATATCTAACCTGAAGGAAGACGACGAACTTATTGCTGAGCTGATCCGCGAAACAATTCTTGAAACTCACCCTGCACAAAAGGGGCGCCTTATATGAATACAAAATTCCAATCCCATGTAAATCCGATTGAATCACTTACGGTTTGTAGAGTCGGAGAAGTTGGATCTTCATATGTGAGGCAGTTTTTTCAAAACGCTTTCCAATCGCTTTCCGAATAGCCCTTTCCTTAAAAAAATCTTTGTAGTATCAATATGTTAGGAAGATGGAAAACGGGTTCGATTCCCGCCGCCTCCACCAAAAAATGAAGGGGTTAACTCGAATGAGTTAATCCCTTTTTTATACAAATTTTTTCTGATTAAACCCTTCCTTTAGTGTAGGTTGTAAGGAAAAAGTCCAGTTGGGCTATCTGGTGTTCCGTGAGAGCCTCAAACTGCAGGCCACAACGTCTGGTGGGGAGATGGATGGTGAGGGAATCATATTCTGGAGGTATTTGTAGCGGGATATCATATACTATTCTGCAGGGTATTTTAGACAGATTAAATTCATTGACCCATAGAGAAATATTTTTTCTTGAATCCACCCAGTTCAAATCTTCATCATATATATGCTCAAAAGATAGTCCTCCCATACTGATATCTTTGACTTTCCCAACCCTGTTGAATCCATTCTGAAGTGCAAGGATTACATTATCCTGCACTAAGAACCGAATATTTTTTCTCTTCTCAATTTCCATTTTATTTCCTCTCCGATTGATTCCAATTTGATAATGAAAAATGAACTCTAACGTATTCTCCAGAATATGTGTCTTCCTTAGAAGATGAATGGAGGAGAGCCTAAGTTTCAGTTTGATGGTATTAATTTTAGAACAGATTGTCAATAAAAATTAGGAGTCTTAGTTGTGATGGGTCTCGCCACAAATATCCCGCAATGTCCTGTCCCTCATACACATAATCCTTCGCTATAAGACTCACCACTTCCCGCCCTGATCCGACGTCCTCATCCTTTGTCCTCATCTCTCTGAGAGTAATTCCGTAGATCTTCTCCACTGCTGTCCCAATCTCCGGTAACGTATATTCTCCCTTAAAACTTTGACCCAAATTATTAAACTTAAACAAATTAATTATCAAGAAATTCTATTTATGATAAAATAAAAATATAATGGTTAAGATGAACAGAGCCGGTGACTTAATGAAGATATTAGGGAAAGTGATTCTCAGCCGAATCCATTGGAGAGGTCCTATTATCCTCTGTCATCTTGTCACAGGACATTTTAACTGCAGCTGTGAACCATGTTTGTGGAGAAATAATTCTTCTGAGGATTTGACACTGGATGAAATCAAGAAATTTTACAGAGATGCGAAAGAATTGGGATTCCTCGTGAACTTCATCTGGGGAGGTGAACCCCTGCTTCGAGAAGATATTCCTGAAATATTGAGGTTTTCTAAGGAAATGGGTTTGGTGAATGTGATTACCACGAACGGGTGGTTTCTTGAAGAACGTCTTGATGAAATTGCTCAATATTCTGACTCCCTTATCATCTCCTTGGATCACCCCTCAGATATGCACGATGTGATAAGGAAAAAGAAAGGACTCTTCCAGAGATTAATGAAAGGTGTCCAGTTAATAAAGAGAAGGTATCCAGAGATAAAGGTAATGTTCAACTTTCTTCTTACAAATCAAAATAAAAATGCGATTGAGGAGTCTATAAACCTTGCTCATAAGCTTCAAGTTTCCTTCTATGTATGCCCAATGGAGATTGATCTTCTGCGAAGTGGAAGGATGGAAGGGATCAAAAGGCATCTCAAGCCAAGCAAGGAAGAGGAAGCCCATATTGCTGAGACTTTAATCCAATTGAAGAGGAAAGGGTTCAAGGTCAATAATTCCTACCTTTATTTAGAGAGTATTAAAAATGGAAAGAAGGTATATCGGTGTCATTTTCCCAAAATGGTTCTTCAGATCGGGCCCGAAGGAGAGGTTATAGACTGCCGTGCATGGGATAGACTTATTGGATGTATTCGCCGACAGAGTTTAAGAGAGATATTTCAACACAAAAGGCTTCAGGAACTTGCGGGTTGGGAGGGAGAGCAGTGCAACAAGTGTAACAACCCGAATCGAATCGACCTGTCCTATTTTTGGGAACTACGCATCGAACCAGTGACTTCAATATTCAGAATGTTCTTGAGCGAATAGGGCCGAACCAGATACATCATATTAACCGCCAGAAGTCTATCTTTCAGTAGGGAGTAATGTTCAAATAAAGGAATCATCTTTGATGATCTCTCCTTTCATGTTATTAAATAATTAATGAATCAATAAGGAGTGAAAATGGAATCAAAATATACCAATCGGTTGATCCATGAGACCAGTCCTTATCTGCTCCAGCATGCACATAACCCTGTGGACTGGTATCCGTGGGGAGAGGAGGCCCTCGCTCGGGCAAAAAAAGAGAATAAACCCATCCTCCTCAGCATTGGCTACTCCTCCTGCCATTGGTGTCATGTAATGGAAAAGGAATCCTTTGAAAATGAGGCGATCGCCAAGCTCATGAATGAGCGCTTTATCAATATCAAGGTCGATCGAGAGGAACGACCGGATCTCGACGAACTTTATATGAATGCCGTTCAGGTGATGACCGGCGGAGGGGGATGGCCGATGACCGTTTTTCTGACTCCTGATCTCGTTCCATTCCATGCGGGAACTTATTTCCCTCCTGAAGATCGGAAGGGAATGCCGGGTTTTCCAAAAGTATTGGTGGTCGTTTCTGATTATTATCATAGCCATCGAGAGGAAGTGGAACGGATGGTTGCTCAGGTGAAAAATGCCCTCCATCAGATTGTATCCATTGTTCCTTCTCAGGAAACCTTGGACGATAAAGTCCTATCGAGGGCTTTTGATGCCTTGGAGAAACAATTTGATCCAATATATGGAGGATTTGGAAAAACACCAAAATTTTCGGGAAGCATGGCCCTCTCTTTTCTTCTCAGGTATTGGAAGAGCACGGGGACAAAGAATGCATTAAAGATGGTCGAAAATACACTGGAGAAAATGGCAAATGGTGGAATCTATGACCAGTTAGGAGGAGGTTTCCATCGTTATTCTGTGGATGAACGATGGCTCATTCCCCATTTTGAGAAGATGCTCTATGATAATGCCCTCCTTTCTCGAACCTATTTTGAGGCCTATCAGGCGACCCGAAAAGAGAGATACCGCCATATTGGTGAAGAAATCCTCAATTATGTCCTCCGTGAGATGAAGAACCCGGAGGGAGGCCTCTACTCCACTCAGGATGCGGATATCGAGGGGGAGGAAGGGAAGTTCTATGTCTGGACAAGAGATCAGGTTAAGGAAGTACTGGGCAAGGAGAAGGGGACGCCTTTTTGTGCTTATTATGGAGTGAGTCCCCAGGGAAATTTTGAAGGAGGGGCAAGTGTCCTCAATATATCCTCCTCCCTGGAAAGGGTATCTCAATTATATGGGGTTTCTGATAAAGAGTTAGAAACATTACTGGAGGAGGGGCGAGGAAAACTCTTTGCCGAAAGGGAGAAA
>JBFMAE010000097.1:0-3917 GCA_040756085.1 Thermodesulfobacteriota bacterium | reverse complement strand
CCTTCAGGGAAAGGTTGAGGGACTTGGGATATCGGCTCTCTGAGGCGGATCTGGAACGGGCCTTCACCCGATTCAAGCAGCTGGCGGATAAAAAGCGCGATATCTATGATGAGGATATTGAGTCAATCGTCGTGGAGGAAATCCTCCGGATGCCCCACCGTTTCAAACTGGTCTATATCAATGTCGTTGCCGGAAACATAACCGTGCCGACAGCCACTGTCCAGATGGAAGTGGATGGTCAACTCGTCCAGGAGGCAGGGTTTGGCGATGGGCCTGTGGATGCCACCTTCAAGACGATCAAGAAGATAACTCGCACGAAATCAAAGCTCTTGCAGTTTGCCATCAATGCCATCACGAGTGGAACAGAGGCACAGGGGGAGGTGACGGTAAGGCTCGAGGAGAAAGGCAGTACGGTCATCGGTCAGGGCGCAGATACCGATGTGATCGTGGCCAGTGCCAAGGCCTACATCAATGCCCTTAATAAGATGGAATTCAAGAAACAGAAACTGGTGGGGATGTAGGTATGGCAAAAACTTCTCCGCTGACCATTACGGAAAAGATCCTGGCGGCCCATTCCGGTAAAAAGAAGGTCTCCCCTGGCGAACTCCTCAATGTCCGGATCAATCTGGCCCTCGGGAATGATATCACCGCACCTCTTGCCATCCAAGCCTTCAAAGAGATCGGGGCGAAAAAGGTTTTTCATCGGGATCGGGTCGTTTTAGTTCCTGATCACTTCACACCTGCCAAGGACATCCTCTCCGCAGAACAGTGTAAGGTTCTCAGGGGGTTTGCAAGGGCACATCACCTCACCCATTTCTTCGAAATCGGAGAAGCAGGGATCGAACACACCCTTCTACCGGAAAAGGGCTTGGTCCTTCCCGGGGAGGTGGTGATCGGCGCTGACAGTCATACCTGTACCTATGGAGCCCTTGGAGCCTTTTCAACCGGAGTGGGAAGCACAGACCTTGGAGCAGCCATGGCCACGGGAAGGGTCTGGCTCAAGGTTCCGGAGAGCCTCAAGCTCATCTATCATGGAAAGCTCAATCCCTGGGTCTCGGGTAAGGATTTGATCCTCTTTACCATTGGCGATATCGGTGTAGATGGAGCCCTCTATCAGGCAATGGAGTTTTGTGGTGAGGCGATCAAAAGGCTTCCCATGTCGGGCCGTCTCACCATGGCCAATATGGCGATCGAAGCGGGTGGGAAGAGCGGCATCTTCGAGCCAGACGCCATCACACTCCAATATATCAAGCCCAGGGCCAAAAGACCTTATCAAATCTATCGAAGTGACCCAGAGGCTCGCTATGCTGAGGAACGAGAATACGATGTCTCAACGATTCACCCTCAGGTTTCCCTTCCACACATTCCCTCCAATGTCAAGGATGTGAGAGAGGTGGGAAAGATCGAGATCGATCAGGTCGTCATCGGCTCCTGCACGAATGGTCATCTCGATGACCTCCGTGTAGCAGCCCGGGTTCTCAGGGGGAAAAAGATCGCTTCCTCCTTACGGCTCATCATTATTCCCGCCACCCAGGAGATCTATCGACAGGTCTTGAAGGAGGGGCTGATCGAAACTTTCCTTATGGCAGGCGCAGTGATCAGCCCCCCCACCTGCGGTCCCTGCCTTGGAGGCCATATGGGCGTTCTGGCAGAGGGAGAAAGGGCATTGGCCACTACGAATCGCAATTTCCGAGGGAGGATGGGGCATGCCGAGAGCCAGGTTTATCTCTGCGGTCCTGCCGTCGCTGCAGCCAGTGCCGTAAAAGGGAGAATCTGCCATCCCGAAGAAATAGTTGGAAAAGGGGCCAAGGAGCCTAGGGTTCAAGGGTCCAAGTGAAGGAATTAAGATTTAGGGGATTGAAGTCTTTGAAAGAAAAAAATAATGATACCATGACAGAAGGGTTTTTTTCGAGAAAAAAACACTCGATCCCTGGACCCCTTGAATCCCTGCCTGCCGGCAGGCAGGCTTGAACCCTTATTATAGGCAAATTATGAAGATCGAAGGAAGAATTTGGAAATTTGGGTCGGATATTGATACGGATGCCATCATCCCTGCTCGTTACCTAAACCAGTCTGATGCCAAGGAACTGGCCAAGCATGCGATGGAAGATGAGAGGCCTGGATTTTTTCAAAAGGTCAGAAAAGGGGATATTCTATTGGCCGGAAAGAATTTCGGGTGCGGCTCTTCCCGGGAACATGCGCCCCTCGCCCTGAAGGCAACGGGGATCTCCTGTATCATTGCAAAAAGTTTTGCCCGAATCTTTTACAGAAATGGACTCAACCTCGGCCTTCCCCTCCTGGAATCTTCTGAGGCTTCGGAAGCCATCCAGGAAGGGGATCGGGTTCAAGTCAACCTCACCACTGGGGAGATCTTCGACCTCGACCAGAAGAGGAAATTTTTTGTAAAGCCCATCCCGCCATTTATGCAGGATTTGATCAGAGACGGTGGATTGATCCGGCATCTCCGAAAAAAAGGATTGAAGAGAAAGGGATAAATGAGATTTCTGAAAAAGTCCAGAAATCTCTGAAATCATTTTTTGAAATCCCTGCCTGCGGTAGGCAGGTGTGAAATCAGAGAGCGAAAGATAGTTTTTCAGAGCTCTCTAAATTTCCTCTTGACAACAACCCCTTCTTTCTTCTATTAGATAAAAAAATAACGTGTTCATGTCACGTGAATCGTGTCGATGAAAAAAATATCACCAGTCACTAACACGAATCACCAAGAGGATGGAGGAGCCCATGAAGAAAGAGAGATATAATGTCGCCGTCGTAGGGGCCACCGGGGCGGTGGGAAATGAAATGGTCTCCATCCTGGAGGAGAGGAACTTTCCAGTGGATAAATTGAAACTCCTTGCCTCACAAAGAGGCGCGGGCACGAAGATGGAGTTCAAGGGAAAGTCCTATACCGTGGAGGTATTGGATGAAAATTCTTTCACCGGAATAGATATCGGACTCTTCTCTCCCGGAGGGGCGGTCAGCCAAAAATTTGCGCCCGTTGCAGGAAGGGTAGGCTGTGTGGTCATCGACAACACGAGCGCCTTCCGGATGGATCCGGAGGTACCCCTTATCGTCCCGGAGGTCAATGCCCATGCCGTTGCCGGGTATCACAAGAAGAATATCATCGCCAACCCTAATTGTTCGACTATCCAGATGGTCGTGGTTCTGAAGCCCATCCACGATATGGCGCGGATCAGAAGGGTTGTCGTCTCCACCTATCAGGCTGTCTCCGGAACGGGGAAAAGAGCGATCAAGGAATTGGAGACACAAGTCCTCGCCATCTACAACCAGCAGGAGATCAAGAAGGAGGTCTATCCCCATCAGATCGCCTTCAACTGCCTTCCCCACATCGACGTCTTTCTCGATAATGGCTACACCAAAGAAGAGATGAAGATGGTCAATGAAACGCGGAAGATCATGGAAGACCCTTCCATCGGTGTGACCGCCACCACGGTGAGGGTTCCGGTCTTCTACGGTCATTCAGAATCAGTCAATATTGAAACCGAGAAGAAGGTGACGGCCGATGAGGTGAGGAAGATTCTCTCGAAGGCTCCCGGTGTGGTCGTGGTGGATAACCCCAAAAAGTTCGAATACCCACTGGCTATCCATGCGGCGGGAAAGGATGAGACCTTTGTCGGAAGGATCCGGGAGGATGAATCGATCCCGAATGGGATCAATATGTGGATTGTGTCGGACAATATCCGGAAGGGCGCTGCGCTCAACGCCGTCCAGATCGCCGAAATCCTGATCGAGAAGTATCTGTAGTGTTGAAAATTCAAAATCCTCCCTCTGCTCCCCCTTAAGCTGTGAAAAAATTCAGCTATAGTGGGGTTTGGGGTTATTGAATTTCATTTTTGAACCGACAATTAAGTTTCAATCATGAAGAACTTAAAGCTATCGATCAACCTTAATTCATCCCT
>JBFMAE010000096.1:0-11104 GCA_040756085.1 Thermodesulfobacteriota bacterium | reverse complement strand
GATCGATCCCCTCTACAGGTGGGGCAACAGTGGCGAGGAGGCGATAAGTCTGATTGTTGTTCTCATTCGATTCAGTCACCTGGCCTGATGGGTCAATTCTCACTGTAACCCGGTCCACTCCCTGAATAACAGTCCATATGAACTGAAAGGAATTTGAACTGCCGCCAGCTAAATAGCTGTAAGTAGCCTCAGCAATTTTATATCCACCCTGATCCGGGTCTCCGGCATAGACATAAACCAGAAAATTCTGAGCATCGCTCTGTCCATGGTTTCGCACCGTCACCCCAATCGTAACTGGGTCTCCGATTCTAACGGGATCAGGCGAAAAGCTGATGTCAGCGGAGCCAAGCGTCAGATCAGGCAATGTTGAAGAAGTGAGATTTCTGAATGCCATGTTGTCCACTTCGTCAATCTCATCAATTGAATTCAGCGGATCTATTCTCACAAAGACTTTGCGAAGCGAAGCAGTCGGAACGGTCCAGTTAACAGTAGCTTGCGAGTTGCTGAAAGCACTTATTGCCAGGATTGTTGCCTCACCTATTAACACCCCTGTCGAGGATGGATCACCGTCATAGAATTGGACGATAATGTTATTGGCGACGGCAGGGCCTTCGTTATACACAGTGGCTGTGATCGTAATCGTATCCCCAATCCTGGGATTAGGATTTGAGAAAGTAATGTCTCCAGGCAAAATCGAAAGATTCGGCTTAACATGCGCTAACGCACGAAGCGCCAACGCCGTCGAATATGGATCATCATTCCACGATCCATTGGGAAGCTGGGTAGAGGTGAGGTAATTGATCGCTTGTGGAGCTACGGTTGAAATATCTGTACCACTTGCCACCATTGCAAGAAACGCCAGTGCCGTCTCATAGACAGTAGAAGAACTCGACCCAAATCCTCCATCTGGATTCTGCTTCAATAGCAGATAAGTAACACCGTTATTAATTTGGGCTTGAAGGTTATAAATTGATTTGTATTGCGAAAGTGTGTTCAAAACCATCGCCGTCATATAAACATTCGAATCATCTCCTTGATAGAAACCCCATCCCCCATCAGGGTTCTGAGTGGAGAGCAGAAAACCAAGAGCAGAACTGATTATGTTTTGGTCAGAGTAGTTGGCCGACTTTAAAGAAAGTAGAGCGAGAGCTGTTGTAAGAGGATCCCCCACAATATCGTCTGAAAATAATCCCCATCCTCCATCAGTCGTTTGAGATGAAATTAGACCAGTTATCAGGTTTGATACATCTCGCCCGGATAAGGCCAAAGAGTATATCTTCCGGGCAAGATAGTCGTTGTTTGTAATCGTTACACCATCTATCCAACTTATAGCCTCTTGGTAATCGACACCCGTTGGATTAAAAATCTTCAGTGTGTGTGCAACTTCAGTGGTATCTCTGATAGGAATTACGCCACCAAAACTCCCATCAGCATTTTGATTAGAGGACAACCAACTAAGCCCATTCGATATAGAAGGCGACTGAGCAAAGGATTGGGTTAAAGTAAATAGAAATGACAATATTAGAAAGAACATCACAAATCGTAGAATCTTTTTCACTTCTTCCCTCCTGATAATTTCAATCCAAATTTCCAAAAAGCCACAGTTGAAATTAAAAGTACAATATCAGTCCTTATATTAACTTGGGTTGATCCAAAATAATTTAGGTTCAATCTGTTAATAACCAATATACCGATCCATTAAATAGTTGTGCTACTTGCCCACCAACGGTTCAGATAAAAATCAATCGACTTCAGCATCGAATTGATAAAAATACTGGACAACCACTTTTAGATTTAAACGGCTATCTCCCCTAACTGCTTCATCAACGATTCCGGATAGTGTCCCCTATAAAAACTGCAAAGATCAGTTTACCCTTGCTTAGCCGATCATTTTTTGAATTATTGTTGGGAAAATGGTTACAATTGATTTCATATTGAAACCTTCCCCTCAAATTATGGCACTTGTTTCTTCAATTTAAGAAAATAGATTTGATCTCTTAAGTCAAAAGCCAAATCCCCTTGTGAAGTCCAATTCATATCTCCTATATAAACTGTAGGAGTTGTTTTCAGTATCAATTGATTTTTACTCCCATCTTTTGTCAAGAAATGTAACTCACGCTCATAGTCATCAAAATAGGCAATAAGCGCCCCTGATGGATGAATGGTGGGTTCCAGATTCATTCGACCTTTCGGAAGGATTGTCATGTATTTGCCGGTAAGAGAAAAAACAACCAGTTCTGATTCCCCATGCCCTAAAAATCCCTCTATAAGAACCTCTTTTCCATTGGGAAACCATAACTCTTCCAACGTAGAACCACCGGTTTTGTAAATTGCCACGACCTTTTGGTCTTTTACCCTAACGACATAGCGGTTGTAATCAAGAGGTTTTCCGCTTGACCTCAACAGATACTTCCCATCGGGTGAATACATCCATGGAGGGAAAAGTCGATTTCCAGGTTCCCTTAAGTCATAGGCTCCAATGATCTTCTTATAAGCCCCGTCCTGTGTAACCTGCATGATAGTTCCTTCCGCATAATTTCTCTCATTCCCTCCCTTTATAAATGTTATCGTCTTGCCATCTATTGACCAATAGGGCGAATGAACATTGTCTAAGCCCTGGGTTATGCACCTGAGCCCGGTCCCATCTCTCCTGACGACCCAAATAGAATCATTATTAACAGAAAATGCGATCCTATCCCCCACTGGAGATACGACTATTCTACCTATGTAAGATGAAGACTTTCCCGTTTTCTGAGAGTAGTATTTCTCAATAGGCGTTTTGTCCATTGGAAGCAGAACGATATCTTCAACCCAATCGCGGTCAAAGGCCTCAATCCTTTCTATCCTCTTTGTCACATGTTCTTGCGCAGAGGCAGAAAAAACCAGTAAAAATAATATATGTCCAACCATACCCATTAATCGCAAATATCTTTGCATCCTTAACTCCATTAGCTATTTAAAATACCTTTGTCAAAAATCCTATGTCACTCACAACCAAACACCACATTGGATGTAGCTCCCCCTTCTAACATAATCCTCGCAATGACTTTTTTAGATTTAACATCTACGATAGTTAATTCGCCTGGATGCCTATACCCTCCCCTTCCAATCAAAACTTTTTTACCGTCTGGTGTGAGGGTAATTTGGTTTACTGAACCATAGCCATCAGGCATTGGAATTTCGGTAATTCTCTTTCTGGTTCTAAGCTCAATCAATTCTATCTTTTTAGAATCTCTTGTAGAAACAAATGGGTAAATAACATCTCCCTTAAAAAGCCCCCATGCCCCATAATCATTAAAACTTCTGTTGCACACAAAATATATATTAGACTCCTCACCAATGTAAGATGATATGTTCGTCCCACACGTTACCTTTGCTAAGTCCGGCGGCATGGAAACCTCTCTTAAGATTTTTCCTGTTTCTGCATCCAGAATTATAATTTTGTTTTTATAAACTATTTTTTCCTCCATGAATTGAATTCGGGTCAAAAGATAAATCACTTTATTATCGTCTGAAAAAACTACATGGTAAATAGGATTAGAACGAAACTCTTTAGGGTGGTCTATAATTTTGAACGACAACGTATCCATTAATACAAAGGGCGCAAAACCACCCCCAAGGTCCATCGCATACCTCCGTCCATCAGGAGAAAGTTTCCCTCTACAACCGTAACTACCAAATGTTCCCCCTATTTTAGCATCTTCAAACCCTCTTTCACTAATTTCCCTTTTAATCTCAAGTGTCTTAGAGTTTATTACTATCATCGGGACTGCAAATAGGTCACCTGTGGAATATATCTCACTTCCATCTGGATTTATGCTAAGGCCAAAAACGATATGTCCACCACCAGGAAATCGAAGATTTTTAGCAATCTTATGAGAATTTAGGTCTATTTTAACGAGTTCATTTACACCGCCTACATAAGCAAATAATTTTTTATTTTTAACTTCTTTACCGGAAGATAGTTCACCAAATAACAGCAAGAAGAAACAAAAAAGTGAAAAAAATGACAATGTTTTTAGATAAAAATTTCTTTTCATATCATCTCCCACAATTAAGTTCTTTTATATCGCTCCATGCTTTGTTTTTGTAAAGTTCATTTACTTTATCTGCATAAGAGCACCCATCATGAGTGTTTCTTTCACCCTTTTCATTAAAATAAGGCTCCCATTCTTTGTATCGGCTTAACGCTGAAAGCCTCATCTGTTCTTCAGTAGGGTTACTT
Source organism: Thermodesulfobacteriota bacterium (assembly GCA_040756085.1). Classification (GTDB taxonomy): domain Bacteria; phylum Desulfobacterota; class BSN033; order BSN033; family UBA1163; genus JBFMAE01. The sequence goes on along the minus strand of JBFMAE010000096.1, from coordinate 6,879 downwards.
ATACCAGCGTTTTCTAAATCTTTTTTTGCCCATTTCATACACTCGTTGTTATATATGGCTTTTCCTAAATCAACATTATATTTCCAATCCCAAAGGACCTTATTCCAATCAACTGGATCATTGGTTCCAGGGAATTTAGGAACACGTGGAGGCTTCATGTTCTTATTATATGGACTTTCTGGATTCCATGAACGCCTTTCAATCTGCATGACCCCATAAGCAGATCCGCTTGTTTTTGGTACACGTTGTTGATTAAACTGTGCCCAATTGCTTTCCCTATAGGCAATTGCCTTATATATATCATCACCTAAATAACCTCCTAATTCACTGCACAGGGGATTTTGCCCTTTCCTATCTTCTGTTGTTTCCCCACCCATTAGATAGCCAGAAATCATATAAGCCCCTGCTCCCGTTAAAGGATCTTCCACAATCCATCCCACACCGTACCAGAGATTGTATTGCAAATTGGTCTCCGGAATCGTAACCAACTTCCCTTGATTTACTGTATTTATGATAGAAGTTTTAACTTCCTCTGAAACCGATAAAAGTGCTATCTTTTGAGAAAGATTACCCTGGTTTATGTAATGAATTGGAATCATCAATTCATTTGCCAATTGAATTGTCTTAACGGCAGAGATAGATTGGAGGCTCACCATTTGTTCCCATAACTGATTTTCCAACACAGAGCTTGTCATTCCTAAAAGGTTCATTATCTCTATTCTTCTGCTGTTATCCCCATTGATAGGCATTAAAATGGATATTTCTCTTTTGATATCAATCCAGTAAGTAGAAGGAACTATTCTATATGGTAAACCATAGATATAACTGACGTTTATATTTTTCCCTGTAATCCCTTCTGAGATGTCTTTGTTGTGAATGTGATGACTAATCTCCATCAATTGAGACGTTGATTCTTCTAAGTTATTAAAATATCTCAAGATGCACATAAAGAGAATTTCCCCAAGAATGGGGTCATTATAAGGGTCTGGATAGTCTGAATCTAGAGTATTTTTCAAAATTTCAAATCTTTGCTCGATCAAATCTTCAGATAATCCCTTAGGGTCAATGCCCAGTGCATAGTACCCTCCGGCCTTGATGTTGTGAGTAGCTCTATCTATTTCGCCAGTCCTTGGGTAAATAATATTCACATCCAATGTTTGCTCTATCCCTACAGAGGCTTCAGTCCCTGAGGCTACAACATTACCTTCAACTTTCACAGATGGCTTGACCATAAGGAGATAAGCTGGAACATTGTAGAATCCACCGTATTGATTTATTAACTGCTCATCTGCTGGAGTAGATGGTACGTAGGAAATTGTAACCCGCTTTCCCATGATTTCAGGAAGAGCAATTTGGTATTCAAGGCCTTGACCAAATAAATCTGGTATAGAGATCTTTACCTTATAACGGAAAGCATCGGTCAATCCAGAAAATATTGCCAGTTTGACTACTGTTTTGTAAGGCAAAATGGGAGCTAAAAGTTCAGAATATTGAGCTTTTATCTTTTTAGTTCTTTTTGCATCTTCAATTGTCTTGCCTGGAACATTTGTATCCAAATAACTCTGTATCTGTTGAAGATAAAAATCAACTGGTGTAAGATCATTAAAACTGCTGAGGCAGGATGGTTTGTCAAAGGTGATGTTTTTTGCTATATCCATTCCCGCATCGTATTCGTATTGCTTAAAACTCCCATCCATTGGTATCCATGTCTTTATTGATTGGTCTCTCATCGTTCCACGATAGTTTCCATAAGGGAGATATGCTTCTACCCACATTTGCTCCATTCTAACCCCTACTATTTTTCCCCCTGACGTGACAGCAACTCCTCGTATTCCACCACTGGCAATGAAGTCCACTGCCGAAGTTGGATCTGTAAATCCTCCGACCCAGTTCATGACCTTCTCGATTGGCAGTTCAATTGTCCCATAGACATAGCGGGCGGGGATGTTAGAAACTCTGAGCAAGGCAATCAAAAGGCTTGCCGTATCAAAGGCATTGCCTTGTTTTGTAAGCAGGGTCATGTGGGCCCCCTGAATGGAGCCATAGGTAGGGACAAATTCGATGTTATTTCTCACCCAGTTGTAAATTCTTACGGGATTGTTTCCAAGCTCCTGTGCTTTAGCCCTGATCTCAGGGGTAAATTGAACTTCTATGGTCTCAGCCAAATCTTCAGGGGTTGGCAGATTGGTCGCTTGGGCCATCATTAATTGCGGAATTCGGATTTCGGATTGCGGAGTATTTAGTTCATCGTCCATCGTTCTTTGTTCATCGTTGGATGACAAAAGACCTTTCAAAGACCCGATGGAGGCGACAAGGATAGGTTTCTTTTGCCCCTGGGCTTTCTTGGTTTTTGGGAAATCCCTATCAAAATCCTCTTTCTTTAAACGAGGCTCTTTCCTCTCTATCTTTGGTGTTCGATGCGGAAGCTTGTTTGGATCTAAAGGGATATGCTTTTTTGGAGGTTTTACTCTTTGTAGATGGTCTTTTGCCTTCTTTATCTCTACCTCTACCGCAAGCCCCTTTGTCCTTTCAATGTCATTGAGGTTGGCTTTTAATTCATTAAGGTTATCCTCATAATGCTTAACAAATTTATGATGTCTCTGGAGGATCTCATGAGGAAGCCCCGCATCTCTTAATTTCTTCTCCGTCTCGGCAAACTGTTTCCTAACCTCCCTATCAAGCTCCTCTATTTCGCCCCTTTTCGCTTTGGCCTTTTTGGCTTTAGTCTCTCTATCAGTGGCCGGATTCTCAAGGATCTCTCCCATCTCCTCAATTGTTTTCTGGAATTTCACCTCTGGTTTTTGTTCGTGCTCCGATTGGTGATTAAAAGAGGATGGTTGATTCAACCCCTTGTCTATGGCGTGTGCGATACTGCATATTCCCCCGAAACTCCACGAAAAGAAAAACAGGGCAACAATAGCAAATAGTTTTAAGAACTTATGATTCATGTAATCCTCCATCTAATTTGGTCATTTGGTCATAAAAAAATAAAAGCCTGGCGTGTCTTTTGATCCATCGCCAGGCTGTTTGAAGCCCTTTCCCCCGCTTCCCTCCTTAGAAAATATGGCGTGTTTCCGGGTTGGCAAACTTCAAAGAAAGAAATAATCCTTCTGTCGTTTTTTTCATTTGGTAATGAATCTGATACTAAAAAAGAAACATGTTGTCAAGAGGAAAGTTTTTCAAAATTGTACGGAAATCGAAAGGCCAAAGCCGGTGAATATGGATCATCATTACATAAACAATTAGGAAGCTGGGTGGAGGTGAGATAATTGATTGCCTGAGGGGCTACTGATGAAATATCAGCACCACTCTCAACCATTGCCAAGAAAGCCAGCGCTGTCTCATAGACAGTAGAGAACTCAATCTAAATCCACCATCAGGATTTTGATTAGAAAAGAGATTAGCCTACCCTTTATTAATCACAAAGCATCAGCTATAATTTCCATTGATTTCCCAATATGGAAGGAATCGGAGATCAACAAGATTTTTACCAGGAGGAGGCAATCCCAATGGAAAAGAAGGAAGTTTACGAAAAACATAAAAAATTTTTAGTACCCTGTGTGGCCAACTATTATCAGGAATCTCTCATTCTGGAACGGGGTAAGGGGAAATATCTTTACGACATCGACGGGAAAGAGTACCTCGATTTCTTTGGGGGGATCGTCACGATCAGTGTGGGCCATTGTGATGAGGAGATCACCTCCAGGACCATCGATCAAATGAGAAAGCTCCAGCATACGTCAACCTTGTATCAGAATGTCAAGACGATTTCTCTCGCTGAAAAACTGGCCAAGATCGCACCCGGAAAGTTACAGAAATCCTTTTTCACCAATAGCGGCACGGAAGCCGTTGAAACCGCCATTCTGATTGCCCAAATGTTTACGAAAAGTCACGAGATCATTGCCTTGAGACATTGCTACAGCGGGTCCTCCCTTCTGGCGATGAACATTACGGCCCATCGAAACTGGCGCCCAACGGAGAGCCTCGTCCCGGGCATCAAACATGCCCACAATGCCTACTGCTTCCGTTGTGCCTTCGGAAAGGAGTATCCTCACTGTGACCTCGATTGTGCAAAGGACGTGAAGGAATTGATCGAGACGACGACCTCCGGCCATCCTGCGGCTTTTATCGCGGAACCCATACAGGGTGTGGGGGGATTTATTATACCACCCAAAGAATATTTCAGAGAGGTCGTTTCCATCGTTAAGGGCTATGGGGGCCTCTTCATTTGTGACGAAGTTCAAACAGGCTGGGGCAGAACAGGAGGGAAGATGTTCGGAATCGAACACTGGGGCGTGGAGCCTGATATCATGGTCATGGCCAAGGGAGCAGCCAATGGCGCACCGGTCGGGATCACCATTGCGACACCCGAGGTGGCAGATGCCCTCATAGGATCACACATCTCCACCTTCGGCGGAAATCCGGTCACCTCCTCGGCTGTCCTTGCTACCATTGAAGCCATTGAGAAAAGGAGACTCGTTGAGAATGCCGAAGAGATGGGAGGATATTTAAGGGAGAAATTGGATGGCCTCAAAGAGAGGTACTGGGTCATCGGCGAGGTCCGTGGGATGGGGCTGATTCAAGGGATGGAGATCGTCAAAGCGAAGAAGGAACCTGCTTCGGATCTGGTCTTGGAGTTTTTCGAAAAGACGAAGGAGGAAGGGCTTCTCATCGGAAAGGGCGGTCTCTATGGCAATGTCATCCGGATCACGCCGCCGCTCACCGTTGAGAAAGAAGACATCGACCGGGCCATTCACATCATGGACCGGGCCTTTGCAGAAGTTTCACCCTCTTGCGCCGTTTGACAATTAAAGATGATTCGGATAATATGCCAAGCATCATTAAATCCACACCTTTCCTCCCTTTGTTAAAGGGGGGTTGGGGGGATTAAGAAGGAGGAAGAGATGAAGAGAATTATTTTTCTATGTTCGATCTTGTTAACAATTGTTCTTTTGGCACCGGTCACCCACGCCCAGTCGAAGCCTGCCTACGGAGGATCCCTGACGATCGCCCAGGGCGTGGAGCCTCCGGGATTGGACCCGACCATTGCCACTTCTGCAGCCATCCCGCGGGTCGTTTACAGCAACGTATTGGAAGGGCTGGTCAAGATCGATCGGAATGGGAAAATCGTCCCCGCTCTGGCCAAAGATTATAAGATCTCAAAGGATGGGAAGGAGTATACCTTCCTCCTGAAAAAAGGCGTCAAGTTCCATGATGGAAAACCTTTTGATGCAGAGGATGTTAAGTTCACTTTTGAGAGGTTGATGGACGAAAAGACCGCCACGGCCCACCGAGAATATTATAGAGATATTGATTCGGTGCAGATAGTGGATAGCCATACGGTGAAGATTAAACTGAAAAATGTCAATTCGATGTTTTTATTCAATCTTGCCAGGCCGGACTCCATCATCGTCAACAAGCAGGCGGTGGACAAACTTAAGAGTGCACCTGTCGGAACAGGGCCGTTCAAGTTTGTGGAATGGGTAAGAGGAGACCGCATCACTCTGACCCGATTTGAGGACTATCACCGGAAGGGTATTCCCTATCTCGATAAGGTCACCTTCAAATTTATCGGAGACCCGAGTGCTCAGATCGCAAGCCTCAAGGCCGGTGACATCGATGCCATTGCCTATGATGTCAGTCCTGAAAATGCACTCCTCCTTGAAAGGGATCCCAAGTTCAAAGTCCTCAACGGCTACACCACCACAGAGGTAATCCTCTCGACGAACAATTCGAGAAAGCCCTTCACCGATGTCCGTGTCCGCAGGGCCATGGCACATGCCATCGATCGAAGTGCTCTGATTAAAGGGGCGATGTCCGGTTACGGTGTTCCCATCGGAAGCCACATGGATCCGGGCAATCCTTATTATATCGATCTGACATCGACCTATCCCTATCAGCCTGAGAAGGCCAAACAGCTTCTCGCCGAGGCCGGCTATCCGAACGGTTTTGAAGCGGTGATCAAAGTTCCGGAACGGTATGCCTATGCGAAACGTTCTGGCGAGATCATCGCAGACATGCTCTCCCAGGTGGGTATCAGATTGAAGATTGAATTGACCGAGTGGGGGCAGTGGATTGACCGGGTCTTTAAGAACGCTGACTTCGATCTTACGGTCATCGGTCATGCCGAACCATTCGATATCAACATCTATGCCAATCCCAAATATTACTTTCGTTATGACAGCCCGAAATTTCAGGAGACACTGAAGAAAGCCGAGATGGAGGCAGATCTCAAAGTCCGCAAGGAACTTTATGTTGCCTGCCAGAAGATCATCACAGAGGATGCGGTGAACGGGTTTCTATTTGTGTTGCCCAGCCTTCCCACCATGAAGAAAGAGGTCATGAACTGGTGGAGAGATTATCCCATGACCGCCGTCGATGTGACCGAGGTCTGGATACAGAAGTAGATAGTTTTCAAATCAATGTCAAATTTCAAAGTTCAAATGACAAATCAAATCCAAAGTTCAAATATCAAAAACAAAGATTCAAATAGACCTACATTTTTGAAATTTGAGCTTTGTCATTTGTCATTGATTTAAATAATGGCAGCCTTTCTCCTCAAACGAACCATCGTCCTTTTTTTAACGCTCTTCCTCGTCTCGATGGTCATCTTTGCCGTCCTCATGGTGATCCCCGGTGACCCTGCCCAGGTCATTCTTGGCATCCATGCCACGCCTGAAACCCTGCAGAAGTTACGGCAGGAACTGGGATTGGACCGGCCAGCGATCGTTCAGTACCTCGCCTATATGAAACATCTTGCCCTGGGAGATATGGGGCGCTCCATTAACTATGATATCCCGATCCGCTCGTTGATCTTCACGCGTCTTGAGGTGACACTCCCCCTGGCCATTCTCTCGATGGTCTTTGCCGTTCTCCTCT